>PMVV01000477.1 GCA_003166475.1 Bryobacterales bacterium | reverse complement strand
CGAAGGGGAGGCGGCCGCCATCGTACAGCGACGCGATAGAGAACAACGCGTCGGTGGCCGAGCAACTCTGGACGGCGGGCACGCAGGCTTGCGGTTCGCTGCCGCCAGCGGATGCGCCGCTGAGCCGGATTATGGCGCGGCTGATGGCGCGGTAGTGCAAGACCAGGGAGGCAGCGTTCTACCAGCCGACCCGCTTCAGTCCCGGAACAGAATCGAAGTGCTGGTCGCGGCTAATTACCGGCAAGGCGTGCTGACGCGCTAACGCCGCAATCCATAGGTCATTGCCAGGTATCGGGCGGCCGCTGCGCTTCAGCTCGTCGCGGACCTCGGCGTACAGCCCGGCCGTGCCCTCGTCCACCACCAACACGCGGCNNCCAGGGGGTCGCGCGCGGACGCGGGCGTCCGCCCCACTTTGGCCCAGGATCACTGCCAGTCCTCGGGTTCAATCTGGTCAAACTGCTCCTCGATAATCCGGTTAATGCGCACTGTCTCGTGGCGCAGGCCCCGTAGCTTGCCGAACGTTTTGAGCCAGGGCTTGTCGCTGGATCCCCGGGCACGCAAGTCTCCCGCGATCGCCTCCGACACCAGTTCCCGGAGCGGAATGCCTTGCTCGGCCGCCGCCGACTTGGCCCGCCTGAAGAGGTCGTCCGGGATTTCCAGGGTCGTCTTCATCGGTCGCCATTGTCCCATATTTATGGGAGTGTAGGATCGTCCGGTGGTGCGGGTACCGCTTACTGACGTGCGCGGCTCGGCGGATTGGCGTGGCACTTTCCGTGGGCGCCGGCGCGAAAGATGGATCGGATCTCCGCCGTGGTCAGCGCGCGCCGGTAGAAAGTCAGCTCGTCGATATCACCCTGGAAATAGATGTTTTCGCGGTCCACTAATCTGTTGGCGTGGTGGCGACCGAGCCAGAGGGGCTGTGGAACATCCAGGTTCGACAAGGTGGCGTATCGCGTGGCCTGGTCCTGGCGCACTCCGTCCAAAAACATGGCAGCCGCCTGCGGTGGCAGACGCTTCACGACGCCGGCCACATGGTGCCAGCGCCCGTCGGCGATTCCGGTTCCGGCACCCGCGCCGCTCACCGAGCCTCCGTCAGTGAGCTGCAGACCAGGGCGTCCCTGGTAAATGTAGATCAGGTAGCCTATCGGCTGATGGCCGCGCTTGTCCACGATACTGGGCGGCGTATTTACGGACTGCTTCGTGCGGATCCACAGCTCGATGGTGAAGTTGTCTTCGCCCACGTCCAAGCCAGGCGTAGACGCGGGGAGTTCGAAGTACTGGTCGATGCCGTTGAAGCGAAGCGCGGAGCCAACCAAACCCGGTACCCGCTGGGGGCGGTGGTCACCCGGCTGGCGAAACAGCGGCTCGTCGAAAGTGAACCATGCCGAGATGCCAGGCGGCGCGGAAACGCATCCGGATTGGGCGCGCGCGCCATAAGCGATCCCCACCAGAATGATCAGGCGCAGAGTTTGCATCTTAATAGATCAGCGTGAGCTTGATGTAGTCGACGGTGGTATCGTCGCCGATGGTGAAATCGAGAGAAGTCACTTTCTTGGAGAATTGCGCCCGCTGCACATCCAGCAGAAAGTCCCCGGGTATCCCCACCGTATACAACCTTTCGTTTTCGTCGGGCCTGTCGGCCCAAATGAACAGGGGACCCGAATTCGGCAAAGTGCGGTCATTACCCCAGGGGGCGACTCCGTAACCCACCGAGTCGTTTTGATAACCCGATTTTCCCTTGCGCATGTGAATCTCGATCCGGCCCTGGCAGAATGTGAGCCGCGGGAGAATGATAGAGGCATATAGGGTCACGTCGTCGAGTTCCTCATTAAACTGCTTGTGATGCTCTTCGGTGGCCCGTTTCTTGTCGGCGTCGAAGCCCGGACTCATGTAAGGGATCGGATCGACCGGCAGCGCGAAATTGTCGTCCTGTCCCGACATCAGCGTGACGGTTCGCTCGCAAGGCGCATAGCCTGTATTGGGCAGACGCGGCTGCAGGCTGAAGAGCGACGGCAGGTCATCTCGAGCCTGGTCGAGATCTCCGCTTTCGACGCGTGCGAAGCCGCGGCGGGCGGAAACCGCGCGCACCATATCGGTATCGCCCAGAGCGCTGAAGTAGGTCTCCGCCAGGATGAATTCGCGCTCGGCTTGCTTCCATTGGCCTTGCCTGGCGAGCCATTGGGCTACGCGTAGATGCGCGGCCGGGTGATTCGGAAACTGGGCCGCAACCCTCTTCCATTCCTCCGCCGCCGTGGGACGGCCCAGTCGATCGTCAATGAACGCCAGGTCGGCCAATACGCCTCTGTGCGCCAGGATTGCGCGAGCCTGCGCCGGCTGTCCATGCAATATGGCCGCGGCGGCCTGCTCAAACTGGCGATCCGCGTCGGGCTGCAACGGCTTGCGGCCTGAGGCCGATAGCTCGGTTTCGGCTTTGGCGGTGAATCCCAACTCGTGCCAGGCCCACGCGAGATACGCATGCGCCACCGGCGGGAGCCGGTGTTGGGCGAGCGCCAGCTCCAGACGGCGCGCCGCGGCGACCGACTCCCCGGCCTGCAGATCGTACACGCCCTGCTGCCAATCCGCCACGGCCTGCGCGCCGGGCTCGGCCGGCCATAGCCATCGGGCCAACACGATGACGGCCGCTACGCCGGCCACGGCCGCGCCGATGCGCAGCAACCGGCGATGCCGCCTGCGAATCAGCTTCCACCACAGCCCTCTGCGGGTGCGCGTTTCCAGATGCGTGAGCACCTCGCGCACATCCGGAAAGCGCCGGGCCGGTTCGGCCGCCATGCACTTGAGGATCGCGGCGGACCAGGTTCGCCGCAGCGCCGGCGACAGCGATTCCGGCGCCACGGGAGGCTCGCGGGATTTCTTCACCGCCATGGCCAGCGGCGAGTCCTCGCCGTACGGCAACTCGCCGGTCAGCATCTCGTAGAGCACCAAGCCCAGCGCATAAATGTCGGCCGCCTGGCTGGCCTTGCCGCCCTGGATCTGCTCCGGCGACATGTAGGCGGGAGTGCCATAGCCGGCCAGTCTGCTCAGCGATGACGACAGCAGCGTCTGCCCGCGTCCCGGCGCCATCCGCCGCGCCAGCCCGAAATCGGTGACCACCGCGCGCGCCGACCCGCCTTCGCGCGGCACGATCATCACATTGGAACTTTTGAAATCGCCGTGGATCACGCCCGCCTGGTGCGCCGCCGAGAGCGCCGCTACCATCTGCCGGATCAGCGGCATGGCCTGGCGCTCGGTGAGTGCGCCTTCGCGGTGCAGCTTCTGGCTGAGCGTCTCGCCTTCCAGCAACTCCATGGTCAGGAAGACCGCGCCTCGGCCGCGCGCGACCTCTGTCTGGACCAGATCGAAGACGCGGCAAACGTTGGCGTGTTGAATGCGGCGCGCGGCCTGCACCTCGCGCTTCAGAAGCGAAAGTTGGTCGGCGGTGGCCAATTCACCGGCGATCACCTTGATGGCGATGCGCTGGTCAAGCTGCAGATCGTGGGCGCTGTAAACCTCACCCATGCCGCCCACGGCCAGGAACTGCTGGATTTCGTAGCGCGCGAAGAGCACCTGGCCGGGGAAAAAGGCGTGCAGCTCGGCTGCCGATTGCACCACTTCGGTGGACGGCCGCAAGCCCGCCATCCATTCCTCGGCGCCTTCATCCAGGCGCAGGAGACGCAGCACCTCATGTTCCACGGCTTGGTCGCCCGCCGCGGCTCGATGCACGTGGGCGGCCCGCTCGCCGGCCGGCAGGTCGCTGGCCTCCGCGAAGATTTCCTTCACGCGCTGCCAGCCGGGCGCCTCCGCATTGGGCGGGTTCATGCGCCGTGGCTGCCTTCGATGGCCCCGCGAAGCCAGGCGCGCGCCACGGACCAGTCGCGTTTTACGGTCTTCTGGGAAATGCCCAGGTTTTCCGCCGTCTCTTCCACCGATAGCCCGGCGAAGAAGCGCAGCTCCACGATCTGCGCCTGCCGCGCATCCATCTTGGCGAGGCGGACCAGAGCGGCATCCAACGCCAGGAGCTCGTCTGTCCGGTTCGTGGAGATCAGTTCGCTCTGGCAGGCATCCAGATCCACGCGCTCCAGGCCGTCGCGCTTTTGCGTGCCGCGGCTGCGGGCGTAATCGATCAGGATCTGGCGCATGGAACGGGCGGCAATGCGCAGGAAGTGCTGGCGGTCCTCCACGCGCAGGGATCGCGCCGCCGAAAGCCGCAGGAAGGCCTCGTTCACCAGGCCGGAGGTTTGCAGAGTGTGGGCGGCCCGTTCGTGGCGGAGCAGGGACGACGCCAAGCGGTGCAGCTCGTCGTAGACCAGGTCTACGAACGCGGGTGCGGAAGCAGACGGCGGGCCTTGTTTTGATTCCCATAGCAGGTCCGGCAGGCTCGTCATCGTTCCCCTCCCCGGTTCACACCCACAAAACCCTCGGCTGATTGATTGTGACACAAGTCCCGCAATTGTTACAAGCCGGTTACCGATAATGACCCCGTTTTCCGCGATTCGCGCATTTGATGAGTGAGAGGGGGACCTGAAACTCTCCTCGGCACCAACTTTTATCCGGCCTTGCCGGGCGAAGCAAAAGATCGGGATCGGGATGGTGCATCTCTGGGTGAGTGGGTCTTCAACAGACAAACGGCAAAGGAGAAACGAAAATGAAAACATACAGAATAGCGAAAGTGAAAACTTACAGAATCGGGATGTTGGCAGGTTGTGCTGCGCTGCTGGCAATTGGCGCCGGCGGGCTTGCGGGCCAGACCCCCGTCGCATGTGTCGGCACTCCCGCTAGCGTCCCGTGCAACCTGGGAACGGGCCAGGCTCCGGGAACGGTAGGCACGGCATCCGATCCAATCTGGAACATTGTGCCCAACCCAAACAAAACCCTCGCGCCGACCGGCAACACCTCCGGGCCGGCGGTGCCAATTGGAGACCCTGTTTGGGGCCCAGCGCCCTCAGGGCTTCACTGGATCGCGACCGAACCGTCTTCTAAGGGCGATCCCGGTGGAACTGAGTACGCCAGGGGATACTATACGTATCAAGCAACCTTCAGTGGCGACGCCGGGGTGCTCAGCTTCAGCGTAGCGGCGGACAACTGGGTGTGCGCCTACCTCAACGGCAACCAAATCGGTCTCAACGGGGCGCCGAACACGTGTTGGACGGGATGGTCGCCGCTCAGCCCCACCGTGACCATCACGACAGGCTTCTTGCCCGTGAATACCCTCACGCTTGTCGTGTACAACGAATCCATCTACACAGGTGTAGTATTGCAGGGCAGCTTCACGCCGCCGGACGGTTACATAGAGGTTTGTAAATTGTCGTCCACCACAAACCCGGTCCCAGCTAGCGGGGTCTACAGTTTCACGGTGACCGGTAGCGCCTTCAGCAGCAGCACAAATCCGCTCATGGTTCCCGTTGGCGAGTGCTCAGGACCTATCCCGATTAGCACCGCAACGGCCACAGTGACCGAACTGCCGGCGCCAGGCGTCGGTGTCAGCGCGATCACGGCGGTAGGCTACAGTGCGCCGCCGAACTCCCTGCCGGAAAATCTCATGGAATCGTACGACCTGCAAACACGAAACGCCACGGTACTCTTGGTGCCACCGTCCGCCCCGGGCGACACCTCGACGGAAACCCTCGTGACTTTCACAAATTACGAAGCTCCGCCCGGTCAACTGAAGGTCTGCAAGATCGCCGGTGCTGGTGTTGCCGTCGATACGCCATTTACTTTCACGGTGATTGCCGGAACCTCTTTTCCGGTGGAGGCGGGTCCCCTGGGCCAGGGCGGCTACTGCGCCTTAGTCCCCGGCACGTTTGAGGTTGGAACCTCGGAGACCGTTACGGAAACGGTGCCAGCCGGCTATGCGGCGCCGGCGATCACGGTGAATGGCGCAAGCACGCCGAGCGCCGGCTGCCAGCCAACCCCCGGCTGCGTCGTTGCCGAGATGGGACCTGGCATCAACGAAGTGTCTTTTACCAATAGCGTGCCCGGACAGTCGCAAAACATAGGGGCCCTTTTTGCCAACCTCGACATGGTCAATTACTCTCTCGTGAGGCAGATAGCCGTTACGGGTACGCAGTCGTATATGACGTACCGGGCGGATCTGTTGAACAGGGGGACGACGGCCGTGGGCCCCATAACGGCCAGTCTGACGAGCCTCGATCCTTCCAGTATTCAGGTGATGGGGCAAGGCGCGCTGAATTTCGCGTCGGCTCCGGCCAACAGTCAGGCCGCCAGCAGCAGCACGTTCACGGTCCTGACCAACCCCGCCACTCCGCTCGATTTCTCAAAGCTGAGCTGGACGTACCAGTCCACGCGGAGCATCTCGCCGGGGCATTAGAGGCCGCCGTCCGGCATGCGATTCCGCTGACGATCTGGCCGGGCCGCAAAATCCCGGCCAGATGCCCGTCGGCGGAGAGGTGCGGGCCATTAGCCGGGGAAGATCCGGCCAAGTTAATTAAGGAGAAGAGCGTATGACGAGTCAAATCACAGCAGCCGTAAAACAACCCGGCCGCGAAGTTTCGCGGCACGGACACTTCAGGTTCAATCTCGCAATCGCGGCAGCGATGCCGCTGCTCCTGGCCGCCGGACTGCCATCCGGCGCAAGAGCGAACCCGATTCTTTACATTGTGACGCAAAACAATGTTAGCGGAACAAGCCCAACCAGCGACACCAACACCCTGATGTCCGTCGACCTCGGGGCGCCTCTCGTGGGAGGCATATTCACCGCGACGGCAATCGGGCCGACTACCCTGCAGGGAGCCGGAGGACAAACAGCGGAAATCCGCGGGCTTGCCTACGATAACATCGACGGTTTGATGTATGGGATCACCGCGCAAGGTGTTCTGGTCACGGTGAATCTGAACACAGGTGCAACAATCCCTCTGCTCACGCTGCCTTACTACGCCCAGGGCTCCATCCAGAACGAATGGAGCGGCATGGCTTTCGATGGAACCGAGAATCTCTATGTAGTGAATGCTTATGGGGCGCAGGAACTGGTCAAGATCAATCTCGGTTCGGGGCCGCCGACGCTGACTCTCGTAGGCAGCGTATATTACCAGGGCGTCGGCGTTCGTGTTCCACTTCAAATCCTGGGCCTTGCCTTTTCAAACGGTGTCCTTCTTGGAAGCGATCGCTCTAACGATACTGTCGTCACCATCGGCACCGCTACCGCAATCGCCGCCTTTACTTATGGCGACATCGCGCTCATAAGCAATGTGCAGGAGATTGCCTTTGGTCCGACGGGTACGCTGTATGTGGTCTTCGACCACGTAGCCAGCAGCGATAACGCCGGCCTCGCGACATTCAATTTCACGCCTCAGCTCAGTGCTGCGGAAATAGGAGAGCTTCCCTTTCAGATCGATTTCAACGGCTGCCAAGGCTGTGGGAATAGCACCTACGGCGCGGGCGGGTTAGCCTTCGGTCCCGAGGGTTACGTTGAGGTTTGTAAATCGTCGTCCACCAGGAACCCGGTCCCCGCTAACGGAATCTACAGCTTCACCGTGTCGGGGAGCGCTTTCAGCAGCAGCGCAAATCCGCTCATGGTTCCCGTTGGCGAGTGCTCAGGACCTATTCCGGTTGCTCCCCAAACGGCCACAATTACCGAACTGCCGGTGCAAGGCGTCGGTGTCAGCGCGATCACGGCGTTCGGCTACAGTGCGCCGCCGAGATCCCAAAAGGAGAATCTCCTGGAATCGTACGACCTGCAAACACGAACCGCCACCGTACTTGTGGTGCCATCCGCCACCGCGGGCGACACCTCGACGGAAACCATCGCGACTTTTACAAATTATGAAGCTCCGCCCGGTCAGATGAAGGTCTGCAAGATAGCCGGCGCGGGTGTTGCCGCCAATACGCCTTTTACTTTCACGGTAAACGCGGGAACGCCTTTTACGGTGGAGGCGGGCCCCCTGGACCAAGGCGGCTATTGCGCCCTAGTCCCTGGCAGGTTCGAGGTTGGAACCTCGGAGACCGTTACGGAAACGGTGCCAACCGGCTATGCGGCGCCGGCAGTCACGGTGAATGGCGCAAGCACGCCGAGCGCCGGCTGCCAGCCAATTCCCGGCTGCGTCGCTGCTGAGATGGGACCTGGCATCAACGAAGTGTCTTTTACCAATAGCGTGCCCGGGCAGTCCCAAAACATGGGGGCCCCTTTTGCCAACCTCGACATGGTCAATTACTCTCTCGTGAGGCAGATAGCCGTTACAGGCACGCAGTCGTACATGACGTACCGGGCCGATCTGTTGAACAGGGAGACGACGGCCGTGGGCCCCATCACGGCCAATCTGACGAGCCTCGATCCTTCCAGTATTCAGGTGATGGGGCAAGGCGCACTGAATTTCGCGTTGGCCCCGGCCAACAGTCAGGCCGCCAGCAGCGGCACGTTCACGGTCCTGACCAACCCCGCCACTCCGCTCGATTTCTCAAAGCTGAGCTGGACATACCAGTCCACGCGAAGCGTCTCGCCGGGGCGCTAGCGGTGCAATGCAAGCCGTAGGCTGAACCGTCCGTTCAATTAGGCGATGCAGAGTTGCCGGTCTCTGCCGGGCCGGGAAACGAGGATGGTTCAAGACAAGGCCCGCCTGCAAGAGGCGGGCCTTTGTTGTTCCGGGGGACCGTGCCGAAACTGGCGGGCGAAAGCGCCTGCCCCATCGTCGCATCGCGCTCCGCCGACCTTCTTTGACGGGTCCGGCCTTTTAACGCGCGTTGACCTGTTAACGCGCGTTGACCTGGCGTATTCACTCGCGACTTGATGGCTGCTGCTGAGGCTATAATAATACTCAGTATTAACCAGCAAGACCAAGATGCGAACCACCAAAACCGTGTCCATTTCGATGTCGCCGGCGGACCTGAAGGTCGCCGAGCGCCTGGCCCGAGCCACCAACCGCAGCCTCAGCGGTGTCTTCCGTGAAGGCCTGAAACGTATCGCTTCCGAGCAGTATTGGCAGCGAGTTCAGGCCATCGCCCAGCCCAAAGCCCAAGCCCTTGGCATCGCGCAGGACGATGTAACCCGTCTCGTTCACGAATACCGCGAGGAGAAGCGCGCCAAGAACGGTAACAAAAAAACCAAGTGACCAGAATCATCGTAGACTCCAACGTCTACATTTCCGCCTTGGTCTTCGGCGGAGTGCCGCAAGCGGTTTTCGATGCGATCGAGGCCCAAGACACACTGGAACTTTGCATTTCACACCCGATCATGGAAGAGGTTGCGGAAGTGTTGGCCCGAAAGTTCGGCTGGACCGAAACCGAGCTGGAGGGTTTCCTGCCGCTTCTGTGGCGGCGATGTATCGTTGTGACACCCACCGCCGCTGTAAGAATCTGCGACGATCCCGATGACAACCGAAACGCTTTGGCCAAACCAAGATCGTGACACCGCGGGTTTTCGTGGACGCCTGCCGAAGCTCTCAACAATGATCCCGCGTCCAGCGGTTGCGTCACCCGCCGCAATCCTATATGTTTAGATTTCCCTATGTCCAACAAAACCCCCAT
>PMVV01000056.1 GCA_003166475.1 Bryobacterales bacterium | reverse complement strand
CAGGCTTGCGGAAAACTCACGGTGAAGCAGGCGAGGTGACGGCGGCAAACTACAAAGAGCACCTGTATGGAGATAAGCCCTTCACCGGTCCTCGAAAGCGCCGGTAGGGCTTTCGCGGACACGTCGTATTTCTTCGCGCTCCTGAACGCAAGAGATCCCGATCATGCCGCCGCAATGCGTATCGCCCAGCAGATTGCCATCGGCCAGATTGCGGTCTTTACGACGTGGGACGTCGTTTCGGAGACTGCCACGTTGTTGCGATATCGCCTCGCGCACGGCGCCGCCGCGCAATTCCTCATCAGATTGGTTCCGGATTTCACCGTAATCCAGCCGGACGAAGACGATCGGATCGCCGCAATCCGGCTTTTCTTACGCAAGCGGGACCTGAAGCTGTCCCTGTGCGACGCGCTGTCTTACGCGATTGTATCGACACACCTCGAATGGGCGCCTTGCCTGAGCTTCGATGCGGACTTTCGCGCGATGGGATTGACCGTAGTGCGTTAACGTGGCAAAACCCATGTCAATACGTCGCCCGCCCGCCGCTGGCGTCGTAGCATTGCGCGGTCACGAACGCGGCATCAGGACTGGCCAGGAAATGTACCGCCGCGGCAATCTCCTCCGGCGTTCCGGTGCGCCGCATGGGGATGCGCTCGGTCATGTAGTCGACCTGGGCCTGCGTCAATTGCTCCAGGATCTTGGTGCGCACCACCGCCGGCGCCACGGCGTTCACGCAGATGCCCTCGGTGGCGACTTCCTTGCCGGCCGACTTGGTGAAGCCGATCACCGCCGCCTTGGTGGCGGAGTAGCCGCACATATTGGGATTGCCTTCCTTGCCCGCGATTGAGGCGATGTTGACAATTCGCCCGTAGCGGCGCGCGCGCATATGTGGCAGCACGGCGCGGCAACAGTAGAAGACACCGGTCATATTTACCGCGATGATCTGTTGCCAGTCCTCGTCGGTGACTTCCCACACCGGCGCGGTGCGACCGGTGCGCGAGAGCACCTCGGCCACGGCCGCATTCACGGAATCGGGAAGCGTGATGTCGATGGTGAACGGGGAATGACAAGCCGCCGATCGATTGTGCCACCTCCGCCGCGCCATCGAAGTTCACATCGGCGACGGCGATGACCGCCCCGGCGCGCGCCAGACGCGCGGCACAACGATAGACGTCGCCGCTGAGCCCGTGGCGCTTGTAACCAGATTCAGTTGTCCACAGAACGGGCACTTCATTTCGCCGATGGGACGATACTTCATGCACATGCTCCTTCGCCTCTCGGCATAAGAACATTATGCACTAATATTGTTTCGGCGTAAGGAGACGGAGGGGGAAAAAAGCAGCGGGCCGACAGCGAGATCCTCGTCGATTAGCGGCCAGTGGATGCCATAGCCGGACGGCGAGAGTTCCGCCCGGCTGCGTTCGATGAGAGACGCACGGGCAAGGCGCTCGGAACAGTCCTCCCAGGGGATTGAGACAGAACCGGCTTCCGTGACTACAATCAGCGCTTCGGGTGTTGTTTCGATGGCCTTCGCCAAAACCGGCCTTGTTCTACTATGCACGATGCCCTCCAAAGTGTTCGCGCCAAGCCGCGACGATCTGGTCAAAATGCTGAAAAATGATCTGACGTACCTCGCGTCTCAACCGCGGCGTACAGTTGTACTCAAACTCCTCATCGATATCGAAGGCGTCCGGGTGCAGCCAATACTTGCACTCCGCTTCTCCCTTCACCGCATGCACGTGCATCGGCTCATTGCCCTCATTCGAATAGAAGTGAAACCGCCAGCCCTGCACATAGAGAATGGTCGGCATCAGTTCGCAGTTTCTATTATAAAGCGCCACTTCCGGCGCATGCACTTTCGTTGAAAATTCCAGCCTCCCAGGCATGATGAGCGCAGGCGACCCACACGAGGGCCGAGTTGCGGAGGTTGGGCGAGTTTGCTGGAGATTGCGGCGACTGCGCGCAGGAGCGGTATGACCATGCACCGGGCCTTGAAGGCGCCTGTGAGCAACTATGTCACCATTCCGCCCTCACACGCTCGCCATCATCGGCCGTGAACTCCAACATGTGTGCGGACATCCGTTGGTCCCGCTGCACGGATTTCTTTGGCTCCGCGAGCGGCTCCAAGGCTGAGTCCTGCAACACGAGATTTCGGAAGACACATCCCTGTGCAAACTGCTCGTGGTTGCTGAGAGCAAGCCCTGGCACGACCGAAAAGCTACCGGCTTCACATCCCCAAACGAAGCCCGATTCATCGCCCCTGCCGAAGGCATACAGTTCCCAACCATCGGTGCTCCGTCGAGCGAAGAGGCCACGCCCCGTCCAACGATTCCGATACAGCGACGACCCTGGCGATGGCTTCCCATCCACGGTGATTGTGGCACTCCAAACCTTTGGGAAAAACTGCGTATACCGCCAACTCAGCAAGAGCAGGCCAATAAAGAGAACGACAACAGTTCCAATGCACCAGCCGATGATTCTCAAGGCCCTTCGCATCACGCGTTCACTTTCGCAGTCAAACCCGCCGCCCGAAAGGCGGCTGCGGCCAAGGCTGGCTGCCCCACGTTAGTACGTCGCCCGCCCGCCGCTGGCGTCGTAGCACTGCCCGGTCACGAACGCGGCATCCGGGCTTGCCAGGAAATGCACCACCGCGGCGATTTCCTCCGGCGTGCCGGTGCGCCGCATGGGGATGCGCTCGGTCATGTAATCGACCTGGGCCTGCGTCAACTGCTCCAGGATCTTGGTGCGCACCACCGCCGGCGCCACGGCGTTCACGCAGATGCCTTCAGTGGCGACTTCCTTGCCGGCAGACTTGGTGAAGCCGATCACCGCCGCCTTAGTGGCGGAGTAGCCGCACATATTGGGATTGCCTTCCTTGCCCGCGATCGAGGCGATGTTGACAATTCGCCCGTAGCGGCGCGCGCGCATGTGCGGCAGCACGGCGCGGCAACAGTAGAAGACGCCGGTCATATTTACCGCGATGATCTGCTGCCAGTCTTCGTCGGTGACTTCCCACACCGGCGCGGTACGGCCGGCGATGCCGGCGTTGTTCACCAGGACATCGATGCGGCCGGTGCGCGAGAGCACTTCGGCCACGGCCGCATTTACGGAATCGGAAAGCGTGATGTCGATGTGGACGGGGAAGGACAAGCCGCCGATCGATTGCGCCACTTCTGCCGCGCCATCGAAGTTCACATCGGCGACGGCAATGGCCGCCCCGGCGCGCGCCAAACGGCGGGCGATGGCTTCGCCGATGCCAGTAGCGGCGCCCGTGACGATGGCCGTCTGGCCCGTCAGATCGAAGAGCATTTAAACCTCACAGCGGGGCTGAAGCCCCGCGCGGGCTAAAGCCCGCCTTCCTCTTTTACCACCTGTACGGTGACTTCGGCGGTCACGTCTTTATGCAGGCGCACGGGGACCTTGAACTCCCCAAGCTGCTTGATGGGTTCATCCAGCAGCACCTTGCGGCGATCGATGGTGAAGTTCTTCTGAGCCAGCGCATCGGCCACGTCTTTGGAAGTGACCGATCCGAAGAGCTGATCGTTTTCACCGGCCTTCTGGGCGATGGTCACGGTAACTCCGGTCAGCAGCTTCGAGAGGTCCTCGGCTTCGCTCTTCTGCTTGGCTTCGCGGCGCAGGTGCGACTGCCGCTCCTGCTCCACAATCTTGCGGTTGGCGTCCGTGGCGGCCACGGCGAGGCGTTTGGGCAATAGAAAATTGCGGGCGTAACCGTCGGCCACTTTCACTACCTGGCCGCGGCTGCCCAGCCGTTCGATATCTTCGCGCAGTATGACTTCCATGGTCGGCTCCTAGAACTGCGCCGCGAACGGCAGCAGGGCGATGTTGCGCGCTTTCTTAATGGCGTCGGTCAGCCGCCGCTGATGCGGGGCGCAGACGCCGGAGATGCGGCGCGGGACGATCTTGCCGCGCTCCGCTACGAAAGAGTGGAGCAGCTTCACGTCCTTGTAATTGATGTCGTCGATCTTTTCGACGCAGAAACGGCAAACCTTCTTGCGGCGGAAATAAGCCTTCTTCTGCGTGGCTACGGCCTTGTCGCCGCCGGTGGGGCGTTGTCCGGCGCTGCCGGGTCTTCCTTTGAATTCTGGCATGGGATCTCCTTACGCCTCCTTTGGCCCCGATGGGGGCGCCTCTTTGGGCAGGCCGGGCATGGCCGGCGCGGGAGCGCCTTCGCCCATCAGTTGTTGCGCGACCGAGGGTTGCGGCGCGGCCGGCGCGGCGATGGACTTGCGATGCGCCCGCTTGTCGCGATCCTTCTTGCGCTTTTCGAGGCGCTTCAGCGTCTCGTCGATGCGCACGGTCAGAAATTTGATGACCAGGTCCGAGACGCGCAGCCGACGCTCGAATTCCTTAACGGTTTCCGGTCCCGCGGTGAACTGGAACAGGACATAAGCGCCCTCGCGGTACCGGTCGACTTTGTAGGCCAGCTTGCGCTTGCCCCACTTTTCCACTTTATCCACCGTGCCGCCGGCGTTCGAGACGGTCGTCTTCATCTGTTCGATGAAGGCGTCCACCTCTTCGTCCGGCGCGTCCGGCTTCGCTATAAACAGCTCTTCGTAGATTCTCATGCTTCCTCGTTTGAGCCTGGGGCGCGACGATTGAATCTCGTCATGGCCTTTTCGACGCCTTCGGCAATTATGGAGACAACCGCGTCGGCCCCATCGGCCACCAGTTGCTCCAATTCCTTACGCAGCGAGCGCTTCAACGGCGACAGCAAATAGTCTATCCCGCTGCTTAGCGGGTGGCCGGGATGAATCCCCAAGCGCACCCGTACAAAATCGGTCGTGCCCAGGCTGCGGATCGCGGAGTCGACTCCGTTGTGGCCGGCGGAGGAGCCGCGCGGCTTGATGCGCAAACTGGTCCACGGCAGGGCCAATTCGTCGTACACCAGAATCAGATCCGCTGCCGTGAGCAAATGCTTCTCCATCAGCGGCGCGAGCGACGTACCGCTGAGATTCATAAATGTCTGGGGCTTGGCCAGCATCGCATCGCGGCCGGCGATCTGCCCCACTCCTGTCAGCGCCTTCGAATCCCGCCTGGTGACGCGGATGTTGTGCATTTCCGCGAGCCGGTCCACCACCATGAAACCCAGATTGTGCGGGGTGTTGGCGTACTCCTCGCCTGGATTTCCCAGGCCAGCCACCAGGAACATGGCGCGCTACTTCTTCTTGGGCTTGGCCTCTTCGGCCGCTTCTTCCTTCTTGCCCTTCTTGATCACTTCCGGTTCGGCGGCGGCCGGCGTAGCGGCGGCTTCGGCGGTGGGCGCAGCCTCGGCAGCCGGCTTCACCTCTTCGGCGCGCATGGTCACAATGTGCGCGATCACGGTTTCGGGCGCTCCGATCAACTTCATGGAGCCAGTCAAGGCCAGGTCGCTGAAGCGCTTGCTCTGTCCGATCAGCAACTCGGTCACGTCCACCGTGAAGCTCTCGGGGATCTCATCCGGCAGGCACTCGATTTCAGCCGCGCGCGTGATGACTTCCAGCAGGCCGCCCTGCGTCTTGACGCCTTTGGCCTCGCCCGTGGTGCCCAGCGGGATGGATACATGAATGCGCTTGGTGAGATCGATGCGCTTCAGATCCGCATGCAGCAGCGTGCCGCGAACCGGGTCGTTCTGGTAATCCACCACCATGACCGGCGTGTTTTCACGGCCTTCGATATCCAGGTTGAAGATGGTGTTGTAGCCGCTGGCCGAGTGCACGATCTGCAGAATTGCTTTGGGACTGACGGCCACCGGGACGGGATCTTTGTATGCGCCATAGACCACCGCCGGAATCAATCCCGAGCGGCGCGTACGGCGCGCTTCGTTCTTGCCGCGCGATTCACGAGGCTGCGCGGCAACGGTTATCTCTCTTCTCACTGCATTTCTCCTTCAAGGGCCGCAAGTCCGATCGCGGTACACCCGCTAACGTGGGTTGCGTCCAAGCTGTCAGCTTTCAGCTTTCAGCTCTCAGCTTGAACCTGTCTGGTCTGGCTGAAAGCTGATAGCTGATAGCTGAAAGCTCCTACACAAACAAACTGCTTACCGAAGTCTCTTCGTGGATCGACTGAATCGCCCTGGCCAGCAGGGGCGCCACCGACAGAGACTTGATCTTGCTCGAACGCCTGGCTTCGTCCGACAACGGAATCGAATTCGTAAATACCACTTCCTTCAGCGGCGAGGCTTCGATGCGCTCCACCGCCGGTCCCGAGAGCACGGCATGCGTGGCGCATGCGCTCACGCTGCGGGCGCCTTTCAACAACAACGCCTCCGCGCCTTTCACCAATGTGCCGGCCGTATCGATCAGATCGTCCACCATCAGACAATTCCGGCCTTCCACCGCGCCGACCACGTTCATCACTTCCGCCACATTGGGCTTTTCGCGGCGCTTGTCGATGATCGCCAGCGGCGCGTTCATCCGCTTACCGAACGCCCGTGCACGCTCCACGCCGCCTGGGTCGGGCGAAACCACGGTGAGATCCGGAATCTCCAGCGGCTTGAAATACTCGATCATTACCGGGGCCGAAAACAAGTGGTCCACCGGAACATCGAAGAACCCCTGAATCTGTGCGGCATGCAGATCCAGCGCCATGATCCGGTCGGCGCCGGCGCATTCCAGCAACGAGGCGACCAATTTCGCCGAGATGGCCACGCGCGGTTTGTCCTTGCGATCCTGCCGACCGTACCCATAATAGGGTAACACTGCCGTGATGCGGTCCGCTGAGGCGCGCTTGGCCGCGTCGATCATGAGCAGCAGTTCCATCAGGTGATGGTCGACCGGGCGGCAGGTGGGCTGGATCAGGAAAAGATCGGCGCCGCGGACGTTTTCCTGGAACTGGAGATACACTTCGCCATCCGAGAATGTCTCCAGCATCAGGTCGCCGAGCTTCAGGCCCAACGACGCGCAGATCTCTTTTGAGAGGCACGGATTGGCAGTGCCGGAGAAGATTTTCAAACGATCGGGAGTCAGCGCCCGGATGGGCTTAACGGCGGCCATATTTTTCCTTCAATGTGCGGCCGGAGCGTGCGCCACCAGAGACTGCGGTAGCGCGCCCGGCCGACCAGCGAGATTGGGAAAACACTTTCGTCGTGAAATGTTTTTGCAGCGTGATTTACCTGTTCCCGGGTACGAAACAAACCGAAGAGCGCCGAGCCGCTTCCGGTCATCATTGCCGGATTCGCACCCAGCTTAACGAGCCGCTGCTTCACGGCAGCGAGTTGCGGGAACTGCTCGAAAACTACTGTTTCAAAATCGTTAACGCCCCGCGCGCAGGGCCCGTCTCCAAGTTCACCCCAGGCCTGCAACTGGAAACTAACTATTTTATTTTGTTGCGATTCGGTTGTCAATTGGGGGGTGAGGGCGCGATAGGCGGCGGCGGTGGAAACGTGTACGGCAGGCGCGACGAGAAGCCCGCGGCGCGCAGGCGAATCGGGCAGCGGATACAGTTCGGTTCCGCGGCCCAGGGCGGCGGCGGCCCCGCCCAGCAGGAAAAACGGCACGTCGCTACCCAGTCCGGCGGCCAGTTCCATGAGCCGCGGCAATGCCAGGCGGTGTCCGGCCAGCGCGGGCAGCGCCAGCAGGACGGCGGCGGCGTCCGACGATCCGCCTCCCAAACCGGCGCCCATGGGGATTCGTTTGCGCAGCCGGAATCGGACCCGGGCGGTTACCCGCATGGCGTCCAGGACCAGAGTTGCCGCTTTCGCGATCAAGTTGTCCGGGATGTCGACATCGCCGTCGATTTGAATCGTGGTGCCGCGTGCCCGGGTGTACTCGACGTCGATGATATCGGCCAGCGAGATGGTCTGGAAGATGGTACGGATTTCGTGATAGCCATCCGGGCGCGCGTGCAGGACGCGCAGATCCAGGTTGATCTTGGCGAGGGCGCGCAGGCTGGCCTGGCGGGTCTGGCTCATTGGCTATCCCTGTACTAACATCCATCAGTCTCTTCGCGCGCCGCGACGAATTGTGGGGCAGGCTCCCAGCCTGCGGCGGCCTCCCAGGCCGCCTTGCTGATTCAGCAGGACACTCATCTATCGTACTTGAGCAGCGAAAAGACGTCGTAGCCCGGCAGCTTGGCGCGGCCGTTCAGGAACGTCAGCTCGATGGCGAAGGCCAGCCCGGCGACTTGGCCGCCGGCCTGCTCGACCAACCGCGCCACGGCGGCCGCGGTGCCTCCGGTGGCCAGCAGATCGTCGACGATCAATACGCGGCTCCCCGGCGCGACGGCATCCTTGTGCATCTCCAGGCTGTCGGTACCGTATTCCAGGTCGTAGCTGACGCGCAGGGTTTCCGAGGGCAGTTTCTTGGGCTTGCGTACAGGCACGAAGCCGACACCCAGCGCGTAGGCCAGCGCGGGCGCGAAAATGAAGCCGCGCGCTTCGATGCCCAGCACCATGTCGACCTGGGCGTTGCGGTAGTGTTCGCAGAGCGCATCGATGACGCCACGCAGCCCGGCCTTGTCTTTCAGCAGCGTGGTGATGTCGTAAAAGAGGATGCCCGGTTTGGGAAAGTCAGGCACCTCGCGGATCAGCGACTTCAGGTTATCCATCGGAGTTTATCTTGCTTGCAACTGCTTTGGTTTGTGTAAACTGGCGTTGTGAAAGTAGCCGGGTAGATGCTTCCGGCAGACAAGTTCTATCTACTTTTCAACGAGCCGCCATTCTAGCACGAACGAGCGATCCCGCACGCGGCTCCGCACGAACGCCGCCACGGCCGCGACCGCCGCCCGGAGCCGCCATGCTGAGACCTTCGGCCCGATGCAACCGAGAGCACCCGCAGAACGCCCTAGCCCCTCGTTCGCCGCTAGTCTCTGCCGCCCTAGACATCTGCGGGTGGCCGAGCGGTAAAATAGGGGCGCAACGAAAGAAAGGACGACTTCCTGTGTCCAGGCAACGACAGAAAGGACGACTTCCCGTGTCCAGCGTAGACAAGCTCTTGGCTGTTCGCCATATCGTTCACGAGTATGCGAACTTCGTCTCGTCCGCCGAAATGGTTCTGACCGGCCAAGATATAGACGGCGACAATTTTAAGCCGCCCGTCAACACGCACATTAGCCACGCCTTCTACCTGAACTGCCGAAAACTTGCTGATTTCTTCCAGAACAGAAATGGAGACTGCGTTGCAGCACAACACTATGTCGCTACCCACAAGGCAGACTTGCCAGTTTCTGAACTGTGGCGCTGTGCGATAAACAAGCAACTTGTTCATGTAACCTATGCACGGAATGACACCTCAAGAGACATAACAACAGATGTCCAGAAAGCTCTTTATAAAGAGCTACAAGACAAATGGCGCGAGTTCAGAAATGGCTTGCCAGAACCATATGCTGCTGAATTCACAAACACAGTAGCGGAACGAAGGGCTCCTTATTCAAATGGTCAACCTTCGGAGTTTAGGTACTACGATCTCGATTGATGACCTACAATGAACGACGACCAAGTACAAGCGGACGTAACCAGCCCGACCACTGACAGCAAGTCGGTTGGATTCCGAAGCGACGGTGTGAGTGACGGCTCCGATGGGTTTGCCGCTTGCTACAATGTGCGCAGCTTGGAAAGGAAGCTTCATGGAAACGAACGAAGCCAAAGAAGTCGCCGGGTTTAGTTGCCCGAAGTGTGGAGCACCCGGCATTACGCTTCAAACAGCGCAATGCCCTAATTGTCATGTCCTGTTCAAAGCGGCTAAGGACATACCGTTCGACCCTCGTACAGAAATCTCGGCAGACGCCCGACACATTGCCAGCCGGATCGTGACGCACTTGTGGATACTCTCCGTCCTGTTGCCGGTAATCCTCGGGCTGTTGTATGCGCTGCTAAAATCTCGGTAAAGGAGAATTGTGAACACATTTAGGATCGCAACATCGAAGGCCGTCACCGTCGTGTTGATAGGCTTGCTTTCAGCGATGGGGTTGCTTGCTCAGACCGGACCGGTGATCGCCGCAGTGGTCGACGGTGCAAGTTTCCAACCGATGGATAGTGGAGGTCTGGTGTACAACACCTACATCACAATTTTTGGAACGAATCTGGCCTCAAACACGAGAACATGGACCAGTTCAGATTTTGTGAGTTGTGCTCAGAATGGACAACCACCGCTTTGTATGCCTACTTCACTGGATGGCGTTTCTGTTTCGACATGCAGTGATCTTGGGATCTTCACAACAAGCTCACCGTGTGCAATCGCTAGTCTATCCGCCTACGTTGAGTACATTAGTCCCACACAAATAAACATTCTGACTGGCTTTATACCACAGTTGTATTCATTGTATTCGGGTGCAACAGTGCCGCCAACTGGTGTAATAGTGGAGCCGCCTGTAACTGTGGTAGTGCAGACGCCCTATGGCACAAGCAATGCGTTCCCAGTGCCGATTACGATTTGTTGCGGCCTGCCGCTCGTTGAGTATTGCGGGTTGTATCAGCCGAACTTATTCACGGTGGGGAATAACTACGTGGCGGCGAGACATCTTGACGGTACTCTGGTGGGCAAAGCTGACATGCTGCCTGGGGTGGTTTCACGTCCTGCACAACCGGGCGAAACTATCGAACTCTACGGGACGGGTTTCGGACCAGCGGGACCGATTGGAGAATTGGTCACCGAACCGATTAAGCTAGGTTGCCCCACCGGACCGCCCTACCAGGGCAATTTCTGTTCCGGTGATCTAGTTGCTGTGTTTCCATCCCTTTTACCGCTTTCGGAGGCCGCCGTTATACCAGACTGGGCTGGTCTGGTTGAAGCGGGCTTGTATCAGATCAACATAACGATTCCGACGAGCTTCCCTGACGGAGACCTCCTATTTACCGTACAAATGAATTTCTGGACAACGTACCAGTCATCGGTTATTTCGACGGCTACTGTTCCTGATGTGCTGTTAACGATCCAGAACCCTAACTAGTCTAACCCGTAACCGCTGAGTAAAAGCCGAGGCTAAAATGACGACCCAGTCAATCAGAGGAATCAAGAATAGCTTAGCTCCATTCGTACAAACACTTGAGACTTTGCAAACGCTATTTGGCAGATCGACGGATGCTTTCTCGTCGTTGCAGACAAAGACGCCAGTTGTCAAGGCGTTCCACAAAGCTCAGGTGTGTACCGGGCAAAACATCGAGGCACTGCTGGAACTGGATATGGTGCTGCAAGATCTCCTAGACGAGCGCCCCGTCGAATGACTACCGACCGAGAGCCTTCAATTCCGCCGCAGTGAACGGGCGCTCGCGCTTGCCCTGCGATTTGTGCGCTCGACCGTCGTGCCCAGGAACAGGTTTCTCGGGATCGGTCGTGCAAATCGGGCGAACGATTTCACGAGCCGACCTCGCCCTGGCCGTTCTGAACGGCTGAACTTTCGACGCCGCAACCGGAACGAAGTCGGGTTCCCTGGTGTAGCCCAAGTCGGTTAGCTGGTCTTCGATCTCGACGCCAATCGGCAGAAGTAGATGTATCTGGTTGAAAAATAGATATAAAAGCTGATGGAGATGCGATGTGAGCTAGATGGACGGTCGGCACTGCTTCAGCTTATCCATCAGACCTCGATTTGAAAAACGGAATAGTGCTGGTGCGCGGCTTCCTGCTCTTCCACGCCGCGCACGTCGGAAAAGCGCGGGCCTTGGCGCAGGGCCGCGGCCAGATCGGAAAGCTTATCGAGCGGCCCGGCGGCGTATACCTCCACGCGCCCATCGTCGAGATTGCGCGCGTAGCCGGTCAAACCCAGCGCGGATGCCGCGCGTTGCGCGTAGTCGCGATAGCCGACGCCTTGCACGCGCCCGCGCACGAGGTAGAGGCGTGCGGCTTGCGCGTGGCGGGACATGGAAGAAAGAGAATAGCATGGAGGGCGAGCTTTGGCCCGCGCGGCGATCCCTTGGATGGCGTGGTTTACCTCAGCAACTCTTCCACGCTCTTGGCGTCCAGCACGCGCACGCTCAGATCTTCAAGCTCGGAAGCCGATAGCGACTCCAGCTTTTCGGCGGCCCAACTCGGGAGGCCGTCGAAGCGCTTCTCAATCAGCCGGCGAAGGATGGCCAGTTCGCCTTCCTGACGGCCCTTCTGCTCCGCTTCTATAAACATAGGTCCCAAGACCTCATGTTCCCGGATATCGACATCAATCGGCATTTTCCGTCTCTCCTGTTCGACCGTTCTCGACAAGTGCCTCAAACCGGCCAGGATCATCAACTGGGCCAAGGCGATTTCTCTTTCCGCCGCCGCCAGGCCTGCGATCCGCTCGACAATCTTGTGGACCGCCTCTTTATGGTCCCGCAATCGCGCCAGGATCGCAATTACATTATCACCAACTCCCTCGCTTTCCAGCAGGCGGTCTCCATCCAGCGTGCGAATGTCGATCAGGCGGTACTGGAACAACACGTCGCAGCCCCTCAGTTCGCTCTCCATTCGCATTTGCGATTCGCCTACGTACAACACGACCTGGCGCGGGAATCGTCCGAACAGCCGGTATACGCCCAGGCAATATTCCGCCATGCGCAGCGGCATGGCCGGGTCGTTGCTGCTTTGCAACTCCAGGTGGATGAGATCGCCGTCGACAGTCTCGCCGAGAAGGTCCAACCTTAAGTTTTGCACTTTCGGCAGTTCCACGTCCAGCCATTTGGCAATCGCCGTGCCAGTCAGCGCGCGCAGGGTGAGCGAAGCTGAACCTTGTAACAGCAACTTCAGGGTTACGTCGTATTCTTGCATGCCGGGAGCAGCTTGCTGCTTGTGCTCAAGAATATGTGTGCAACAGCCGCGGTCTTTCTCTCATCCGCGAATGAAGCGAGGGTGGCAGTCCAGGCGGGAAAATGCGTGGGCAGGTATACTCGCCCGCCCACGTTTAGGAGGGGCACTTACTTCTGGGGCGGGGTGCTGGTGGTGCTTGCGGCAGGCTTGCTTGTGCTGCTCTTTTTGGTGCTGTGCTTCGAGGTCTTCTTGGCCTTCTTCGGCGCGACCGTGCTCTTCTGGTCCGACGTCGGCTGGCTCTGGGTGGCCGGCGCGGGGGTCTGCGCAAAAGTCAGCGGCAGGGTGGCGGCGGCGAAAACGATCGCGAGTAAGCTCTTTTTCATTTTGATTCTCCTTGAGGGATTTGTTTCTCCCGTCTATTCCATCTTCGGGCAATACCGTTTTTTATACGATAGACTCGAAAGGCTAACTCGCGCGCGAAAGAGGACGCCGGAATGGCCCAACCATAGCCCCGGCTGGGGCCCTCGATTAGCCCCAATAGGGGATATCCGCGGCGCCCGCCGTAGCGCCATCATGGACTTGGAGGACCGTGAAGGAACATTCACCTGCGCCTGCCCGCCGGATCACGCACCGCAGCCTGCTGCGCGTACTGATTGCCGGATTCAGCCTGGTCATCCTCCTGCTGCTGGCCGGCGCCTTCATCGGCATCGGCAATATCCACACCATCAAGGAGAACGCCGCGCGCCTGGTCGAGGAGCAGCAGTCCACCAACCGCCTGCTGGAAGAGGTACACAGGCAGCAGGCCAGCCTGAGCGAAGTCTTCTCCATCCTGGCGCGCGACCCGGATTCGCTCGATGCCGCCAAGATCCTGTCCCAGTTGGACGAGGCGGACACCAACATCGACCGCATCGCCGCGGAGGGCGCCGAGACTCCCCAGCGGCGGCTCTACGATCAGCTCCGGCAAACTTCCGCGGCATTCTCGGCCGAAGCGCGGCGCTTGCTGACGGTTGCAGAACCCGAAACATTTTCGTCGCAAGATCTGTTCCGCGATCACGAGGCATTCATTTCCGTGGTCGCCAAGCTCATCGAGTCCAGTTACCGGAGAGGCGTCGCCGCGCAGAATCAGATCGACCAGCGTTCCGAGCGCCTGGTGAAACAGTCCGCCGTGTTCCTGGCCGCATTCCTCACGTTGGCGCTGCTCTGCACGGTGCTGACGGTGCGCCTGACCGCCCAATTGCTGCGCGAAATGGAATGGCAGGAGAGCGAGTTGAGCCGCGTCTCCTGGCACATGCTGGAAGACCAGGAGACCACCGCGCGCCGCTTTTCCCATGAGCTGCACGATGAACTCGGACAGTCGCTCACCGCCGTCAAGACCAACCTGGCGGCCCTCCGCGGCGCGCAGGAGACGATGGGCGCCCTGGATCCCTCGCGGCTGGACGATTGCTTGCGGTTGGTCGACGAATCCATCGGCAATGTGCGGCAGATGTCGCAATTGCTGCGTCCGACAATTTTGGACGACTTTGGACTGGAAGCCGCGCTGCGCTGGTATTGCGAAGGCTTCGCGCATCGCACGGGCATCGCCACCCAATTCCAGTCCGGCATTTCCGGCCGCCTGCCCGATGAGACCGAAACGCACCTGTTCCGCCTGGCGCAGGAGGCGCTCACAAATGTGGCGCGGCATTCCGGCGCGAGCCACGCCAGCGTGGCGTTGGATTCGCAGGGCGGCGAGGTGCGCCTTACCATTCGCGACGACGGGCGCGGCTTGCCGCCCGCTGGCGCCGGACCGCGCGGCATGGGTATGATCGGGATGCGGGCCCGTGCGCGCAGCGTGGGCGGCGATCTGAGCGTGCGTTCCAAACCCGGACAGGGCGTCGAGATTGAAGTCCGCGTGCCGGCCGGCGGCGCAGAACATGAGAGAAAAGATCCGCATCCTGTTGGCTGACGACCATGCGGTGGTGCGGCAGGGATTCAAAATGATCCTGGCCGCGCAGCCCGATATGGAGATCGTGGGCGAGGCCGGCAATGGCCGCGAAGCCCTGGATCTGGCCGGCCAGTTGCAGCCCGACGTAATCGTGATGGACGTGGCCATGCCGGAGTTGAACGGCATCGAAGCCACCCGCCGCGTCGCGGATCTATCTCCCCGGAGCCGGGTGCTGGCGCTGAGCATGCACAAAGATTCGGTGTACGTCCGCGAGATCCTGCGCGCCGGGGCCCGCGGCTACCTGCTGAAAGACTCCATTTCGAGCGACCTGCTGGCCGCGGTGCGCGCCATCGCCCG
>PMVV01000264.1 GCA_003166475.1 Bryobacterales bacterium | reverse complement strand
TGCCCGCAGCCGGCTTTTAGCCGGCTTGGCCGCCTGAAAGGCGGCTGCGGCCAAGATTGGCCGCCCCACAGCCAGCCTCCGCGACAGATACTGAGCCGCGACCGTGAGGGAGCGGTCCCTGGAACAGGCCTTTGAGCCAACTATTCCGCACCAAGAGCATCGACGCTCTGATCAAGGCTTCCGAGGAGCCGGATAAACGTCTGCGCAAGACGCTCGGCCCTTGGAGCCTCACCGCCTTCGGTGTGGGCGCGGTCATCGGCTCCGGCATTTTCATCCTGACCGGAACGGCCGCCGCCGGCGAAACCCTGCGCAACACGTCCATCCTGCACGCCACCGTTCTCGATCTCATCCTGCATGGGCCGCACGCCTTGTCTATGCTGGGGAGGCCGGGAGCGGGACCGGGCATCTCGCTGTCGTTTCTGTTGACCGCCATTTGCTGCGGGTTCGCGGCGCTCTGCTACGCGGAACTGGCCTCCATGATCCCGATCGCGGGCAGTGCTTACACCTATGCTTACGCCACGCTGGGCGAGATCATCGCCTGGATCATCGGGTGGGACCTGATCCTGGAGTACGCCGTCTCCAACATGGCCGTGGCGGTGGGCTTTTCCGCCTATTTCAACGACATATTGAAGAACTTCTTCACTTCGCCTTTGTTTGTGCATACGCCGTTTTTTGGGTGGCAGTTACCCGACAAGATATCCAATCCGACTTTCGCCTCCAGCGGGCCGACCGGGTGGTTCAACCTCCCCGCGCTGGTGATTTTGCTCATTCTGACGTATATTCTGGTGCGCGGCGTCAAGGAGAGCGCCAGCACAAACAACGTGATGGTGCTGGTGAAGATCGCCGCTATTCTGATCTTCGTGATCGGCGCGGCGCACGCGGTCAAGAGCGATAACTGGCATCCATTTTTGCCGAACGGATTCTCAGGTGTGCTTACCGGCGCGGCCATTGTGTTCTTTACCTACATCGGATTCGATTCGGTATCGACCGCGGCGGAGGAGTGCAAGAACCCGCAGCGGGACCTTCCGCTGGGGATCATCGCCACCCTGGTGATTTGCGCGGTGCTCTACATTTCCGTTTCGCTGGTGCTGACCGGTATCGCGAGTTACAAGACCCTGAACAATGCGGCGCCGGTGGCGAACGCACTCCAGGTGCTGGGCTTCAACCACATTCGCGGCTGGGTGAGCGTGGGCGCCATCGTAGGCATGCTTTCGTCGCTGCTGGTGTTCCAATACGGACAGGCGCGCATCTGGTTCGCCATGTCGCGCGACGGTCTGCTGCCACGGATGTTTTCGAAGATCCACCCGGAGCATAAGACGCCATACATCAGCACGTGGATCGCTGGGCTGGTGGTGGGTATTCCAGCGGGCGTCTGGGACATCGGCACCTTCGCGGACTTGGCCAATATCGGGACGCTGTTCGCCTTCATTGTGGTGTCGGCCGGAGTAATCGTGCTACGCCGCCAGCAACCGGACCGCCCGCGCGGC
Source organism: Bryobacterales bacterium (assembly GCA_003166475.1). Lineage (GTDB taxonomy): Bacteria > Acidobacteriota > Terriglobia > Bryobacterales > Bryobacteraceae > Bog-159. The sequence continues at coordinate 8,796 of PMVV01000264.1, read as the reverse complement.
TTTCGCGTGCCAGGATCGCCTTTCCTGCCGGCATTGTCGATCGTTTCTTGCCTGGTTCTGATGATGGCATTACCGGTGGAGACATGGTTGCGCTTCTTTGTCTGGCTGGTGATCGGATTCGCTATCTACTTCCCGTTCGGCCGCAAGCACAGCACGCTGCGAAAAGAAACGGCGATGTCGCAATGACGGCCGCCCGAATCGGCCCTTCGAGAATCCCTGCCTCTTGTGGGGCAGGCTCTCAGCCTGCGGCGGCCTCTCAGGCCGCCAACGCGCGCTAGCGCGCGTCTTTCTCATACCCCGTTGTGGCAGGGGCCATCGCGCGTTGGGTACTTGCGAATGGCGGCCATGGAGCGCCTCCTTTCGCAAATGTTCGGTGGCCGCAAAGTCGACCTGCGAACGCCCGGCGAATTGAGCCCATATTTCCGCGACGAAGTACTGCGTTCAGCCGCCGTTCAATATGCCGCCGACTGATCGTCGAGCGATCGCCGCGGTCTCGCGGAGGGCTACGAAGATCTGAAAACCACTGTCGTCAGCTACCTCGCTGCTGACGGAAGTGCGAACCCGGCCACAGCTATGCGCCAGGCCGTGACGCGGCGCTGTTGGGAGCAAGAGAGGCACAAGTACGATCTTTTCGTCTCCGAGGCGGTTGAGAACGAGTGCCGCCGGGGCGACCCCGTGCAGGCCCGGAAACGGTTGAGTCTGATCGAAGCGGCTACCATGCTCATCTTGAATAGGAGCATAATGGAACTGGCGCAGAAGTTGGTAATTCCCGGCGGGTTGCCCGCCGGTGCCGCCGCGGACGCAGTACACATCGCCGTGGCCACGATCTATCAGATCGACTATTTGGCAACCTGGAATATTCGCCATATCGCGAATGCTCAAATCCGCAGGATTACGGAAGGCATACTGGAAGACAATGGCTATCGGCGACCGATCGTCTGTACCCCTGAAGAGCTCTTCGGGGTGGACGCCTTGGACCGATGACGAGGTTCTGCAAGAGGTATACGCCATGCGTGAGCAATACGCTGCAGAGCATGGCTACGACCTCAAGCGGATGTTCGAAGATCTGAAGGCGAAAGAAGCCAACAGCCAGATCCGGCGTGCCGTGAGAAAGCCATTCAGCCCGGAAGCAAGCCGCCCTGCCTAGTGAGGGCGCCACGCTAAGCGCCACTGGGCGGCCGAACCAGACTCCTACCGAGGCGTTTCGATATACAATTGACTTGGCCGGAAATCCAAAAGGAAAACCCCTGGCCAAACTGGAAATGGCTGAGCCGAAATGACTGCGCCGGGAGGAACCGCCCCTTGCCGGAATCGACAGCCGCCCTCGACAAAGTCGTGTTCTGCTACGACCGCGCGGAAGTCCTGCACAGCATATCCTTCGCTCTCGCCAAGGGTGAGGTCGTCGGCCTGCTCGGCCCCAATGGCGCCGGCAAGACCACCACCCCCAAGACAGTGCTGAGGAGCTTGGGCATGAAGTACTGGGACACATTTGGGGAGAGCTATTCGGGGGGCCCCCGCTGGCACTAGGGCAAAATGCGTGATTCAATTGCTGGAGAAGACGCCGTTCGAGCCCTCGATCTGAGCCGTGGCCAGAAAGGGATTGAGTCACATCACAACTATCAGGAGATGCCGGAGCGTCCAGGGCCCGATGATTAACAAACGGAAACTCCAGCGGAGGACGAGCGATGTCTAAACAAGCGGCGTCAAAACGCATGGGAAAGTTCGTAACTGTGCTACTCGCCGCGAATCTCTGCTTCTGGATCTACTTTGTGATTGCCTTTGCTCAGGCGTCGTACCCGTTCCGTCTCGATCCGTGGGGACATCCGGCAGGAGCGGGATATACTTTTGCAGGACACTCCATAGGGATCTTAGAATCTCCGTTCACACACCCGTTCTTCAAGCTCGCCTTTTGGGCCGAATTCCCATCCTTCGCGGTGGCGAGAGGTGGCCACAATCTACTTTTTCCGCATGTGACCGGTGATCAGTTCTTTGCGGGGATCTCAGAGGGGGCCTGGAGACTGTTGACGATAGTAGCGCTCTCGTTCTTCCAATGGTACGTGGTTGGGTGGGTGGGGCAGAAGCTCTGGCAAAAGTGGTTCGGACATTCAGGTGGTATTCCGAATCAGGCTCCGTTGTCTGGTCCAGCGCCCCCAAGCGCCTCTACCGGTCATTCCTTCAGAGTGCTGTAGTGGACAAGAGAACGGCGTTCCCGTCATCGCGTTCCTGAGTAGTACTGCGCCACCAGGCTCTGTTTACGACCAGGATGCGAATCGCCGGCCATCGTCATCGCGACGACCGCTGTCGTCGCCATCGCCGCATGGTTTCTCACACGCAGCTCGCTGGATGCCTTTGAAGTGTCCATCCGCTACCAACTCAACCTGCTGCCAGCGGATTCCGGGACTCTCTATCAAGAGGTTGCCGTCTAGCGCTTAAAAGCCCCACGCTTCCAACGCGACCTGCCCCTTGTCCTTGAAATCCGCCTGCCAGATCACGCCTTTCCGCATCTCCAGGTAAGGCCCCGTCGCCCCGCGCCGCAGCGTGGCATTCCAGATCTTCATGTTGGCGCCTTCGCCATGAAAAGTGTGACCCTTGAGCAGCGTAAACGTGCTCCACTTGCGTTCGTCCAGCGGCTGGGTCAAGCCGATCTCGACGCCATTCATCTGCGGCAGGATCGACTTGGTAACCGCCTGCAGCGCCTTGATGCTGATTTCGGTGGGCACAATCGAGGCGCCGCCAGCCGGGGAATACGCCAGCGTGTATCTTCCTGGAGCAAAGCCGCTGATCTTGAAACGCCCCTGTGCGTCTGTCTGGGCAATCGGAAGCCCGCCTAACCTCAACGTGCCTTGCAGCACGTCTGCATCGTCTTCGACTTTTCCCAGGAACACGCGAGCATTCCCCAGGGGCTTCCCGCTGCGCCCTGCCAGGACACCGCTGGCAGAGGCATCGCCTTTGTACGACGGCTTCGGCTGCTGTCCAATGAATGCGACCGGCACGACAGCCGTCAGAACCATTGCATGAATCCAGAGTTGGTGCATAGATCCTCCTTCTCCGGCGCCAAACGGCGTCGCTGCGCGCCTGGCTGACCCGCAAGGCGCCAGAAACAACGTCGCAAGCCCGGCCCGAGGAGGTCGGACCTGTCGAGTCAATCTTATCGCCAGAGGCGTCGAACAGCAAGGGTGCTATACCGCTACCGCTCGGGAAAACTTCCGTCTGGCTCGTTTTATCGGCGTTCATCGGCGTTCATCGGCGGCCAATATCTGGTTTTGGTGGCGTTGCCGTCTGTTCCAACGTGTAAGGCCACGAACTCGGAAACCGTTCCCGCTCGAAACCCGTGCTCATATTCCGCGTCGATCCAGTTCCCCAACTCTGGCCGGAAGCTCGGATTCTCCTCCAGCAGCTTGCCTATCCGGAAGCGCTGCTCGGCGATCGTGCTCTGCCAATTCGCGCCGCGTTTCAAGGGCTGCACCTGCCATTTCAGAAGATGCAGGATCAGCCGCGCCAGCCGGCTTTAGATAACGCGCCGTTCGCGTTTGGCCATATCCTCGATCTCCTCGGCAATGTGATCCAGGTCGGCCTCCGCCACACGGCCCGAACGCAGCAGTTCGGCGTTTCGCACAGCCACTCCGCGAAGTCCCGCTCATATAGCTCCGCAGCATTCATGTCTTCAATCCTGCGCCAGATGGCAAGGCGTTTGCTTTTACCCATCCCCCGCGCTAAACTCAGCGTTTCAAATCCTAAATTCCCTCGGAGACCGCAGAGGCCCTATCCGTGAAACTCGCTCCGGTTGACTACGTCATCCTCGCCCTGTATTTCGCCTTTGTCTTAGGCATCGGTTGGAGGCTGCGCAAACGCATCTCCTCCAGCGGCGATTTCCTCACGTCCGGGCGGTCCGTCCCCGTCTGGATCACCAGCCTGGCATTCATCGCGGCGAACCTTGGCGCGGTCGAACTTATCGGCATGGCCGCCTCGGGCGCCAAGTACGGCATCATGACCGCCCATTTCTATTGGCTCGGCGCCATTCCGGCCATGTTATTCATGGGCATTTTCATGATGCCCTTCTACTACGGCAGCAAGGCGCGCTCCGTGCCGGAATATCTGAAGATGCGTTTCGACGAAAAGACCCGCGCCTTCAACGCATTCTCCTTCGCGGTCATGACCATCTTCTCCTCCGGCATCTCCATGTATGCCCTGGGCCTGCTGCTGCATCTGGTGCTGGGCTGGAGTTTCGACGTTTCCGTGCTGGCGTCCGCGGCCATCGTGCTGGCGTATACTTTCCTCGGCGGCCTCACCAGCGCCATTTATAATGAGGTCCTCCAGTTTCTCCTCATCGTCATGGGGTTCGCGCCGCTGGCTATTCTATCGGTCAATAAAGCCGGAGGGTGGCAGGGCATGGTCGCCCGCCTCCCACCCAACATGACCCATGCCTGGCGCTATATGGGCAGTCCCACCGACAACCCCATGGGCGTCGAGATCTTCGGCATGGTCGCCGGCCTCGGCTTCGTGCTCTCCTTCGGTTACTGGTGTACGAACTTTCTCGTAGTCCAGCGCGCCATGGCCGCCGATTCCATGTCGGCCGCCCGCCGCACCCCCCTGATCGGCACCCTGCCCAAAATGTTTCTGCCGTTCATCGTTATCCTGCCCGGCATCGCCGCGCTGGTTCTTTCCAAGATGAACCTCGGATACGCCTTCCCTCTGAAAGCCACCGGCGGCCCAGACTACGATCAGGCCCTCACTACTCTGATGGCCCAGTTCTATCCCGCCGGCTTGTTGGGCGTGGGACTGACCGGCCTCATGGCTTCCTTCATGTCCGGCATGGCGGGCAATGTCACGGCCTTCAACACCGTCTTTACTTACGACATCTATCAAAGCTATATCCGTCCCGGCGCGCCCGACCGCCACTACCTGACTGTGGGCCGCGTCACCACCGTGGTGGGCGTGCTCTTGTCCATCGGCGCCGCCTACCTGGCCACCCGCTACAACAACATCATGGATTTGCTGCAGCTTGTCTTTGGCTGCGTGAACGCGCCCCTGTTCGCCACCTTCCTGTTGGGCATGTTCTGGAAGCGCACCACCGCCCACGGCGCATTCGCCGGCTTATCCCTCGGCACGCTCGCCGCGGTCCTGACCCTCNNTCATCTCCGTTGCGGTGAGCATGTTCACCACGCCGCGCACGGATAAGGATATGGAAGGCCTGGTCTACGGCCTGACCAAGGTCCCCCACGACGCTACCGCCAAGTGGTATCAACGCCCCGCGCCGCTGACTGTTATCGTTGTTATATTGCTACTCATCCTCAACATTTGGTTTAGGTGATATGGATCTGAGAGTGCCTTCGGGCTGGTTCTTTACGCTGGTCGGCCTCATCCTGCTAGGGATGGGCGCCTTCGCGCCGCACATGGGCGCCGCGCCACTGACAACCGAAAACGTCAATCTGTATTCCGGCGCTGCCATGCTGGTCTTCGGACTCTTTATGCTCCTCATGGCTTGGCGCGCCACACGTCTGGCAAAAGGGAGCAACACATGATTGACGCCTTCCGGCGGCTCTACGGATCGGCGGATGGCATCCGTGTTTTCCGTGCCCCGGGCCGCGTCAACCTCATCGGCGAGCATACCGATTACAATCTCGGCTTCGTACTGCCCGTGGCGCTCCATCTGGCTACCTACGTCGCCACCGCTCCGGCGCGTGACGGCAAATTGCGCATCTATTCCGAGGACCGCCGGGAATCCGCCGAGTGGCCCGCCGGCGAAATCGCCGCCCTAACCCCGCGCCGCCACTGGACCGACTACCCCATCGGCGTGGCGCAGGAATTGATCCGCGCCGGCTCCCCCGTTGCGCCCGCCAACCTGCTCGTTCGCAGCACCGTGCCCGAAGGTTCGGGCCTCAGTTCCTCGGCCGCGCTGGAGGTTTCCTCGGCGCTGGCCATGCTAGCCGGCCGCCGCATGGCGCCGCTGGACCTCGCCCGTCTCTGCCAGAGGGCCGAGCGCAACTTCGTCGGTATGCCCTGCGGCATCATGGATCAGTACATCTCCGTGTTCGGCGAGGAGCGCGCCGCCATCTGCATCGATTGCCGCAGCCTCAAGCATCAGGTCGTGCGGCTCCCCGATGGTGTCGCCTTTGTGGCCGTCAACACCATGGTCAAGCACCAACTGGCCGGCTCCGCCTACAAGGAACGCACCGAGCAGTGCGCCGCCGCTGTCGACGTGGTGCGCGCCCGCCATCCGCGCGTCGAAAGCTTGCGCGACGTGACCCCGGCCATGTTCGACGAGGCTGAGTCTTCCATGCCGCCCATCATCGCGCGGCGCGCCCGCCACGTGGTCACCGAAGACGCCCGCGTTGTCGAGTTCGTGGCCGCCTGCCGCGAAGGCGCAGTTGAGCGCATGGGCGAGCTCTTCGAAGCCTCCCATCGCAGCCTCCAGCACGATTACGAAGTCAGTTGCGACGAGCTCGATTTCCTGGTGGACGCCGCCCTGGGGATTGAAGGCGTCTACGGCGCGCGTATGACCGGCGGCGGCTTCGGCGGTTGTACCGTCAACATGATGCAGCCCGATGTCGTGCCGCATTTCGAGCGCGAAATTGTCCAACTCTACCACGAGCGCTTCGGCATTCAGCCCGGAATCTACCCCTGCCGGCCCTCCTGGGGAGCGGAAGAAGAAAAAAATTTGGAGAGGATTCCGGCCGTCGCGCAACTATAAGGCTAAAGGAACATCCTCTTGGACGGCTCGACCCCGTCCGAAACGTCGTCTCGTGCGCTGAGGGGCTGGCTTCGCAACCGGCCCCTCCCTCCTCTGGCCGTGGGGCAGGCCCTCGGCCTGCGCGGGACTCTCAGTCCCGCTCCCCNNCGGGACTCTCAGTCCCGCTCCCCTCGCTATCGTGAAGTTCCGCCTCTCAATCTTTTTCGCGCCAGCCACGGGCAGTTCGGAATCTTCGCATTTTGCGCGGATTCTGCGTGGGGCAGGCCCTCGGCCTGCGGCGGCCTCTCAGGCCGCCTCTATGGTTGCGGCGATGCTGCCCTGTGGGGCAGGTTGGTAACGTTGGTAACCTGCGAGTCTGCGCGGCGTGCGAAACAAGGGGACTGCTTAACCCCGCCCTCCAGCTTCCCCACCCGCCTGCTTCATCTCCTCCAACAGCCGCGCCCGCTCGCGCCGCAGCTTCCCGACGGCATACGTCTCGTTGAGCCACCAAACGCCCCCAAACACAGCCGTGTAAATCGCCACAGCGATCGACTCGGGCCAGCCCGGCCGCCCCTCGGCGCTGCGCGCCATCACGGTACCCGCGCTCGCCATCAGCAGCCCCACATAAGGCGGCAGCAGGTACCAATACTTCACGTTCTTCAGCAGCAGGATCTGGTGCTCGTATTCGCGCAACAGGGCCTGCTGGAAATCTGCCAGACTCCGATCCGCCGCTGGCGCCGGCGCGTTGCGCCCGTAGCGCAACATGAAAAAAACGATCCACAAGCCGCTGGCCGCTACCACCAGGTTTCCGGCGCACGCCAGAGCATTTTGCGACCCCCACGCCTTAAAGGCAAAGATCGCCGTTACCACCGCCGCAGCCCCGCATTCACGCCAACTGCGAGCCTTGATCGTGCGATCGAACCGCTCCGCTCTCTCCATCGCAATCGTTAACATATCTTCTCCTTTTGTCGGCGGACCAGTGGTCTGGCCGCACCAAAGCTGATTGAGTTCGTCTTTATCGGCCATCGCCCGCCTCCCGCGCCCGAATGGCCTGGCGCAACTTTTCCCGGATCCGCGTCAGGCGCGTCGCCACGGCCCCTTCCGCGATGCCGGTCACTGCTTCGATTTCGGCGCAGCTCAAACCTTCCAGGTGCAGCACCGTGATTTGCCGGTCCACCGCCGCCAGGCCCCGGATGGCCGCGAACAGCATGCGCCGCTTCTCCTCCGCCAGCAGATCCTGTTCGGCGTCTGCCCCTGCCGACGGAAGGTCCAGCGGCGGCTCCGGCGCCACCTCCCGCTTCTCCCGCTTGCGCTGCTTCACCGCCGCCGTGATCGCCACGTTGTGCGCGATCCGGTACAGCCAGGTGCGTTCGCTCGCTTCCGCGCGATAACCGGGCAGCGCCCGCCACAATGCCGCCGCGATCTCCTGGACCAGATCCTCGCGGTCTTCGCGAGCGGCCGCATACGCGCCCGCCAGCCGTTCCAAAGCCGGCGCGTATTGCTCATAGATCCGCAGGAATGCCGCCTTGCGCTCCATTTGTCCTTATCTAAACAGGTAGTCTATGCCGCGCGCGCTTCCTTACACCCTCGTGGGGCAGGCTCTCAGCCAGGGGTGCCCTCTGGGCCGGGCCTCTCAGGCCGCCAACGCGCGCCAGCGCGTCTCTTTCTGGCCATTCACACCTCGATGACGCAGCGATCCGAACGCGCATAGCCTTATTTTCCAACCACTTGCAGCCCCTTGCCACGGCAACCGCAGCCGGGACCGGAGGTTCCTCGTGCTAGTCTGAAATCGGAAGCGCAAAACACTATCGATATCATGGGTTCTTGTTCGTCACAATCCAGCAAGGGACCGGGCAATCCGCGGCGCCTGACTAACGCGCCCGCCGCCGGTCCAACGCAACAAATGTTACGCAATGTTACACAAATCGGAAAATGCGGTCATCGTAACACGTGCCGCAACTCGCCCTCGCCCCCACCATCCGGCAGGTCGGGGCGGTCTGCCAGAGGCTCGCAAATTCTCCGTAACCATAAGAAAATGAAGTACAAATATACAAATTGGCTTCGTGCGGCCAAAAACGATTGCAAGGCCACCCAACGCACAATCGTGCACATTGACCGGCCAATAA
>PMVV01000013.1:193-3301 GCA_003166475.1 Bryobacterales bacterium | reverse complement strand
GTCGGGATCGACGACGCCAGCGCGTTTCTGGCGCGGTTTCAAAACGGGTCGCTGGCCACGTTTGAGGCCACGCGTTACGCGCGCGGGCACAAGGCGCTTTACACGCTGGAGATCAACGGCGAGCACGCCTCGATTTTCTGGGACCTGCAGGATCTGCATCGGCTGGAATACTTCGATCATGGCGACGAGGGGCGGCTGCGCGGGTGGCGGTCGATTCATGTCACCGATGGCGACCATCCTTACATGAAGAACTGGTGGGTGCCGGGATTGCAGATCGGCTACGAGCACACGTTCGTACACCAGGCGGCGGATTTTTTGACGGGCTTGGGGGAGGGGCGGATACCGGGACCTTCGTTCCGCGATGGGATGGCCACGGATTACGTCACGGATGCGGTGCTGCGGTCGGCGCGGAATGGGCGGTGGGAGAAGGTGCGGTAGCGCGGGTGGATTGTGCATGGTTATGCATGGTTGGGCGGTTTTGTGCATGGAGACAAGGGGTGGCGATTCGTCCGAACAAAGCCTATGATACTGATAATACAGTACTTGTATGCTCGGTAAGGGTTGGTGCGTTGGTGATGCCCGCTGCGCGTTCGGGCCACCGGCAATGACGAGCTTCGGCGAACAAAAGGCAAAATGGCCGCCGATTAACGCCGATTAACGCCGATAAGACTGGGCCAGGGCGGACGATGAAAAGGGGATGGTCACGGCGACGTTTTTTCGATTTCATGTTGCATCGCGTTGCATTTGTTGCGTCCGGGTTAGCGGTGAAGTGTTTCCGGCTGCGGTTTGAATTGTCAAAGAACAGGGGTGGTGCCCGCAGAACGTCTTGCGGCGAGTGCGGCGAGCCTTCTTGGACAGTTTGATATCTCTTTGCCCGACATAAGAATAGCATGCGATTCGGCGGGGATCTGTGAGGCGGGGGGGCTTAAACGATTGATTTCAGTCGATTAGGAGGGGTTGAAATTGCGTCATCGATGCCTCGGTAGCCGGCTATGGTTGGCTTTGGCTAAGCCCGGTTCGGGGGCCGGTTGGCCGCAAACGGAAGAAGTGCGAGGACGGCCCATTGCAACGTCAGTTTGATGTCGTTATTGAGCGCGACGACGAGGGGTACTACGTGGCTACGGTCCCGCAGCTTCCTGGGTGCCACACTCAGGCGCGGTCATTGGAGGTGGTCACGGAACGTATTCGAGAGGCGGTCGAATTGTGCCTTGAGGTTGAGGGTGCGCCTGACCAGGCGCTCGAATTCGTGGGCATTCAGCGAATCAGCGTTGCAGCATGAGCCGCAGTCCGCGAGTTACCGGGCCAGACTTGATAGCGGCGCTGGCAAAGGCCGGCTTCGCGGTGGTCCGCATCTGGGGCAGCCGCGAGATAATTGGCCCGGGCTTGTTGCACAAGATTCTTCGCGACTCTCAATGGAGTGTCGACGAGATACGGAAGCTTCTTTGAGTTCTCAGATTGGATGCCGGCGGGGTCGAAGGTGGGGCAGGCGGTACCCTTTTCCGAGCCGGTAGTACTCAGTCAGAGAAGAGAAGTCCGCTTTAGTCCTTCGATAGATGTAATACTCGGTGCGTGTGCCGGGGCCAATATGGAAACCTGGCCAGAAAAGGAGCGCATCGATGAAACGAATCGCAGACGCGGCGGGCAAACTTAACCGTGGGAAGAGGGCGTACGCTGTTTTGGTGCTGTGCGCAACGACGGCCGTTGCCCTACCTGCGCAGACTTTCACCACGCTGCGTCGCTTCGACAAAACAGACGGCGCAATCCCCGACGCTGCGCTGGTCCAGGCCACCAATGGGGACCTGTACGGGACAACATACGGCGGTGGGGCCAACGGCGGTGGCACGGTCTTCAAAATCACCCCGAGTGGCGGGCTGACGACGCTATACAGCTTCCTCTGCTCCCAAACCAATTGCACTGACGGCTTAGATCCCACCGCCGGGTTGATCCAGGGCACCGACGGGAACTTCTACGGCACAACGCCGATTGGAGGGGCCAATAAGGGCGGCACGGTCTTCAAAATTACGCCGCGGGGCACGCTGACGACGCTATACGGCTTCTGTTCTACACCATACGGCTTATGCACGGACGGCGAATACCCCGGGGCTGGGCTCGTCCAGGCCACCAACGGGGACCTTTACGGAACAACATTCGAGGGCGGGGCCAATAACGGTGGCACAGTCTTCAAAATCACTCCGGGTGGCACGCTGACGACGCTATACAACTTCTGCGCCCAAAGCGGGTGCACGGACGGTGTACAGCCCGACGCGGGGCTCGTCCTCGCCGCCAATGGGGACTTCTATGGGACAACGTGGGCTGGCGGGGCCAACAGCAGCGCGTCGGTGGCGGGCGGGACGGTCTTCAAGATCACGCCGAGTGGCACGCTGACGACGCTCTACAGCTTCTGCTCCCGAAGCGCGTGCTCGGACGGCGAATACCCCTACGTGGGTCTGGTCCAGGCGACGAACGGAGACTTCTACGGGACGACGCCTTCTGGCGGTGCCAACTGTTTGTACCCCTGTGGCGGCACGCTCTTCAAAATCACGCCGGGTGGCACGCTGACGACGCTGTACAGCTTCTGCTCCCAAAGCGGGTGCACGGACGGCGAAAGCCCCGTGGCGGGGCTCGTCCAGGCCACCGATGGGGACTTCTACGGGACAACCGCGGGGGGCGGGGCAGGCCACTGCTCTGAAGGATCGGATCCAGGCTGTGGCACGGTCTTCAGCTTGTCTGTGGGTCTGGGCCCGTTCGTGAAAACGACGCCTGCATTTGGCAAGGTGGGAGCGGTTGTCAAGATCCTTGGAACGAATCTAACCGGCGCGACCAGTGTGAGTTTCAACGGCACCGCGGCTGGGTTCACCGTCGTCTCGCCTTCGCTGATCACGACCACCGTGCCAGTCGGCGCCACCAATGGCACGATCCAAGTGACGACGCCTGGCGGTACACTGGCGAGCAACCTAGCCTTCCGAGTACTGCCGTAATGGCGCACTTACCCTCCGCTAGGTCGTTGGCCGCCTGAAAAGGTGCAGGCTACGCGCTGGCGGCCTGAGCGATAGGAACCTTGGGCGAGCTGCGCTCGCCGAGCCGGCTAAAAGCCGGCTGCGGGCAGAA
>PMVV01000013.1:0-182 GCA_003166475.1 Bryobacterales bacterium | reverse complement strand
GCCGGCGCGATAGCGTTCGGGCAACGGCGCCCACACGAACATGGAGCCGCGCGGCTTCTCCACGGGCCAACCGGCGCGATCGAGACCAGTCACCAGGACATCGCGGCGCTTCTGGTAGATGGCGCAAATCTTTTGTGTATCCTCCTGGCACTCGCGCAAGGCGATGATGGACGCGATCTGGA
>PMVV01000383.1 GCA_003166475.1 Bryobacterales bacterium | reverse complement strand
ATTGCCCGCCCTCCAATTGCAAATTACCCACTACCCTTTCTTCTAAGCCGTGATTTCGATAAATTCGCCGGTGATGCGGCGCGCCACGCCATCGATGCTCGCGTGGATCGCGGCCCCCAGTTCGTTGGCTCCCACACGGCCGATCGTCTGGCCTTTGTTCACCCTGGCGCCCTCCGCCACGACCGGCTTGGCCGCCGCCCCCGCATGCTGCCGCAGCTTGATGCGCACCGCGGCCGGGCGGTAATCGCGCTGTTCAAAAGGCGTCTCCGCTTCATACTCTTCCACCTTCAGGCGCTTTCGCAGCATGCTGAGCGGCACCCGCCGGTACTCCTTCATAGGGTGTACCTGAACGGGTTTCTGCTGCACGAACTTCAGCCCCGCCGCGCGGCGGTCGTGCTTGCCTTGGTCGCAGGCTTCCTTGGGGTAAAGATCCTCGGGACAAGCGTACAACGTGCACAGCCCGCAGGCGCAGCAAAGCTCCGCCCACTGGTTCCAGTTTTCCGAGCCCGTCAGCGTGAAACCCAGACTGCGCATGACCTTGTGCGGCATCACTTCGTATCCCAACAGGTAGCGCGGGCAGAATTCCGTGCAGTAGCTGCACTGGTCGCAGGCGGACTTCCCGATATGGTTCATCTGCGCCTGGGAGCGGTCGCGGCGCGAGATCAGGTAATGGTCGCGCGGCAGCACAATCAGGCCGCCAGTGGTCTTGGTGACCACGTCGTCCAGATCGAACGTCAGCCATCCCATCATCAGGCCGCTGACGAATACGCCGAAGTCCGCGACTTTGGCGCCGCCCACCAGAGCCAGCAACTCCCGGAAAGGAGTCCCGACAGGCGCCCAGAAAGACTTGGGCTGGTTCACCGCGCCGGCGATGGAAACGAATTTGCCCGTGACCGGAACGCCGCGCGCAGCCTGGTGGACGTTATACAGCGTTTCCACGTTGTTAACCACACAGCCCACGTGCAGCGGCAGGCCCGCAGGCGGAATAAGGCGGCCCGTAGCGGAGTAGACCAGTTCGAATTCATCGCCGGAAGGATAAAAGTCGCCGAGCATAACGAACTCAATCTTCTCCGCCCGCGCCGCTGCTTGCAATCGAGCGAGCGCCTCCGCGTTCTTAGACTTAATCCCAAACTTACCCGAAGCCGCGCCGGTGGCCTTCATCATAGCCGCCATGCCGGACAGGATCTCAGCCGGGAAGTGCTTCATCAACTCCGCGTCCTTGTGGATCAAAGGCTCGCACTCCGCCCCGTTGGCGATCACAAATTCCACGCGCGAAGCGGCCTTGACGTGAGTAGGAAACCCAGCCCCCCCCGCCCCAACCACGCCACACTCCCGCAACGTATCGCTAAGCATTCTGCCTTCTGTCTTCTGCCTTCTTCTTCCTCACCTGAACCGCACGCCCTTCAAGCGGCGGCGATGCCGGCGGAAAGGTCGCCATCGCCATCAGCCGGATGCGCGCGCCGGCTTCGCGGATATCGGCCATCAGTTGCTCGTGACGGGGACGGTCGACACCACCACCACCAAATCGTCCACACCGCGCTGCAACCGCCGGGCGATGGCCTTCAGATTCTGCTTGACGGGGGCGTCCAGATCCACCGCGCCCTTGGCTGCCGGACCCACCACGATCTTCTCCATGTAGCAATCCGGCGCGTGCAGCAGTCCGCCGCGTTCCGAAGCGGCCAGCACCGTGATGGCGCCGCCCGCGCCCGTCGCGCAGAGGTTGGTGCCCTCCAGCGGATCGACTGCGATGTCCACGGAGAGCGCGCCCGGCTGGTCCTTGCTTGCCCCGACCTTCTCGCCGATGAAGAGCATGGGCGCCGCATCGCGCTCGCCCTCGCCAATCACGATGGTGCCGTCGATGGCAATGGTGTCCAGGCATTGCCGCATGGATTCCACCGCTGCGTGGTCGGCGGTCTTGGCGTCTCCCATGCCCATGGTGCGGGCCGAGGCGATGGCGGCGTCTTCCACCACGCGCAGCACTTCCAGAGAGAGGTCGAACATGGTAGCTTCTCCTCATGGACGATAGCACAGTTCTGGTGTTGACAGATCCCACCGATCCGCTGCTGGCCATGCTGGAGGCTCTGCCGGAGGGTACGCGCATTGCAGCGGGGAACCGCGTGGAGGCGTTCGCCGATGCCGCGCCGGAAGCCGACGTGATCCTGAATTGGACCGGCAGCCGCGAACTGCTGCGCCAGGTGTGGGGCATGGCGCCGCGGGTGCGTTGGATACACTCGCGCTCGGCGGGCCTCGACGAGCTTCTGTTTCCGGAACTGGCCGAGAGCGCGGTTCCGCTCACCAATGCGCGCGGCGTCTTCAGCGAGATTCTGGGAGAGTTCGCGATTGCGGCGGTGGTGTTTTTCGCCAAGGGATTGCGCCGCATGGTGCGCAGCCAGGAGGCCGGCGTCTGGGACCAGTTCGACACCGTCGAAGTGGCCGGCCAGACCATGGGCGTGATCGGGATGGGCGACATCGGAAAAGCGGTGGCGCGGCGGGCCGAGGCGATGGGCATGCGCGTGATGGGCTTGGGCCGCGCGGATGGTCCGCAGCGCAAGCGCGACCTGCTGGCGCAGTCGGATTACGTGGTGCTCAGCGCGCCGCTGACGCCGGAGACGCGCGGGATCATAGGCGAGGCCGAACTGCGCGCGATGAAGCCGGAAGCGGTGCTGATCAACGTGGGCCGCGGACCGCTGGTGGACGAGGCGGCCTTGATCGCGGCGCTGCGCGAGAGGCGCATCGGCGGCGCGGCGCTGGATGTCTTCAACCAGGAGCCGCTGCCCGCGGGCCATCCGTACTTTGCGCTCGATAACCTGCTGCTCTCGGCGCACTCGGCCGATCACACGCCGGACTGGCAGCAGCGCGCCATGCAATTGTTTCTGGACAATTTCGAGCGCTACCGCAAAGGCGAGCCGCTGCGCAACATAGTGGATAAGCGGCGAGGGTATTAGTCATCAGTTTTGCGGGGCAGGCCCTCGGCCAGGGGTGCCCTCTGGGCCGGGCCTCTCAGGCCGCCCTCCATGATTACGCCGTTCGCCAATCCATCACCCGTAACCCCGGAACGCGCGCGAACTCCCCGGCGTTGTTCGTTACCAGGGGCTGCTCCGCGGCTGACGGCCGTTCCGGCGATCGGCAGATCGAGCGGCCTAATGGTCGAACCTTGCTTCTCGAGTTCCACGCGGATTCTCGCCGCAGCTATCGCCGCGGCGGAATCGAAGGGCAGATGCTGAATGTGCGCAAGGCCCGCCTCCAACTCACGTCGGCGCCGGGCCGGAAGCGTCGATCGGAGCGTCCCCTACTCCAACTCGTAAACCATGATCGCCGGGATCGCCAGATCGCCACGCGAGGCGCTGTGGATGCGCGCCACTATCGCGGGATCGCCCTTCAGGTAGTGAACCATGACGTTCGTGTCGAGGAGTGTCAATCCAGGCTCTCCCGCGGGACGTCCTCCCCGTAACGCCCCGGCGAGAGCCAGGAACTCGGGGGGCGCTGACCTTGGCCGTCTTGGCCGCCTTGCGGACGCGCCGCTCCACCTCGTCGGTAAGGTCGGTAAGGTAGATTGTCAGGTGTGCCATCCGCATGTGGCATATCATATACTACACGGTCGCGTTCCTTTTTAGCTTTGTTCGCCTATTGTTCGCCATCGACTACCAGGGCCAGCCGCAACCCGTTCGGCCCCTCCGCCATCCGTCGGATTCAGGAGTCGCACGTGTCAACTCATTGATTTAAAAGGCAGGATGGGTCCGCTCGTTCAGATCTGGAGAAACCTCCAAACGCCCTCCGATGCACAATCAAGCGCACAAAAACGCACAACCGTGCACACCCGGAACCCAAACACCCAAACACCCTGCACCGCCGCCCGAGCGCGCCCCGGCGTTAAGCTAATGTCTTGGAAACCATCTTCTCCCCAGCGCAGTCCAGCCGCTGGTCCCGCGCCATGGATGCCTGGCGCCCCACCCTGCGCTACTGCATGCAGACCGAGGTGCACGTCTACGCCCTCGCCGTGGCCGCCAGCCTCCTGCTCTCGTTCTATCCCTTTCTCAATGTCATGCTCTCCTTCTGCCGCGGCGTGCTCCGCTGGCCCGCCGCTGTGGACGCCATCTACCTAGCCATGAACGACGTGCTCCCCGGCGACCTGGGCGCATTCCTCCAGCGCAATCTGCCCTTGCACGGCCCGTTTCAGCCCGTCGCCATGTTGCTGCTTCTGGTAACCGCCAACGGCGTCTTTGAACCCCTGGAAGTTGCCCTCAACCGCGCCTGGGGCGTCACCCGCAACCGCTCCTACCTCCGCAACCAACTGGTCAGCCTCGGCATGATCTTTCTGTGCGGCGGCCTGGCCCTGCTCTCGCTGGTCCTCACCGGCATGAATGCCCAATGGGTGCGCGGCGTGACCGGCTCCCACGCCCACCTGGAATTGTGGGTGAAGCTCCTGATCTTCAAGGTGGCCGCCATCCCCATCGGCATCGTGGTATTGTTCCTGATCTACTGGATCTTGCCGAACCGCCGCATCCCGGCCGCCCGCGTGGCCCCCGTGGCGATTCTGGCGGGGCTGGTGCTGGAGGCCATGAAGTATGTGTTCCTGCTGATCTGGCCGCTCCTGCATATCAAGCTGGAGCGCGAGTACGGCGTCTTTCGCAACTCCGCCACCATTCTCATTTGGGGTTTCGCTTCCGCCATGATCGTCCTGGCCGCCGCGCAATGGGCCGCCCGTATGGAGAGTCAAAATGAGCACCGATTGGAAGAAGGATTGGAAAAAGATAGCGCGCGCTAACGGCCTGGCCATCCCCGACGCCGCCCTGGAGCGCATCGCGCAATCGCTCGACGCCCTGGAAGCGGACTTCCGCCCGCTGGTGCGCACCCTCCCGCCGGAGACCGAGCCGGCCGTCGCCTTCCGCGCCGCCGAACCGAGCCACGACCGTAAGGGAGTGGAGGATTCCGAATGACGCTGCTCGAAGCCGCCGCCGCGTTGCGCCGTCGCGAAATATCCTCCGCCGAGTTGACCGCCGCCGCGCTCCAGCGCATCGAGCGGCTCAATCCCTCTACCAACGCCATGCAAACTGTGATGGCCGACGCTGCCCGCGAGCAAGCCAAACAGGCCGACTACGAACTGGCGCGCGGCGAAGACCGCGGTCCCCTGCATGGCATTCCCATCGCGGTCAAGGATCTGTTCTCGACCAAAGGCGTGCGCACCACCGGAGGCTCAAACCTGTTCGCGGATCATGTGCCGGACCACGATGCGGCCGTCGTCGAATCGCTATGCGCCGGCGGCGCGGTGCTGGTTGGCAAGACCGGCATGCACGAGTTGGCCTACGGCATCACTTCCAGCAATCCCCACTTCGGCGCGATCCGCAACCCGTGGGATCGGGACCGCATCCCAGGCGGCTCCAGCGGTGGATCGGCAGCCGCCGTCGCCGCGGGCATGGTCTCGATGGCCATGGGCAGCGACACCGGCGGCTCCATTCGCATCCCCGCTTCCTTCTGCGGAGTGGTCGGATTGAAGCCTACCTACGGCCGCGTCAGCCGTTACGGCGCAATGCCGCTGGGCTTCTCGCTCGACCACATGGGCCCGCTTACGCGCTCGGTGCGCGATGCCGGCGCCGTGCTCAACGGCATCGCCGGCTACGATCCCCGCGACGAGACCTCGTCCCGCCGCCCCGTCGAGAACTACGTACCGGATATCGAGCCTTCCATCCGCGGTCTGCGCATCGGCCTCCCGGAAAACTTCTACTTCGAACGCCTCGACCCCGACGTGGACGCCGCCGTGCGCGCCGCCTTCCATGCCGCCGAATCGTACGGCGCTGAAATCGTCCCGCTGCGCGTGCCGGATATCGCCGCCCTCAATACCGTGGCGCGCGTCATCCTGCTGGCGGAGGCCTCCGCCCTGCTGGAGCCGCATCTGGAGCAGCGCGATCGCTTCGGCCCCGACGTGCTGGCCCTGCTCGATCAGGGTCGCTTGCTTCCGGCCACCGATTACATCAACGCGCAGCGCTTGCGCAGCGCTTTGCAGCGCGAGTTCGCCGGCCTCTGGTCGCGCGTGGATTGCCTGTTCACCCCCACCACCCCCATCACCGCGCCGCGCATTGGAGAGACAGCCACGACCATCGGCGGCCAAAGCCAAGATGTGCGCCTGGCTGCCACCCGGCTGGTGCGCGCCATCAACGCGCTGGGCTTGCCCGCAGTGTCCGTTCCGTGCGGCGCGGACCGCCGCGGCCTGCCCATCGGCTTGCAGATCGTCGGCCAGCCCTTTGCCGAAGCCATCATCTTGCGCGTCGCGCAGGCGCTGGTTCCGGCGGAGGTCCCCGTACCCCATCTATAATCACCACATGGAAATTACCCGACGCACTTTACTGCAAGCCGGCGCGCTCCTCGCCGCCGCCGCGCCCTCCGCCCGTCCCGCTCCCAGCGACCGTATCGCCGTCGGTGTGATCGGAACTGGCGCGCGCGGGCAGGAGTTGATGGACGCGCTCCAGCAGCATCCGCAGGCCGAAATCGTGGGCCTCGTCGACGCCTACAAAGGGCGCCTCGATCGGGCCGTCAGCCGCGTCAAGGGCGGCGCCGGCCGAGCCAAGATCTACCCAACGCATCGCGAATTGCTGGCGGAAAAATCCATCGACGCCGTGGTCGTCGCCATCCCCGACCACCTCCACAAGGCCGTCGTCGTGGACGCCCTGCGCGCGGGCAAGGACGTCTATTGCGAAAAGCCCCTGACCTATACCCCTGCCGAAGGCCTGGAGATCATTGCCGCGGCCGGGGTGCCCCCTGGGCCCGGCCGGCGCATCGTGCAAGTGGGCAGCCAGGGAGTCAGTTCCGACCTGGAAACTAAAGCCAAGGAAATGATTCGGGCCGGCAGACTCGGCCGTATCACCATGATCCATGCGGCCATCAATCGCAATACCGCATCCGGCGCATGGATTTATCCCATCCCGCCAGACGCCTCTCCGGAAACCGTGAACTGGGCCATGTTCCAAGGTTTCGCGTCCCAGCGTCCTTTCAGCCTGGAACGCTTCTTCCG
>PMVV01000193.1 GCA_003166475.1 Bryobacterales bacterium | reverse complement strand
ATAAAACGATCGCCTGCCCCACGTCAGTAGTAGCGCTGGACGGTGGGATCGACTTCGAGGCTCCAGCGGTCGATGCCACCGGCCATGCTCACCGCATCGTCGAATCCCTGGCGGCGCAGCCACTCGGCGACTTGCAGGCTGCGCATGCCATGGTGGCAAAACAGCACCAACTGCGCAGTGCCGGCGCGCAGCGACTCCAGCGCTTGCGGCACGCTGCGCATGGGAATCAGCTCCGCTCCCGCAATGTGCGCCTGTTGGTGCTCGAAAGGTTCGCGCACGTCCACCATGCGGATCTTTTCGCCTGCATCGAGGCGCCGCTTGACCTCGGTTGGATCGATCTCTATGGCCGGCATGTTTCCCCCGGAGACCACACATATCGCGTCTGACGCCGCGGCGCAACCGCGCCCCCCGTGGCGCGGGACTCCGCAGCGTGTGCCGTTTCGGCCCCGCTGTGACCATCCGGCCCGCTCTAAATCTGAAACCGCTATGGGGCCGATTCGCGTCTCACAGGCTTGCTATAATTGTCGAGTACCAACCTTAGGTAACGTGGTGTCTCGTATAACAAACATGAAGTGTGTCACAGTTTTTACTCTAATCCTATTGACCGCGGCCGCCGGTTTCTCGCAGACCGCCAACCCCTTTGGTTTCGCCACCGGGCAATCCGCTCGGCTGGTGATCGGCCAGCCGGAATTCGATGCCGAATCGGATACCGCCAGCCAGTCCATCGTGGGGGCCGTAGGTGGATTGGCATACGCCAACGGCATTCTGTTCGTGGCCGATTCCAATATGGTGGGCGCCGCACCGGTGAACAACCGCGTGCTGATGTTTCCGACGGCACAATTCCCGGCGCCTAACGCGGCGCTGGCGTATAACACTTTGTGTCCCGTGTGCGGGGGGTTGGCCAACTTGGTTCTGGGCCAGCCGGACTGGATCAGCACCCTGCCGGCGCCCTGCGTCGCGCCGCCGCCCGACGTCACGGTGACCACTACACCCACCACCCCCACCTGCCTCGCGACGTCGCCCCAGACGCCTATCGCTACCGGAATGCGCCAACCTACAGCGTTGGCCTCCGACGGCACTCACCTGGCCGTCGCCGACACCCTCAATAACCGGGTGCTCATCTGGAACACCATGCCGGCCGCGATCAACCAACCGCCCGACGTAGTGGTGGGACAGACGAATTTCACCAGCAATAGCTTTCCGAGCACCCCCACGGCATCCTCGCTACGCGGCCCGCAAGGCGTCTGGATTCAGAATGGCACGTTGTTCATTGCCGACACCATGAACGACCGGGTCCTGATTTACAATTCCATTCCAACAGCCAACGGCGCCGCGGCCAACCTCGTCCTGGGTCAGCCCAACATGACCACCTGGGTGCAAGTGGACATCTCCCAGCAGAATACCAACGCGGCGTCTAACAACATGCTCACGCCGGTATCGGTGACTTCCGACGGGACGCGCCTGTTCGTCGCCGACCTGGGCTATAACCGGGTGCTGATCTGGAATTCAATTCCAAACACCAACCAACAGGCAGCGGATGTGGAGATCGGCCAGCCTGACATGACCACCGGCATACCCAACGATGCTTATTCCACGCCGACTAATTACACCGGAACCCTTCCCGCCCCCGAAACGGCAATCCTTTGTACCGTGTCGAACGGTGTGGACTCGAACAATAATCCGACCTACCCCGCGCTTTGCGAATACACGCTCAGTTTCCCGAGGTTCGCGTATTCCGATGGCACCAACCTGTATGTCGCCGACGGCGGCAACGACCGCGTGCTGATTTACCAGCCCATCCCCACTAAAAGCGCAGCGCCGGCGCAGATCGTGCTGGGACAAACCGATTTTGTGACCGACGCCCCCACCGATGGCGCGGATACCATGAATGCGCCCCTCTCGCTGGCTTTCGATGGAAGCAACCTATACGTGGCGGACACCTACAATCAGCGCATCCTGGTTTACACCATGGCGGAGCAGGATCTGCCCTACAACGCCGTGGTGAACACCGCCAGCGTGATTATCTACGCGATCGATCCCATAAGCATCGGCGGCACCATCAAGGCGGGCAACACCATAGAGTTGACCATCGGCGTGTCTACCACCACCACCACCGAATCATACACCTACACGATCCAGAACGGCGACACCTTTTCGAGCATCATCGATGGACTGGTGGCGCTGGTCAACGCCGGCAGCGGAGATCCGAACGTCATTGCAACTCCGGATACGCAAGGCGATCGGGTCGTGTTGACCGCCAGAACGGCCGGCCCGCTTGGCAACAACGTGACCGTGGTATCCGCCGTAACCGGGGTAATCACGGCCAACGCACAAGGTCCCAGTCTCACGGGCGGCGCAAGTGCGGCTTCGGTTGCGCCAGGTAGTCTGGTGTCGTTTTTTGGAACCAACCTGAGCGACCAAACGGCGTCCGCTCCGTTGAATGCGCAATTGCCCCTCACCCTGGGCGGCGTGCAAGTCTACTTTAACGGCGTGCAGTCGCCGCTGCTGTTCGTCTCGTCCACTCAGATCAACGCCCAGATACCTTTCAATTTTGGCTTCAGCAACACGAATACGGCCGCTGCCTGGGTTCGGATTCAGCGCGCCGACGGCACCATTACGTCGACCGATGCAGTGGCGGTGACGATAGTGCCGGCCAACCCCGGCATCTTCGCGATGAGCGGCACGGATCCTCGCGTGGCATACCCGGTCCTGCATGCCGCCAGCAACGCCACCGGAGTGATCTCGGTGGACGGCACCATCAAAGCCGGCGATGTCGGCTCGATTTGCATCGGTTCGAGCGCCGCGCTCACCGCCACCACCACGACTCCGACGGGATGCACGGGCCAACTGTATAGCTATACCGTGCAGGGCGGCGACTCCCTGGCCAGCATCCGGGGTGCGTTGATCGCCCTGTTAGCCGCCGACCCGCAGGTAAGCGCGACTGCCTCCAGCGAGTTCACCCGCATTCTGTTACAGGCAAAAGTCGCGGGCGCCGCTGGCAACGGCACTCCTTTTCAGGTATCCGTCAGCACGGGAGCGGAGTTGCTCCTGACCGCCATCGGCCCGGCGCCGCCGAGTCCGGGAGAAGGCGCCATGCTGTGCTGCGCCAGCACAGGAGGCGCGAATGTTACAGGGCCCAACTCCACCGCCGCCTTGGCCGGCGAAACGATCGTGGTATACGCCACCGGGTTGGGCCTGCCGTCCTTATCGCCCCTGGCGGATAAGTACCTCCTCTCCGGTCAACCTTATGCGGGTCCGCCCACCTACCCGCAGAGTTTCGTCTCGGCCCAGATCAATAACACGACCGCCAATGTGCTGCGCGCCGAGTTAGCGCCCGGGATGATTGGAATCTACCAGGTTTACCTGCAGTTGTCCGCGTCGCTGACTACCGATCCCAAGGCGGAGTTGTATATTGCGCAGAACGACTTTAGGAGTAACGTTGTCACACTCCCGGTCTTTGCAACTCCCGTGCTGTCCTCGATCACTTGCGATCCCAGCACCCTGACGTCGGGGAATAGCACTGCCTGTTCGGTGCTGCTGACCGTGGCGGCGCCTACGGGCCAGACAACGGTCAATCTTACTTCCTCCGACAATACCAATTTCCCCTTGCCATCCAGCGTGGTTATACCCGCGGGTTCCACCGATATCACCTTTACGGTGCAGACGGTAGCGATCTCCTTCACTGAAGATGTGACTATCACCGCCACCTATGGCAATCTTACCTCGACCGCTACCATCACCCTGAACCCATCGTAATAGAGTGAAAGCTCTGTATTATCTTCGTGGGGCAGGCCCTCGGCCTGCGGCGGCCTCTCAGGACGCCTCTTTTTGCAAGGCCGATTGTTAATCGGCCTTTCCCGCGACCGGCCGGGCGATGCGGCTCATCCAGGCGCCCGCGTAAGCCCCGGCCATTGCCGGGATCACGGCGAGACAAGACCCGGGAATGTCGGCTGGCCGCACCGGAATCGTAGCTCGGAAGAAAACCACCAACGGTCCCAGAAACAAGCGCGCCGGAACGCCCAACTCGCGCGGACTGGGCAGTGTTACCACCGTATTGAACAGTAGCGATAGCGGAATCCATACGGCAATCAGGCAAGCCCAGCGCCAAGCCCGGCGGGGGCGCGCATAGCCAAACACGGCGCATTGGATAAAGAGGAACAGCACCAAAAACTGCAGATTGTCCATATGCAGCCCGAGGACGGCAGCCAGCAATCCCACGGCCACGGCCAGGGCGAACCAAATCCATTCAGCGCGATCGATGGTCATGCTGCCACCGTAACGCACTCCCGCATAAGTGTCAAGTGCTTTTATCCGTAAAGTACATCAGGGGGCCATGCGGCGCGTGAACACCTGCAGCGGCCCCCAAAAATACGGCAGCCGGTGGCGCCCGCCCGGTCGCATCAGCGCCAGCTTGGCGGCGCGCAGGGCACGGGCAGGCGTCTGGCCCGCGGCGATCTCCTTATAGAGAACACGCATGAGATCGGCCGAGACAGCGTCGTCCTCGTCCCACAGCGTGGCAATCACGTTCTGCGCACCAGCGTGCAGGAAGGCCCAGGCAAAGCCCATCAAGCCTTCGCCGGAGTAAGCGTTCGCGCCCGCGCTTCGGCATGCCGAAAGGGTGACCACGTCCGCGCGGAGCGGCACGTCGGCCACATCGCGGGCGTACAGTTTGTAGCTCTCGCCCTGGTGCGAGAGGATGATGGCCGAGTTTAGCGGGCTCTCCCGGTTGGCGGTGGCGTGGGTGGCGAAATGGATGTGGGTGAAGTTCGCCGGCAACGCTTTGGCGTATCCTCCGGGAACGGCGCCGGCTCCGGTGAAGGCGATGCGGTTTGCGGGCGGGAAACACTCCTCGACGGCTGCAATTTCCTTCTTCACATTAGGCAACGGCCCAAATTCCTGCCCCACCAGCACCGGATCGCCCATGATGAGCAGTTTCGGCGCACGCGTACGCGCCTGCGCATCGCCCGCCAACACGCGCAGCGACGGCGCCGTGGCGATGGACACATCCTCGATCCAATAGTGCGGCCGCGGTCCGGGCACGACCAGCGTTTCGAAGTTGAGTTGGTGCAACTCGCCATCGGGCACGATGATAACGTTCGAGCCGGCCGGAATCAGCTTGGCCACCGGACCGAGCAGGGCCTGGTACAGCGCCGATGCGTCGTTCTGGGTCAGTGGATCGCGGCCTCCAGTTACGGACTCCATGTACTTCCGGACCAGCCCGCCGATCTCTTTGCCCGGCCGCAAGTCGAACCGGGCAAGGCGGCCGGAGCCGATCACCCACACCGACGACCGCCAGGGCGCCACCCAGTAGGAGAGCATCACAGTATGGGAAGCCCGCGCGGCACGCTGTAAGCGGGCCAGATCAAAACTGGGTGGAAGCGCGCCGAGACGCTCCAGCCGGAGGCTGAGGAGGCGCGCCCGCGCCGATTCGGCGATTTCCAGAGCCTCTTCGATGTGGCCCGTTTTGATCAGGAAACCAACGTAATCTTGAAAGATGCCAACCAGATGGAGGGTAAGGAAGGTGCTCTTCGATTCTTCGCTGCTGAGACTGCTCCACTCGCGGTCGATGGTGTTGATGGCGTTGCGGTATTGTTCCGCGGCCTGCTTCGGTTTCGCTCGTTCGGCGTAGAGTGAACCGAGATCGGCGTAGGCTTCCCACAACACTTCCGCCGCCCGCGCTCGCGGCGCTTGGGCGATGACTGCCCGGTAATCCCGTTCCGCTTCGGCGTACTTCCCCGAGAGGTTCTCGACTTCCGCGGCGCTCAATTCCGAAGAGACGAGCAACGCCGGATCTCCGCCACGTTTTTGAACGGCAAGTTCTCTTGCACTGTAGCTTTGAGCTGCGGGCAGATCCCGGTTTTCGATCGCGATCCGGGCGAGGTTGTGCCACGCCATGGCTTGCCATTTATCGTTGCCGGCGTCGCCAGCCAGCTTGGCGGCCCGCTGCTCGAATGACTCTGCCCGGCCGAAGTCGCTCTGGGCGAAATAGACCAGGCCCATAGCACCCAACCAGCGCTGACGAGAGTCGGGTTGGCCCAAGGATGCGGCCAGGGATTCGGCTCGGGTTAGCGCGTCCATGGCGCGATCCCAGTCACCCAACCGGAAGTAACACCAACCCTGGTTGCCCACGATACCGGCGACCAGCGATCGGGCCCCGCATCGGCGTCCCGTAGCCAGTGCCTCATCCAGATACGGCAAGGCTTCGTCGAACCGAAAGAAGCGAAGACTGTTGTACCCGCGAGCCAGTTGCACCCATGTCAGCAAGAAGGCGTCGCGTGCCTGCCCGGCCGCGGCAAAGGCGGCCCGGGTATGGATCTCGGCCTCCGCTGGGTTTAGAACTGCCTCTCCCAGGTACAACTCGACCATGCAGATTATATCTGGGTCGCGCGACGCGACGGCCAGCGGCAGGGCTTCGCGCAGCAGCTTCTCCTGGGCGGACCCTCCCGACAGGTTCGCCTGGTCCATCTTCCAACGCGCCAGCAATCCAGGCGAGCGTGGTGCGCCGGCAGCTTCCAGCAGCAAGCGGGCTTCCGGCGCGCGGCTGATCTTGGTGAGATCTTCGACGGCCAACAGGCGAAACTTCCATCCCCAGTCGCCTGCCGGCCACCGCCGGAGGCCGAGGCGCGCCTTTTCCAGCGAGGCGCAGAAGTCCCCCGATCGAAACAGAGATTGCGCCTTCAGGTATGCCGCGTCAAAGGCGCGGTGGCCGCCGCACGAAGAAAGCCACAGATGGGCGGCGATCGCGAATAGAGCTAGCCTCCCGTACCGTCGCCTTGGCCCCCACCTCCGGACCCGCTGCCCGACGGAGGGCTGCTGAACGCCATGCGCAGCATGAGAATCTGGTGGACCGGGTGCCAATTCTGGCTGGGAAGGAGAGTCCATTCGCAGAAGAAGATCCTACCAAAATTCGGGATGTAGATGCATCGCGATGGACTGTCGATGATGGCCTGCCGGACTTCGGCGTCGATCTTGGGGTCCGGCTCGTCGGCTGCCAGATAGGCTTCGCGGCGGTCCGCCGAATAATGGAACGGCGCAGGCAGCGGCGCTGCCAGCGGAGCGCCGTTGAGCGTGAGGTTCACCAGGCTCGAATCCAAGGGCAGCACCCGGGTGCGCCTGGCATGCAGTCCTGGCCGGTCGTACCAGTCGCGCCGGTAGACCGTAACCATGCCGAAAACGATGCGGTCGACGCTGAGGAGCGACTTTCCCTCGACCTTCAGGTTCTCGACGGTGGCGCGGATTTCGGTGCGAAAGAAGCCTTGCGGGTCCTCCGCCATGGCGTTGACCTCTGTGGCACAAGCGCCGTGGGACAATCCACCGGACATGGTGAATCCCTGATGGCTGCCAGTCGGGTGGCCAGCCTTCCCATCGGGCAACGCGCACTTGCCGTGGCCGTCCAGTTTGTACGGGCCGGGATCGGTGATGTCGGCATCCACTCCGAACGCCTGGCCATGATACAGGTATTCCTTCATTGGCATGAGCTGCTTCCTTTCAACGTGAGATGCGGAATCTGGACCATGAAACAATCTCGCCGCCGGAGCCGCCGCGGACCACCAGAGTGTGCACGCCCGCGGGCAAACTCCGGACTGGCAACTGCAAGTACAAGTCGGCATCCTCGCTGGCCGGCGCTTTCAAGGACCCGGACGACTCGCGCCTGCCGGCGGCACCCAGAACCTCGTAGGAATAAGACTGGCTTGCCGCGCCGGGAGCGGGGAAACGCACCTGGTAGAAAGTTTCGCCGGGGAGAATGGCGTGCACATCTTCCGCGCCGTGCGTGGGCCCAGGCGCATAATAGAGCTGCGCGAATTGCGGCACCGCCAGTTCGTGCGTGCCAGTCAGCAGGACGTATCCGAGCCCGGCAGCCAACGCGAAATTAGCGGCAAATGAAAACGCCAAGGCGGGACGCGGGCGAAGCCAGACCAGCCAGCTTCCCCGTGAATCGGCTGCGCGCGGCTCCGGCGCTGGCCGGCGCTCCGCTCGCTGTTCCCGGAAGACGGCGCGTGCATTCGCCGCGAAAGTCATTTCAAAGCGGACGTCGTCCGCACATTCCTGGCAATCGAAGAAATGTTCTTCGAAGGCGTCTCTCTCCGCCGGCGAAAGTTCGTGTGCTACGTAACGTTCGGCAGCCTGAGAGCGAACCGCTTCGTCATGCTCCATTCCATGCCTCAATAGATTGTGAGATTAAAAGCCTAAGCGTTACAAAGCTATGATAAACCGCTTTCGCGCCCTTTGTGGCAGGATGACAACGCTTGTGGGGCAGGCCCCCGGCCTGCGGCGGCCTCTCAGGCCGCCCGGCTGCTTTTTCAATAACTTACGGAGCAGGTCTTCCGGGCTGCCACCAGCGTCCGGCCCAGGAAGAAGCCCTGGCCAGGGCATGGTTGACTTCAGCGGGCGGCTGTCAGTATCCCGATCGCGATCGAGCGCACCTTCGTTTCCGGCGTTTCCGCCCGCGATAGCAGCACCATGGGCACCCGCGCGCCTAAAACAATCCCCCCCGATTCCGCTTTAGCAAAGTACACGATCGCACGATAGAGGATGTTGGCTGCCTCGATATCCGGCGCCAGGAAGATGTCCGTGTTTTCGACCACCGGGCTGGCGATGCCCTTGCGTTCCGCCGCGAATTTGCTGAGGGCCGCGTCCAGCGCGATGGGTCCTTCGATATAGCAGCCTGGAAGCTGGCCGCGCCGATTCATGGCGCACAGGGCGGCGGCGTCCACCGTGGCCGGCATCTCGGGATTCACAAACTCCAGAGCGCACAGCGCGGCGATGTTGGGCTTCTCGATCCCAATGGCCTGGGCCACCTCGATGGCGTTGCGGCAGAGTTCCGCCTTCTGGGCGAGCGTGGGCGCGATGTTGATGGCCGCATCGGTAAGCAGCATCAGGCGGTCGAAGCCCGGTACGCGAAATACGGCGACCTGGCTCAACTGCCGGCTGGTGCGCAGACCCGCATCCTTATCGAGCACCGCGCGAATCATGCTGGCGGTGGCGATTTTGCCTTTCATCAGCAGCCCCGCGCGGCCTTCCCTCACCAGGGCAATGGCCTGCCGGGTAGCCGCCGCTGGGTCGGGTTCGTTGACGATCTGGCTGTCGGAAAGCTCGAAGCCGCCCTCGCGGGCGAGGGCCCGGATCTCACTTCCCTTCCCTACCAGGATGCCCTCCGCCAGATGTAATTCGTGGGCGCGTTTGAGCGCCTCGATCACATCGGGATCGTGGGCGGCGGCGACGGCGACGGAAACGGGGCCGCGGGCGCGCGCGGCGTCCAGGAGTTCATCGAAGCTGTGAAACATAGACGGTCGGGTGGCTCTTGCGAAGGCATCATAACATGCAGCGGCCGGACAGATAGCATCACGGGGCGACCGGGGGTGCTTAACAGTTGTGGGGCAACCGCTCCCTGACGGTCGCGGCTCGGTAGACCTTGCGAAATCAACGTGGCTGTTACCGAGCCGCGACCGTCAGGAAGCGGTTTCCCATGCCACCTGGGCCGACTCGCAATATGAGAACAACGGATCTGAATAAATGTATTCCGGATATAATCTAAGCTGGCCAGGAAATCCTGGACCACCAACTCCCAACATGACCATCCGCTCCACTCGACGCGACTTGCTGAAAGCCGCCACGGCATCGCTGCTGGCAGCCGTCCCCGCGCTTCCGGATGGGCCCAGGATCAGGGTCGGGGCGCATCCGTGGGTGTATGCGGCTCCGCTGCCGGGTTACGACATTACTCCCGTCCTGGACCGCATCTTCGCCGATCTCAGCTACGCCGGAGTAGATGGGGTTGAACTGATGGACACGGCTCTGCGGCACGCGGACGTAGTGCCGCGAGTGCGCGACCTGTCGCGGCGTTACAGCCTGCCCGTCATCGGCGCCTCTTATCAGGCGCCCATGTGGAACCGCGAAAAGCATGCCGAAATCGTCGAGGATGCGCGGGCTGTGATCGGCCGCATCGCCGAGGTAGGCGGACACACTCTGGGGACCTCGGTCGGCGATGCCCGGAGAAAAAAGACGGCGGCCGAACTCGACGCGCAGGCGGAGATGCTGCGCAAGCTGACGGAAATCTGCGTGGCGAATGGCGTGGTCCTGAACCTGCACAAGCACATTTACGAGGTTCAGGACGACGAATACGATCTGCGTGGGACGCTCGCCCGCATCCCGGACGCGAAACTCGGCCCCGAAATCGACTGGCTGGTGGGCGCCAAGGTCGACCCGGTGAGTTTCATCCACCGCTACGGCGCCCGGATCGTGTATGCGCACCTGCGCGATCGGAAAGCCGATGGGGTTTGGTCCGAGGCGATGGGTGAAGGCGCCATCGACTACGCCGCGGTCGGGCGCGCGTTGCACGAGGCGAAATTCTCCGGCACGCTGGCAATCGAGTTAGCCCATTCGGCGGGATTCACGCCGACCCGCCCGCTGCGGGAGAGCTTCAAGCTGAGCCGCGAATACGTGCGCCGGGTGATGGGATATTAGTACGCTGACCGGAAGGCGTGACAAATGCAGAGACGAGATTTCTTGAAAAGTGCGGCCGCGCTAACGGGCGCTCCCGCCCTGCTCGCGCAGAAAGGCCCCAACGACACGATCGGGCTCGCCGTCATCGGCGTCGGCACCCGCGGCTATTACCTGTATCAGGAGTTCCAGAAAATAGCGGGCGTCGAAATCCGCTCGATCTGCGACCTGTACGACGGCAATCTGAAGCGCGCCCGCGCCGTGGCGAAGAACGACCGGATGAAGAGCGGCAAAGACTGGGAGAAGACGCTCGACGATCCGGACATCGACGCGGTAGTGATCGCCACACCCGACTTCTGGCATGCGCCGATGACCATTCGCGCCGCCGAACTGAAGAAAGACGTGTATGTCGAAAAGGGCTGGTGTACCAAGCTGGAGGACGCCAAGCGCATGCGCGCCGCCCTCAAGAACAACGCGCGCGTGATGCAGCTTGGCCACAACTACAACAGCATGCCGCAGTTTCATAAAGGGCGCGAGATCTATCGCTCCGGCGCGCTGGGAAAAGTGGCCGCCATCCGCATCTACATCGACCGCACCAACCCGTGGCCCGAGTGGCAGTTCTTCCAGGATTACATGGTCACCGAGATGCCCAAGGACGCCAGTCCCGAGACCATCGACTGGGAGCGCTTCATTGCCAACGCTTCCAAGCGGCCGTTCAACGCCGAGCGCTTCTTCCTGTGGCGCAAGTGGTGGGAATACGGCACGGGCATCGCCGGCGACCTGTATAGCCACCTATGGGACGGCGCCAACATGATTGCCGGCCTGGGCATCCCCGAGACCACCGTCACGCAGGGCGGGAACTATTTCTGGAAGGACGGCCGCGACGTGCCGGACCAGTGGAACGTCCTCGCCGACTATCCTTCCAAGGAGCAATCGGTGAGCTTTCATTGTACCTTCCACAATCGCCACTATGGCGAGGTGCTGGAGTTCATGGGCCGCGATGGCACGCTCGAAGTCGCGCCCGGCTTCTGCCGGTCGTACGCCGCCGAGTGGAAGCCCGGCTATAAGGATCGCCTGCGGGAGCACGCGCAGGAGCTGGCCGCCATCGGCTACCAGCCGCGCGAGGCCGCGCCGCCGGCCGACTATTCGTTCAAGCCCGGCGAACTGGAAGTGTCGTCGCACTGGCAGGATTTCATCGATTGCGTTCGCAGCCGCGCCACGCCGCGCTGTGGCGTGGACCGCGCGTTTGAGGAAGCCGTCACCATCTTCCTCTCGGTGGAGAGTTACAAGCGCAACGCCAAAGTGCGCTGGGACCCTTACGCTGAGGCGATCGTCAACTGCTGACGAAAACGCTGCGTCCTCGCTGCGGCCGGGCTTTGCGTAGCCGGGGTTTTCGCGAGCGCGCCGGGAGCGGGCGCTTCCAAAGGGGGGATTGACTCGATGCAATTGCACCGAGTCAGGTTGGTCGGGGCGAGTGGATTCGAAGTCCCGACCTCCTGGTCCCGAACTATCAACCCACGAAATATCAAAGACTTAGCGGCGGCAGAGTGGTTTTGCGCAGCGTTGCTATGTGTCGCGAGTCTTCAAAGGCTTCCGGGCCTTCGGTGCGCCGGGTCTCGCAATCGCGGGCAACGCTTCTATGCGTGGGGTGGGCACAAAAATGGGCACAGTTTTTCGGAGGAGGAAGGGCGTGCGCTGATTGCGTAGATCCAGGCTACACGTACCGGAATCCATGCGCTTGCAACCGAAACGTCGCATACTTTCTCCGGAGCGCAAAGCCCACGGCGTAAGGTCCGACACCGAGGAATCGTAGCCACAACGACAACGAAGAAAGTCCACGGCTGGCCTCCGGCTCGAGTTTCGTGCCCCAGACCCCAACCACCAACGACGCCAGCACCAGGAGAGCCAGCTGCGGCAGAAAGATCCAAAGCCATAATGACGCTGTATCCCGCATCGACAGATTCCGGCTTCGGCTTTCGTCCTCACGCATCACGCACACGCGGAATGATCGGTAATTCTTTCGAACCAGCCGCCGCGTGAGGAGGAGCGTAATTGTCTACCGGGGTAAAG
>PMVV01000314.1 GCA_003166475.1 Bryobacterales bacterium | reverse complement strand
GCGGCGTGACGGCGGGCGAGCGGGACCTGCGCGATGAGACGCGGCGCCTATGGAAGTGAACGACGCCCTACTCGACCATTTGCGCCGCGTAGCCGCGCTGCCCGACCTCGCCGGCACCCGCTACGAATTGGAAGCCGAGATCGGGCGCGGCGGGATGGGCGTGGTCTATGCGGCGCGGGACCGCGAGCTCAACCGGCGAGTGGCTCTCAAAGTCCTGGATTCCACGCTGGCCGGCGAAGCGCAGCTTATCGCGCGCCTGGAACATCCCGCCATCGTGCCCATCTATGAGACCGGCACGCTGCCCGACGGGCGCGCGTTCTACGCGATGAAGCTGGTAGCCGGCGCACGCCTCGACCACTATCTCACCGCCGCTCCTTCGCTAGGCGAGCGGCTGCGGGTGATCCGGCGCGCCGGAGAGGCGCTGGCGTTTGCCCACACGCGCGGCGTCATTCATCGCGACCTCAAGCCGCAGAATGTGATGGTGGGCGAGTTCGGCGAAGTCTACGTCATGGATTGGGGCGTGGAAGCCGTGGCGGGCACGCCCGCGTTTCGCGCCCCCGAGGCGCGTCTGGATCGACGCTCCGACATTTACGCGCTGGGCGCTCTGTTGCAATTCATGCTTCCCTCCCCCGCGCCCCCCGCGTTGCGCGCCATCGCGGCGAAAGCCATGCGTGCGGACCCGGACGCCCGGTATGCCGATGTCCCGGCGTTGCTCGCCGACCTCGAGCGCTTCCAGGAAGGCCTGACGGTGGAGGCCTGGGCCGAGCCGCTGGGACATCGATTGCGGCGCTTCGCATCCCGCAACGCCGTTCTGCTTTGGCTGCTGGCGGCTTATGCCGGCGCAAAGTTTTTCCTGTTTTTTCTGCGAAACCTTTAAAGGAATTCCCCGCGGCGCGGAATACCATATTGGGAGGAAGAAACGATGAACAAGATTTTGGTTGGGCTGATTTGCGGGCTAATCCTGGGGGCGCTAGATGGCGCGACAGCGTGGGCCTATCCGGAAACACATTCCGTGATCGGGGGCATCCTTATGGGGTCGTCGATTAAAGGCATGCTGGTGGGCCTGCTTAGCGGGTGGTTTGCGCGCAGAGTGCAATCCACGAAATGGGGGATCGTATTGGGCGCTGCGCTCGGGCTGTTATTCGCGTTTCTGGTGGCGCTCATGCAGCACGAGCATTACCTGGAGATCATGCTGCCCGGCTTCATCACCGGCGCGATAATCGGGTTCCTGACGCAGAGGATGGGATCGCCCGTACCCGAGAGAGTCCGCAGGTAAGCGCTGTTTCCCGCGTGTACCCTCACCCGCCCGAACGGAACATTGTGGCGGGACCGGACTCCGTTGAATTCACCGCAGACGACCGCAAACGGTTTCGGGCGGAATGGTGATCGTCAAAGACATGTTAGCGTTAGCATATCGTGTGGCGGTCGAGGCGGTAGACGATGCGAAGGGCGTTGAAGATCATCGGGTGGTGGGTCGGGGTGGCGGCAACGTTCCTGGCCGTCTCCATAGGAGTATCATGGTGCAAAAGGCATCTCGACTGGTTCGTCCCGGTTAAGGGCGCAACACTGACGATTGATGGGGTTGCCAATCGAGGAATGAGCCTTTTCAGATCAAGTAGCGCCTTCTTCGCTCTTGCTGCCGACCGGACGATGGTTTTGATCCGCAACAACAATGGCGAGAAACAGACATACGTGATGCTTGGACCCGGCCCAGGTCATCTTCCTGAGGGCTTCAAAGGAGCTATTCGACGTTGCGATTCTGTATTCATAGCGACTCCTCTGTTTGGCGTCGGCGGCGACCGTGCTGAGTGCGTCGTCCCTGCGAATAGTCGGGACGGCAAACGGGATGCCGTGTTTGGTGCCCGATTCGTTCAGTTCACCGCAGACGACGGCAGGCGGGTAAAGGTAGAATGGTGAACCGAACGCTCCTTCCCATCGAATCAGCAAATCAGCGGCCCCTGGCGTGACGTTGACGTTTCATGGGAACTTCTTGACTCCAGGAAGTGTCTGTACCGGTGGGAAGGTTTTTGCAGGGTGAGGAATGCAAATCGTAGCAGCCTGCCTACTTGCCGTCGTGATTGGTCAGACCGGCTTGTTTGCACAGGTCGATGTCATCTCGGCTGACGCATCTCCAGACAACTGTTTACAGGCTGGCACTTCTCTTCTGTCAGCGGGACAGACAAAAGCCCGCTTGCGCCATGTAGCTCCCATATCGCCTCCCGGCCTCGCCCATTTCTTGAGCATAGATACGGTTCTTTCCTTCAACGTCGCAACTGATAAAGACGGGAATGTAATCTGCATTTGGACAATTTCAGGCCACCCACTCATCATTCCCGGCGCTATCGAGTCGATCAGAAAATGGAAATTCCGACCAGCGATGGTACACGGCCAAAAACAGGCCGTTGTTGGGAATCTCATTATTAAGGTTTCAGGGTCGGAGGAGGGATTCAAAACAGAGGTACTGGCGGCAGAGCCACGAAAGGATTGATGGTCGGAAAGGTGAGACCTACCGATTGGCGTTCTTTGCGGACCCTTTGCGTCTTTGCGAGAAACGGCTAAGCCGATACCCAGTTGCGCCGCTCGATCACCGTGTCCGGCTCATAAGTCACCCCGCGCGCCTGGCGGCGCTGCTCGCGGCGGCTGGCCCACAGCATCGCCGGACCGAGCGCCGAGGTCATCCGCGTGAACGGGCCGAATTCACGGCCCAAATCCTTGCGCAGCGCCCGGATCTGCGTGCTGACGCTCTCGTTGGTCTTGCGCAACTGGTGCTCCATGGCCCACAGCAGGCCGCTGGCCGCGCTCTTCAGGGCTCGCACCTCGTACTCGAAACGCTGCCGCACGCGCGCGTCCGGATGGTCTTTATAGCGTTTCCAGCCTGCCAGCGTGGTGCGCCACACGCGAAACAGACTCGGTCCGTTGCGCTCGAAATCGCGGCGGAAGGCCCAATCCAGAAACTGCTTGGATTGGTCCCGCGAAATGGCGGCGTGCTGGAAATTGAATTTGTCCTGCCCGTGGATGTCGGCCAGGTCCACCCCGCCCAGCATGCGGTGCTGCTCCTGCATCTCCTGGTAGAGCGGCGTGCCGGGCACCGGCGTGTACAGCATGAATTGATGGAAATCGGTTTCATGCTCCACGGCGTGCTCGATCTCGGCGCGGATGTTCTCCGGCGTGTGATGCTCCAGCCCCACGATGGTCGAGCCGAGCAGCTTGATGCCGTTCTCCCGCAGTTCCTTGGTGAGCGCCAGCGTGTCGGTATCCTCCAGCTTGGCGTAGGTCGATTGCGGCGATTCCAGCCCCATCCAGATCCACGAAATCCCCAACTCCACCAGTTCCTTGATGGTGTACTTGCGAATGGCGTTGGCCGATGAAAACACATACAGCGCCCAGGACTTGCCCGTAGCCTTCATGCGGTCCAGCAGTTCCATGGCGCGCTTCTTGTAGAGCAGGAAGTTCTCGTCCATGATGAAGAACGAGTGTACTTTCATGGAGGATTCCATCTCGCACATGGTTTGAAACAGTTCTTCGCCGGTTTCGTAGAAATTCAGGAACTTGCCCTTGCCGCCGAAGAAGGCCGACGTGGTGCAGAAGTTGCAGCCCATGGGGCATCCCACGGAAGGAATGATCGTCGCCGCGGCTTGCCCGGGCATCTCCGGGATGCGCAGGCCCATGGTGCGGAGGCCGTATCCGGAAACGATATGCGGATGTTTGATGGGCGCGTTCTCGTCGGCGCCCAGATAGCGGCGCATCCAGGAGATGCCGTCGCCGCGCACGATATGATCGGCATCGACGATCTTGTCCAGTCCCGGAATGGCAGCCACATGGCCGCCCACCACAATCGTGGAGTTGGGCGACAGGCGCCGCGCGATGCGGCACATCTCGCGGACTTTGCCCACGTTCACGATAATGGACGAGATACCCACTACGTCGTAGGCGTTTTCGGTGAGCTCGCGCTCGAATGCCTCGCGCGTGGGGAAGTCGAGAACCGTGCACGGCGCCGGGATGTTTTCCTGGATCATCATAATGCCCCAGGAGCGATGGAACATGCGCAGCGAGAAGGGACCCTGCTCACGGGTCACCTGATTGTGATACAGCTCCATGGGGTTCATGGCGCGGCTGCCGAAGCGGTCGTTTTGTGCGTACGGGCCGAAAACGGCGGACAACAAGATACGGGCTTCGGCGCCTTTGGGATGGGTTTGCATTTTAGGAGTTTCAGTGCCCCTTCACCTTATTGTTAGCGCCGTTCCGGCTGTCGAATCGTAATATTTGTGTAATTTCGAATAGTCGGCCCACGCAGTATAGAATGGTCAGATGTTCAAGTTTTCGTGCGCCCTCGCGGCGTTTTCCGCCATAACCGCTTTCGCCGCCGACGCGCATCTCGGCAATTATCTTCAGTTAACTCACGGAGGGCAGAACGCCGAGGCTTATTGGGCGCCCGATGGCAAGCGCCTGATCTTCCAATCCACGCGGCCGCCCAACGAGTGCGACCAGATGTATATCATGAACGCCGACGGCTCCGATCAGCACATGGTCTCGACCGGCAAGGGGCGCACCACCTGCGGCTACTTCTTGAAGGACAACAAACACATCGTGTACGCCTCCACGCACGGCGCTGGGGACGCTTGTCCCACGCCACCCGACCGCAGCCACGGATATGTGTGGGGCGTGTTCGCCGGCTATGACATCTATCTCGCGACCGACGCGGGAAAGATCCTGAAGCAACTGACGAACGCGCCGGGATACGATGCCGAGGCGACCATTAACTGGAAGACCGGCACAGTGGTTTACACCTCGCTGGCTTCCGGCGACCTGGATCTGTGGACCATGAAAACGGATGGCTCGCACAAGCGGCAGATCACCAGGAAGGTGGGTTACGATGGCGGCGCGGTATTCTCGCGCGATGGCCGAAAGCTGGTGTGGCGCGCGGGCTATCCCAAAACGCCGGAAGACCTGGCGCGGTACAAGTCGCTGCTGGCCGCAAACACCACGGCGCCCATGAAGATGGAGATCGTGGTGGCGGACGCGGACGGCAGCCATGCCAGCACCATTACCGATTTCGGCTGCGCCAGTTTCGCGCCTACTTTCACGCCGGATGGCAAGAAGATCCTGTTCGCCTCCAACAAGCACGCCTGCGATACGCGCCGCTTTGAGTTGTACATGATGAACCTGGATGGCAGCGGGTTGGAGCAGGTCACCGATTTCGGCGGCTTCACTTCGTTCCCGGAGTTTTCGCCGGACGGCAAGACGCTGGTGTTCTGTTCGGACCGGGACGCTAAAGAGAAGTATGAGTTTAATATCTTCACGGCGGAGTGGAAATAGTGCGACGCGGTGCGCCGCTTCGCTTGCCCGGTGCTACGATATGGCCGCGGGAGGTTCTGCATGCGGCTCAGCCTTTCTTCGTCGTTCTCTTACAGTTTAGTTACGTTGTTTGCGATGTGCGTAAGCCCGTTGCAGGCGTCCGTCGCTTACATCGTTAACTGTTGCAACAATCCATCGACAGTCGGTGTTTTCAGCACCGCCAGCGGCCGTCAGAAGGCGCAGTGGACCGTCGGAAACGGCGCGGCAGACGCAGTCTTTTCTCCGAACGGATCGATAGCCTACATCTCGAACTCGGTTTCGGAATCGGTTACAGTTGTAAAAGTTAGCACTGGGGCTACCCTGGCCACGATCCCGATAGGTTACGGCATAAGCCGGATGGCAATCACCCCGGACGGCGGCAAACTTTTCGCCGAGTCTTACGACTACGCATACGAAAGCCACCTGGTGGAGATTGATACCGTCACCCTCGCAGTGACTCAGGAGGTCGGTTTCGCCGCATTTCTGGGTCCAATGGCGATCTCGCCGGACGGCAAGACACTCTACGTGCCCTCGCTGTTCTCGGCGCAACCCGGCCTGCTGGTCTTGGATACCGCTTTCCTCACGGTGAAGACAACGGTTCCAATCACGACGGCGGTCAGTGTCGCGGTCACACCGGACGGCAAGTTTGCTTACGTGCCGAACTTCGGGGCGGGTAACCCCTACAATCCGAACGTGGCCGTGGTGGACACTTCGTCGAATGCGGTGGTGGCGACGATAACGCTTAACGTAGATTTGAACCCGGAGTTGATTCAAATCTCGCCAGACGGATCGATGGCGTGGATTGGGGAATCCGCGCTTTACAACACCGTTACGTCCGTCATCACTGTGATTCAGACCAATACGAACCAGGTAGTGGGGTCCATCACTCTGCTGGCGGAAGCGTCGCCGGGCGCGGTGGTGTTTTCACCGGATGGGTCGCGCGCTTACGTGGCCGCCAACGGCTCAACCGTGGACGTTGTGAACGTCGCAAAGATGGAAGCGGTCTCCGCGATTCAGACGCTGGGCAGCGTCGCCGGATTGGCCGTCAGTCCGGATGGAACGACTCTACTGGTTCCCAATTCCGGCAGTTCGCATGTGCAGGCGATCGCCCAGTCCAGCGGGCGCGAACTGGCGAGCATTCCCGTAGGCGCCATGGATTCTGGCAACCAGCTCTACTTGGAGTACGGCGGCGCGGCGGTCAGCCTTGACGGCACGCGCGCCTATGTGACCAATTACAGTTCGTCCAATGTATCCGTGGTCGATACGGCGTCAAAGCGGGTGGTGAGGAGCGTTCCGACGGGATCCTCTCCGGTGGGAGTGGTGGTCTCGCCGGACGGGAGCAAAGCATACGTGGCCAACTCGTTTTCCAACTCAGTGACCGCGATCGAAACAGCATCATTCGCCGCAAAGCAAATCCCGATGCCGCACTCCAGCTATCCCTCCTCCATCGCCATCTCGCCGGATGGTACACACGTATACGTTGCGGGCAACAATGTACCCCCGGATTTCGGGAATGCCCCTTGCTACATCTTTGTGATCGATACCAGTTCCAACACGGCGGTGAACTCGATTCGAGTGCCTTATCCGATGGCCGTGGCGGTGTCGCCGGATGGCACGAAGGTATATGTCGTGGGCGGATCGGCGTACCTTTACACTATCTCGACCGCCTCGAACACGATCACGGGTTCCCTGCTGCTGGAATACAACGGCGCGAATGATCCTGCGACCAGCGGCATCGCAGTTACGCCGGATGGCACGCGGTTATTCGCGGACGATGGCGGGGATAACAAGATATTCGAAGTCGATCTTACCCAGAACAAAGTGGTCCTGACCATAACCGCGGGTTCGGTTCCCGGGATGCTGGCGGTTACTCCGGACGGAAGCGAGCTTTGGGCGGGCGACTACCAGGCGACGTGGGCCTCGGTGATCGATATCGCAAGCGGCACGGTGACGAAGAAGATTCCGCTCGGCGGCCAGTCCTATGGCATCGCTTTCGGGCCGCGGTGAGAGGCGCTACATCGCGAGCAGCGCGGCCAGCAGATCGATGCCGTCCCACAGATTCTCCAGCCGGATGTTCTCGTCGAAACTGTGCTGATTGTTGTCGTGATTGGCGATGGGGACGGTGATGGTGGGCGCATGCAGCGTCTCTTCGATCATGTAGAGCGGCACGCTGCCGCCCATGGTCGGCAGCTTGACCACCGGGCCGCGCGCGGATTCGGCCGTGCGCAGCACCAGTTGCGAGATCGGCAGATCCATGGACATGCGCGCCGCATTGTAGCCACCGGACTCCACAATAACTTTGGCGACTTTGGCGTGCGTCATCCGCGTTTGCGGATCTGGATCGCGGTCGACGACATAGTAGCCTTGCTTGCGGATGTGCTCGACCACCCGCCGGGCCGCGGTATCGTGGTCGATGCCTTTCACCAAACGGATATCGATCGTCGCCGTGGCAGTGGCGGGGATGACGTTGCTCGCCTGCGCGCCGGTGCGCGCCGCGCTCATGCCGCGAATATTCAACGATGGCAGGTTCAACAGTTCCACCAACTTCTTGCCGCCGCCTTCGGTGCTGCCCAGCCATAGCTCGCGCATCAGGTCGCGATCCACGTCCGGCGCGTCGGCTACGGCACGGCGTTCGGTCTCGCTCAGCGGCTCGATGCCGTCGTAAAAACGATCGATGGTGACGCGGCCGTCGTCGTCCTTCATGGACGCCAGCAGCCGCGCGAGCATCATGGCGGGGTTGGGCGCCCAGTTGCCGTAGTGGCCGCTATGCAACTCGCGCTTCGGGCCATAGACGGTAATATCGAGCTGGGTGATGCCGCGCGCGCCGAACACGATCTGCTGGCGGCGGCTCTGGTGCACCGGGCCATCGCAAATCAGCCAGACATCGCTCGTCAGCAGGTCTTTGTATTTCGCGAGAATGCTCGCCAGGTGCGGCGATCCGGCTTCTTCCTCGCCTTCGAAGACGAACTTGATATTGGAGCGCAGCGGAATACCGGCGGCTCGCAGCGCATCGAGCGCTGTGGCGATGGCGATGATCGGCGCCTTGTCATCCGAGGCCGACCGCGCGTAAATGCGGCCGTCCCGCAGCACGGGATGCCACGGAGGCGTGACCCATTCCTTCGGGTCGAGCGGCTGGCCATCGTAGTGCGCGTAGAAGATGACGGTGCGCGCGGCTCCGGGCGATTCGATTGCGCCGTACACCACCGGCGGCGCGGTCGTCGCTTCAAATGGCACTTCCAGCAGTTGTGTCTTCACGCCGCGCTTTTCGAGAATCGCCGACACCGCCGCGGCATTGCGGCGAATGTTGGGCTGGTCGCTCGCCAGGTTCGGAATGGCGAGCAGGTCCATGAACTCGGCGAGGATGGCCTGCTCGTGCGCCGCGCGCCATTGGTGCGCTGCCGCGGCGGCGGGGTTGGGCTGGGCCTGTGCAAGAGCAGCGAACGCGATCGATAAGAGAGCGGCCCTCAACTCAATTGCCCTTTGACGGGCAACTCGCGAATGCGTTTTCCGGTGGCCGCAAAGATTGCGTTGCAGATCGCTGGCGCGATAGGCGGCACACCGGGCTCACCCACGCCTGCGGGCGCGGCGTCGTTAGTCACAATGTGGACGTGCGTCTCAAGGGGCGCCTCATTCATGCGCGCCACCGGATACCGGTCGAAGTTCGACTGCTGGATGCGGCCGCCCGCGGCGGTGATCTCGCCCATCAGCGCGACACTTGTGCCAAACACCGCCGCGCCCTCAAACTGAGACCGCACGCGGTCCGGATTGATGATACGCCCGGCATCCACCGCGATGTCCACGCGCGGAATCCGGATCTCGCTGCCGTGCACTTCCACCTCGACCACGGCAGCCACGTAAGTCAAGAAGCTGCGATGCGCGGCGATGCCCAGCGCGCGTCCGGGCGCAGGTTTCTTGTTCGCCCAGCCGGATTTCTGCGCGGCTACTTCGATGACATTCCGCAGCCGCGCCGTATCGAAGGGAAACTTCGGATTGTTCGGGCCGCCCTGCTTCATGCCTTCCTTGCTGAAATCGATAACGCGCGGCTGGCCGATCAACTCGAGCAGGTATTCGACGCGATCGCGTCCGGCCGCCGCGGCCAGTTCATCGGTAAACGTTTGCACGCCGAACGCATGGTAAATGTTCGAAACCGAGCGCAACCATCCGATGCGCACATGCGCTTTGGCCGGGCCGTTCTCCACGCGCAGATTGGAGATCGGGTAAGGGATGTCCGTCCATCCCATGCCGAGTTGGAAGCCGCCGTATTCCTCGTTCGGATTCCCCTGCATGGCGATAGGCGGAAACACGCTGCGCTGCAGCCACGCCGTAGGATGGCCCTGGCCGTCCACCGCGGCCTTCATGTACAACGCGGCCGGGGAATGGAAATAGTCGAACTGAACGTCGTCCTCGCGGCTCCAGACGATCTTGACCGGCTTGCCCACTTGCTTGGAAAGCAGCGCGGCTTCCGCCACGTAATCCGGCTTGGACTTGCGCCCGAATCCGCCGCCCAGCAGCGTCACATGGCATACCACGTCTTCTTTCTTGATGCCTACCGCGCGCGCCACGGTTTCCTGCACGGCCTGCGGATTCTGCGTGCACGTCCACGTCACCACTTTGCCGTCTTTGAATTCGGCGACAGCGGCCAACGGCTCCATGGCCGCATGCGCAAGCATGGGCGTGTAGTACGACGCCTCCACGATCTTGACGCCGTTGCCGCCTTTGGTGAATTCCGCGTCCACATCGCCCAACTCGCGGGCCACGCGGCCGGGTTTGCGCGCGGTGTCGAGCATGGCCTGCTTGTACGCAGCCGAATCGTAAGCGGCGTGCTCGCCCAAGTCCCATTCGACTTTCAGCTTCTTGCGTCCCTGCAGCGCCGTCCAACTATTGTTGGCGATCACGGCCGCGCCGCCCAGCGGCTTGAAACCGAGTGGCGGTTTGGCCAGGTCCAGCATGACGACCTGCTCGACGCCCTTCACTTGTTTGGCTGCCGCATCGTCGCAGGATTTCAACGCGGCGCCCATCACCGGCGGCCGCTCGATCGCCGCATAGACCATCCCCGGCATTTGCGCATCGATACCGAAAATCGCTTTGCCCGTCACAATGGGCTTCAGATCGACGATCGGAATGTCTTTGCCGATGTAGCGGAACTGATCGGGCGTCTTTAAGCGGATGGATCCTTGTTCGGCAGCCGCGGCCGCCGAGGCCAGCGCGACAAGTTCGCCGTACGCCAGTTTGCGGTCGGTCTTCGAGTGCACGACAAAGTGGTTCTGCCCGTGACATTCTTCCGCGGGCACTCCCCATTTGGTCGCCGCGGCATTCTCGAGCATGGTGCGCGCCGATGCTCCCGCTGCCCGCAGAACGTCGTAGAAATCGCGCACGGAGCACGAGCCGTCGGTGTTTTGGGAACCGTACTTGGCGTCGCCCAACGCCTGCACCACCTGGACACGAGTCCAGTCCGCTTCCAGTTCGTCCGCCACAATCATGGGCAGTCCGGTGCGGCAACCGGTGCCCATCTCGGAGCGGTGCGCGACGATCTTCACCGTGCCATCCGGCTCGATGCCGAGGTACACGCTGGGCTGCCAGTTCCCGGCAGCCTTCAGCTTCGGCGCCAGGGGCGCGGCGATGACCAGCGCTCCAGCGGAGAAAATCTGGCCGAGGAATCCGCGGCGCGAAACATTTTCGATTGTGGGTGTCATGCTCGCACCCCCGCCGCCATCTTGATCGCCTGGCGGATTCGCTGATACGTCCCGCAGCGGCAGATGTTGCCCTCCATGTTGGAGTCGATATCCTGGTCCGTGGGATGAGGCTTCGACTTCAACATGGCGGCGGCCTGCATGATCTGGCCGCTCTGGCAATATCCGCATTGCGGCACGTTGCAGGCCTCCCAGGCTTTCTGCAGTGGATGTTCGCCCGCGGCGCTCAGCCCCTCGATGGTGGTGATGCGCTTGCCCGCGGCCTCCCGCATCGGAGTCAGGCAACTGCGCGCCGCCTCGCCGTTCACGTGCACGGTGCATGCGCCGCACAGGCCCATCCCGCAGCCGAATTTCGTTCCGGTTAGCGCGAGTTCGTCGCGCAGGTACCAGAGCAACGGCATGTCGGGATCGCCGTCGAAGCGGGCGGGTTTGCCGTTTATGGTCAGTTGGATCATTGGACCTCCCTCAGGTCACTGCCTCTTTGGTCAGTATACTCCCGCTGTGCGAGCCAGACCTATGATTTCCAAGCCAGGCGCTCTTCGCGATACGGATCGTTCACGACTTTGCATTCCGCATCCAGGATCATAGTGGCGCGCTCGGCCAGCGTATAGGCAGGCCATCCCGGATTGCTGGAGCGGGCAAACGCCGCCCAGGCCGCACTCATGTTCTTCGCCGCCTGGTACCGCTCGGGCCGCTTGCCCGCGTCCGGGTTGTTGTCCGGGTGATCGAACTTGAAAGCCATCTCCATGGCGTGCGCCGCTTTCTGGGGGTAAGGCACGGTCGGACTCACCGGCACCTCGGATTCATAGGCGAAGAGGTACATGTAGACAGGCGCGGCGTCGAGCGCCACTT
Source organism: Bryobacterales bacterium (assembly GCA_003166475.1). Taxonomy (GTDB): domain Bacteria; phylum Acidobacteriota; class Terriglobia; order Bryobacterales; family Bryobacteraceae; genus Bog-159. The sequence continues at coordinate 970 of PMVV01000314.1, read as the reverse complement.
TCCGTTCCGCCATGGTGATCGCGTTGTTCCACATGAATTGAGCGGTGGTGATGGCGATATAGATGTCCGCGGGCGAGGCATTGGGCCGCGAGTGGTGGTATACATCGACAATCCGGTCCGTCTTATCTCCCAGAGCGGTGTGCAGCCGCTTGCGCATGCCCGCTTCATCCAGCGAGAACACCTCCGGGCTGCCCCGCTGGAAGAAGAGAATGGTCTCGTCCTTATTGGTGCCGATGATCATGGGAATCTTCGCCGACATGGCCGGCGCCACCGGGTCGTAAGGATGATTCGGAATGTACTGGCCATCCACCACCGGGCCAAATCGCATGGGGTTTGTGCCTGACATCTGATCCTGCAGCGCGCGGAAGCGATCCTCGGGAACCTTGATCAGGTCTCTGGCTTGCTTCTCGCTCAGCCCGAGCTTGGATAGCACCTTCCTGGTCGATTCGGTGGCCGCATCGCGAGGGGTCAGCCGCAGCGTCGGTCCGCTCTCGACGCTGGCCTTGTGATACATACCCTGCGCGCGGGGCATCGCCGTCAGCGTAGCGGTCTTGGCGCCGCCGCCTGACTCGCCCCAGATCATCACGTTGTCCGGATCGCCGCCGAAAGCTGCGATGTTGTCCCGCACCCACTCGAGCGCCGCTGCGATATCCAGCATCCCCGCCGCGCCGGATGCGGCATACTCTTCTCCCAATAGATCGCCTAAGTATAAGTAGCCGAGTAGCCCTAGCCGGTGATTGTGAGTGACTACCACGACGTCGTAGTTCTTGGCCAGAGCCGATCCGTCGTGATTGAGATACTGCGGCCAGACCTCCGCGCCTCCGTTGCCGGTCGCAAAGCCGCCGCCGTGCGAGTAAAACATCACGGGCCGCTTGCGGCCGTCGGCGACGCCCTGTGTCCAGATGTTCAGGAACAGGCACTCTTCGCTCGCCGCGGCCGGCTTCCATTCCTTAGGGTAGCCGGATAAACA
>PMVV01000372.1 GCA_003166475.1 Bryobacterales bacterium | reverse complement strand
CTGTCTTCTGTCTTCTGCCTTCTGTCTTCTTCTTTATCGCTGCACCCGTCCGGACCCGCCGCCCTTGAGCAATTGCTGCACTTCCTGGACGCTGAAGCGGTTGAAATCTCCGGGGATGGAGTGCTTCAGGCAACTCGCCGCGACCGCGAATTCGAGCGCCTCCTGGGGACCCTCCAGCGCCTGCAAACCATAAATCAACCCGCCCGCGAAGGCATCGCCTCCGCCCACCCGGTCGACAATGTGGGTGATCTCGTAATGCCGGCTCACCAGGAAGTTCCGACCGTCGTGGAGGCACGCCGACCAGCCGTTGTNNCGAAGCGCTTATGGATTCCCGCAGGGTCACCGCGATGGTTCTCAGGTTGGGAAACTCCGCCAGCACCTTGGCGGTGAGCGCGGCATAATGTTGGGGGTCCAGCTTGCCCGCCTCGACGTCCACCGGGGCGGCGATCCCCAGCGCCATCTGGCAGTCTTCCTCGTTGGCGATGGCCACGTCGACGAAGCGCATCAGCTCCCGCATGACCTCGCTTGCAGGCTTGCCCCACTTCCACAAATTCTTGCGATAGTTGAGATCGCAGGATACGGTAATACCCTTTTTCCGCGCGGCGCGCACCGCCTCCAGCGCCAGGCCGGCCGCGGTCGCGCTGATGGCCGGCGTGATCCCCGTCACATGAAACCAGCCGGCGCCTTCAAATGCCGCGTCCCAATCCACATCGCCCGGTTTGGCCAGCGCCACGGAGCTGTAGTCGCGGTCGTAGACCACCTTGGAAGCCCGCTGATTGGCGCCCGTCTCCACGTAGTAGACCGGCATGCGCCCGTGCGCGCGCACGATGCGCGAGGTGTCCACGCCGAAGCGCCGCAGTTCCCCCACCACCGCATCGGCGATGGGGTGGTTCGGAGGCAGCAGCGTCACATAACGCGCGTCGAGGCCGAAGGTCGCCAGCGCCACCGCGACATTCGCTTCGCCGCCGCCAAAGGTCGCCACGAACTGGGGCGACTGCAGCAAGCGCTCGAATCCGGGCGGCGCCAGACGCAGCATGATCTCGCCAAATGTGACCGTAGTCTTGAGCATTCCAGCCTATTCTTTCACCGCGACTACGTCCACGGCAAATCCCGCGTCCATCGAAGGCAGGCCTTGGAAGGGCAGCATGGTTTCCGCCGGCGGACGCGCCCCGTTGTAGAATTCCCCGCGAATCTTGCGCACCTGCTCCGATATTCTGGTGGACAGCGGATACAGGCTCGCGAAAGCCACCTCCCGCAGGGAAGCGCCCTCCTGCGCCAGCGATTTCTGCAGGCGCTCGAAGGCCAGCCGCGCGTCCGCATCCTGGAATCCGAAAGCCTCCTGGCTGCCCGTCAGAACGACCCTCTGCGCGCCGATGAGGGCAATCTGGGAGAGTTGGGGCGATTGCGCCAGTCCCTCCGGATTCAGCATGTGAATGGCCGCGCCCGTATTCCATCGCAGCCGGGCCACCGCTTCGCACGCGGCCACGGCGCGCGCAGGCGCCCGCTGCACCTGTACGAAATTCAGCGCCGCGCCGGAGTAACTGGATTGCACCAACTGGCGCACTTCCGCATAGCGGTCCAGCGAGCTCAGGAAACAGGTGATGCGCGCCACGTCGCGCGGCTCGGACCCGGCCGCCTTCACGGCCGTCGCCAGCCAGCGCATGGATTGCTCGGCCAGCGGCAGCACCGGATCGAGCGGCTCGCCCGCCGGCGCCCCCTGCCCCGAAATGTACACCAGCCCATACTGGCTCATTTCCTTCTTGGCCACCGCGGTGGATTCCATGACCACCTGCGCGGCCTCCAGCGGCAATGCGCCCACCTGCACCACGCTCAGCACCGGCAGCGCCAGCTTGTGTTCGGTGAAGGTTTCGCTGACCAACTCGCGCACCCGGCGCAGATCGCCGCTGCCCGCCACGAACGCGCGCAGCTTCACTATCGCCGCGCCATTAGTGGAGTGCAGCAGCCACTTCAACGCATCGCGTGTCTGTTGGGATAGGAGACCCTTGGCCGAAAGCGGCGTGACTTGAAACACCAGCCGGCGCGTCTCGGCCGTAAGCGCGCTGGGGGGATCTTTAGGAAGCTGCAGGACCTGCGTCTCTTCCCCTTTTTTCTTCTTTCCCCAGGACGAGAACGTTACCGCCAGCGCGCCCGCTAGCGCCAGCAGCCAGATCCTTCGCATATTCCAAACGACGATTGTATCACCCCGTTTCGGGGATCTCGGGTGCTTAACCGTTTGGGGGAAACCGCTTCCTGACAGTCGCGGCTCGGCAACAGTCACTTTGATTTCGGAGGGTTTACCGAGCCGCGACCGTCAGGGAGCGGTTTCTGTCAATCAGGACCCCCAGAACGGTTAAATCAAGCACCCGGGGATCTCGCGGGAGTGAGGGGCGTGGATGCGCAGGGATTCCCTTATGCCTCGGCCGCGAAGCGCGGCAGCCCGCTAGAGTTAGCTGGCGGCCTTGAGAACCGCCGTACTCAGAGTGGTGTTGCTGACGCTCCAAACCTTGCTGACGCTGGTGCCGACATTGCTGAACAGGGCGGCGGAAGCTAAAGCCACAAAGGCTAGTAATAACGTGTATTCGATGAGGTCCTGGCCGGCTTCGTCCCGCCAGAAGCCGCCGATCGAACAGGCCAGGAATTCCCTTATCCTTAATCGCTGTACCATACAGAACCAGCTTACGGTCTCCGGCTGCACGGCGACAACCCTGCTTTTGGTTTACTGGCCGCTATGGTTTGTTTAAGTGTTAACTATGGTAGCCGGGTTTTTCCCGGAGGCGACGCGGCGGACAAAGAGAAGGCCCAGAGAGGTTAGCTGCCGTCGACCGCGGCCATGCTCAGGGTGTTGTTGCTGGTGCTCCAGATCTGGGTGATGCTGGTGCTGGAACTGGCGTAAAAGGCGGCGGAAAACAGGGCTACAAATGCCATCAACAGCGTGTATTCCAGAAAATCCTGCCCGTCCTCGTCCTTCCAAAAGCGTCCAACGGATGCGGCCAGGAATTCGCTTTTCTCGATGAATTCCTTCATACAAGGGCCTGGTGATGTCCTCCATTCCATGGTGACAAGCCCGGGCGCAATTTACTATAGGCTACTGGTTTGGAAAGCGCTTACCAAAGTACTGCGGTTTGTTCTGTGAACCGGGCGGGCCGGGTGCGACTTGCGCCGGCGGATTGCGGCGAGCGCCGCGAGTTAAAGTATGGAACATACGCAATGAGGTGCCGCATGCGAACTCTATCATGTATCGCCGCCGTGAGTGTGGCGATGGCCACCGCGCAGACCAGCGCGGACAAGCGCACTCACCAGTGGTGGAACGACCGGCCCGTGGGCGGGCGGCCGTACACCGCGAATGCCAGGAAGATGGCGTTGATCTCGGTTAAGGGCAACAAATTCGTCGACCCGCAGGGCAAGACCGTCTTGTTTCGCGGGTTATCCATCTCCGATCCCGACAAGCTGGAAGGGCAGGGCCACTGGAACAAGGACCACTTCGTCAAGGTGAAAGAGATGGGCGCGATGGTGGTGCGCATTCCCGTACACCCGGTGGCGTGGCGCGAGAGGGGGCCGGCTGAATACCTGAAACTCCTGGATCAGGCCGTGGAGTGGTCGACGGACCTGGATCTGTACATCGACCTGGATTGGCACTCCATCGGGAATCTGACCACCGGGTTGTTCCAGGATCCCATGTACGACACGTCGCAGCAGGAGACTTACAATTTCTGGCGTACCGTGGCCAGGCATTTCGCCGGCCACAACACCATAGCGTTCTTCGAGTTGTTCAACGAGCCGACCACCTTCCGGAACCAATTGGGTCCGGTCAACTGGATGGAGTGGAAGCGCATGCAGGAGGACCTGATCGCCGTCATCAGGGCGTACAATCCGCAGGCCATTCCGCTGGTGGCGGGCTTCGATTGGGCCTACGACCTGACGCCCTTGCTGCTCGCGCCGATTAACGCGGAGGGCATTGGCTATGTGACGCATCCCTACTCCAACAAGCGCTCGCGGCCGTGGGAGCCCAAGTGGGAAGAGGATTTCGGCTTCGCCGCCGCCAGGTATCCCGTGGTGGCCACCGAATTCGGCGGATTTGCGGGGCCCAATACGAATGCGGAATACGGACCGGCCATCATCAAGTATCTCGAAGGCAAGGGGATCGGTTGGATGGTCTGGTGTTTCGATCCGGAGTGGGGACCGACGCTCATTAGCAACTGGGAGTACCAGCTCACGCCCTCCGGGGAATTCGCTAAGATGGCCATGAAGGGTGGCGTAAAGTAGAGAGATGAAGGGCGGGCTTGAAGCCCGACGGAACATGTCAAACCTGCAAACACCGATCGGGCCGGAACTCGCGGCTTATATTCGCAGCGTGTCTCTGCGGGAGCCGGACTTGTTGCGGCGGCTGCGCGAGGAGACGGCTGCACGCGCCGACGCGGGGCTGCAGTTGTCGCCGGAACAGGGCCAGTTTCTGGGGATGCTGGTGCGCTTGATGGGCGCCACGCGGGCGCTGGAGGTGGGCGTGTTCACCGGGTTCAGCTCGCTGCACGTGGCGCTGGCCATGCCGCCGGAAGGACGCCTGATTGCCTGCGATGTGAATGCGGCATCCGCGGCCATCGCGCGGCGCTACTGGCGCGAAGCGGGCGTGGCGGACAAGATCGAATTGCGACTCGCTCCGGCCATCGACACTCTGGACGCGCTGCTCGGCGAGGGCGCGGCCGGCAGTTTCGATTTCGCGTTTGTGGATGCAGACAAAGAAAACTACGGGCGCTACTATGAGCGGGTCCTGAAACTGCTGCGGCCCGGCGGTCTAGCGGCCTTCGATAACGTGCTATGGCACGGCGCCGTGATCGATGACGCGGCCCAGGACGCAGGTACCCGCGCCATCCGCGAATTCAACGCCAAGCTGCATGGCGACGAGCGCGTGTGGCTCAGCCTGGCGCCCATCGGCGACGGGATTACGTTGGCACTAAAGCGGTAGCGGGCTGGGCCGCGCGCAAGAATCCGAGGATGTGCCCGGTGAGCAATTCGGGCTGCTCCAGCGGGCCGAAATGTTCGCCGCCGGGCAACAGCACCGACTTGCAGTTGGGCAGCGCCTCGTGCAGGAAATCATACGAACTGATGAAGTGCGAGTCGCGGCCGTAGACCAGCAGCGTGGGCGTTTCGATGGTGCGCACCGCATCGAGGGTCATGGCGCCCACCACTTCGTAGTCCTTCAGCAGGGTGGTATTGCGGATCAGGCGCAGCAGGGGCTCGCGATTGCGCGGCAGCCCGCGCGCCGGGCCGTAGAACTTGGGAGTGTCCAGGCTGAGCTGCAACAGGTATTCGGCGTCGTTGCGTTTGTCCTCGGGAACGTGGATACCGACTTCCTCCAACTTGGCCACCCAGGCCGCCCAGCCGATCCAATCCTTATCGTTGCGCAGGTGTACCAGGGCTGCCAGGCCCGGCTCCAGTGCTACTAATTTGGCCACGCGCTCGGGGTAGAGCAGGCTGAAGTACATGGCGATGTCGGCGCCGAAGCTGTGGCCCACCAGGATGGGGCGCTCGATTCCCATTTCATCGAGGAAGCAGCGCAGGTCCTCGGCCATATCGGCGGCGGTATAGCCAGTGGGGGTGACATCGCTGTAGCCGTGGCCGCGGAGGTCGTAAGTGGTGACGCGGTGGTCGCGGCGCAGGATGGGCGCCATGTAGAGGTGCCAGACGGCCAGATTGCCGAGGAATCCGTGCAGCATGACCACATCGGGGCCCGCGCCGACGGTAATGTAGTGCAGAGCGATGCCGTTCGCCTTGACCTTAGGCACTCCGAAGCATTCCCTCCCGTCGCGCGGCATCGGCCAGGACGGCTTTGTCGCGCCAGCAGCGCCAAGCCATGCCGACGCTGTGCAACACCTCTTTGGCATCGAACGGTTTCAGGAGCAGGTCGCAGCCCCCCAGATTCAGGACCTCCGCCCAGAGCCGGTCGTCGCCTAATCGGGAGGCTACGATCACGGACGGCGGCGGCGCGAGTTGCGCGGCGGCCTGCGCGATGTGCTGCCACGAATAGCCGTCCGGCAGGTCGGGATCGGCGATGATTACGCCGAGGGCAGGGTCGTCCAATGCGTATTGAGCTTGCTGAAATGTGGAGGCCAACCGCAGTTCCCAAGTGGAACGGGCCAGAATCACGCGCAGCGATTCTTGGTCTTCCGCGCCCGAAATCACAGCCAGAACGGTCAGTTTCCTGGCCGCATGCCATTGCATGGTTGCACGCTCTTTCATTTAGTATAGTATGACTATAGACTATATGCCAAACATACGCAAGTGTCAAACTGTTTGCGGATCGGCGGGGACTCAGGCTGAGGTGCGGCGGGGTGGTTTCGGATGCCGCTATTCCGTGATGGCGCCATGAAGGATCGCGGCGATCCTCACGCGCACGATTTGGCCCCGAGGCACTCGGGATGATCGTCTCGCACTTCTGGCGAAAGCCGGTTGATGGCTTCACCGATGACAGTCAAATGATGCAGACTGGGCGAAGGGCACGGGGCGAGCCGCGAGGCGGCCGCGTTCCTAACCGGAAATCACCGGAGGGGAGAAGGCGGATCGGCCTTCTCGGAGCTTGTTGCGGCCTCGGCGGGGCTATTGGTGCTGCCCTGCCCCTGCGCGTGGACAAGCGTGCTTGAGCGCTCGTTAATAGGACTGCCCTTAACCCATTCTGGCAACCTTCCCACATGCCTGACTGCGCGGTCCATTCGGTTCCAGAACGTCGCGTGAACCAAATCCTGGCTAGCCATGTGATGATCGTATCCCTTTCAGGGCTCCGTATGCAAGCAATTCTCGCTGCAAGTACGTGCTAGGCTTCACCGGCAACCGGACCGCCGCCGTTGCACGCTCCCACCGTACCAGCTTTCCCTCCTTTTTCCGCTCGATCTGGTAACCCGTGCTCAGCGTCAACGAAAAAAGGTCAAAATATCGGCGTGGCCCTACTCCGACGAATGGAATAAACGGAACCTTGCCCGATTCCTCTCGGTCCACGGAAATGGCATCAGGGTGAAGGTCCGAGGCCCGGCTTTTGGCATAAGGCTCAATGTAGATCACTTTACTGATGCCGGCGGCAATGATGTGCCGCGTGCAGTTGTGACACGGAAAGGTGGTCGCGTACAGCACCGCACCTCGCGCGCATCGGCCAGAGCGCGCACAAGCCAGTAAGGCCTCCATTTCAGCATGGACGGAGCGACCGAACTCGGTGATGTCGAAGAAACCTGCGGCCATCAAGCTGAAGCGTACCGTCCCAGAATCGATGCCGCTCCCGATGGCCTGCACAATCCGGTCGGCCATGGTTTCTTTTTCCAATTCGTTCGAGTCTTCTTTGCGTTCAATGTCCCTGTAGCTCGGCGTCTGGTCAGTCGGCGGATCGTAAAGGCCGCCTCCGGGTTTTGGAGCCTCGTTGCACCCGACGGATATCAAGTCGCCGTACGTGTCCATTATGGCCGCCCCCACCTGACGCGACAAATCACCAGACCTCAGCGAGGCTGCGTAAGCCATGAATATCGCCTGTTCTTGGGGCGTGGGGGTCAGAGTTGGGCAACCAAAGAGCAAATCCAAAAAGCGGCTCACCTGATCGGCATAATCTGAGTCCGAAGAGCCCGACACGAAAACGTCCGCCATTTGGAAAGCATCGCGCGTCGCTTGACCGTACTGGAGTTTCTCCTTTGCGTCCGTCTCCATGAGTACAGCGGCTGCCTCACCCACGATTCCCTTCTCGGATAGATAGTGCTCTCGCTCCTCTCGTGAAGCGTTCACTCCGACAAGGAAGAAGCCACTTCCATAGATGCGACGCAAAGTGGTAACCTCCTCGGGTCGGCGCACCGTAGAGATAACGAAAGCCGTGTTATTGAGCGGAATGCTCCGTCTCGCATTGGGCTTTCGCCCAAGCGCCTTGTTCTCCTGGTACCGTAGATCCGCAATGGCTCCGGCTGCTACTAGAGCCATCATGTCATTCTTGCCTGTAATCTCACGGATCTTGTTGCCGGCAGCTATTTTGTGGTGCGCAGAAGCAATTGCGCCGTCGCCTTCAGGCTTCAGATCCGATCCCAGTTGTAGCAGCAGGTCGTCAAAATAAGCAATGATCTGGATCTTCTTTGTCTTGTAACCGAATTGCCCTAAGTAGTTGCTCAGTGCTTCGACAACTCGACCGTACGGCGTTCCAAGTGGGCACACGATGGCAAAGACCAATTCCGCGCCTGGATAATAGCCGAGGTATTCGGGGTCTGGTTGTGGCATCTTTGGCCCTTGGTATCTGTCGAGGCTGCAATTCCTTTCGAATTCGGATCGCGGCCCGCAACAGCTCTGTATAAATATGTTTTGCTTTCGACAACGATTATAGCTGACTCAACGGGTGGCCGCATCGAGGTCTGCGGTGCGTCGGTCATGCTGTAGGTTTAATCGCGCGGGATGTCCTTCAGGAATGAAGAATCACGCCGAATAGACAAGCTGGGCCTCTGCCAGAACTTCGGAACGTACCCGCTGCTTCAGACCGGTCTTCGTCACCAGATCTACCCTGCGCCCGACCAAGCCTTCCAGCTCTTCGCTCAGAAAAGCAAACTTCACCAAGCCAATCCGGGCGTCCGGTTCAAAGTCGACCAGGATGTCAACATCACTCTCGGGCCGCAGATCTCCGCGGGCGGCAGACCCGAAGACAGCGAGTTCCCTGACGCCATACCGTTTGCATATCTCCGAGATACGGTCGGCCGGCAGTTCTATACCCGAACTCAAGGTCATCTGGCGCCCCCACCCGTATTATGCCGGAATGCGCTGGCAAAGGAAAGCGCGGAACTGCCGGCTATGCCCGACTATTGGCTACTGACGCAATCCGTGCAGGTACTTCATCAGCGCCGCGCGTTCGTCGCCGTCCAGTTTGCCGTCGCCGTTCTTATTGAATGTCTGGAGCAATCGTTTCAACATCTCCAGCTCGCCCTTGGGAATACTGGGCGGCAAATCGTCGACGCCGTTGCCTTCGGCCAGAAACGATTCCAGGTACGCGGTCCGCATTTCGCGCCGGAAAACAGGCACGTCGGCAGGCGACGGCAGCGCCACGCTCAGGAACAGGACGGCCATCTCGTTTTGGGTCTCTTCACCCCAGGTCACCGGGACCGGCGGGTGCGCAGGGTTGTGCCATTAACCGGCCAATCC
>PMVV01000453.1 GCA_003166475.1 Bryobacterales bacterium | reverse complement strand
GGTTGTCGATGTCGCCCGGCATGTAGAACAGGCCTTGCGCGAAGGCGGCCCAGACGTCGGCGTCGAAGGGCGAGTCTTCCAGGAATTCTTTCACGGACGCGAGCATCTTCTCGCGGAACTGATCGTCGCTCATGGGGGTGCGCGAGATGCCCAGGACGGCGAATCCGGCATCCAGGCGGCGCTCGTAGGCGAGCCTGTAGAGCGCGGGCAACAGCTTGCGTTTGGTGAGATCGCCATTGGCTCCGAAGATGACCATGGCGCACTCGGGTACGCGACGCTCGAAGCGCAGGGGATCCTGGAAAGGATTCTCCAGAGACATGTAGTCAAAAATAGCACGAAAAAGGTATCAGCTATCAGCTTTCAGTTTTCAGCTTTCAGCCAGGCGGGCGGCTCAGCCTGATGTTAAATTAGCGGTCAGCGATCAGCCCGGCTGCGGTAGGGAAAGCTGATTGCTGAAAGCTGACCGCTGAAAGCTGATTGCTAAAAGCTGACCGCTATGCTTGTTGCCGGAGTTGACTTTGGGACGCTGAGCGTCCGGGTTTCGATTTTCGATAGCGTGAAAGGGCGGCTGGGCTCGGCCACGGGCGAGTATCCGCTGACCCGCAAGAAGGAGGACCCGGACTATGCCACGCAGTCGCACCGGGGCCACATGGCGGCGCTGGTCACCGCCATGCGGCGGGCGCTGGAGGCGGCTGGCGTCGACGGCGGGCAACTCGCGGCGCTGGCGCTGGACACCACCGGGTCGAGCGTCATTCCAGTCGGCGAAGGCATGGAGCCGCTGGACGATTACTACCTGTGGTGCGACCACCGCGCCAAAGGCGAAGCCGCCGAGATCACCGCGGCCGGCCGCCGCGAGAAACTGGAAGCGCTCGAATGGTGCGGGGGCGTGTACTCGTCGGAGTGGGGATTCTCCAAGCTGCTGCACTGGCTGCGCGCCAATCCGGACAAGCGCGCGGCGATGGTCACGGCACTGGAGCATTGCGATATGGTGGCCGCCGTGCTATGCGGCATCATCGATGCGCGCCAGGCGCCGCGCAGCGTCTGCGCCATGGGGCACAAATGGATGTGGAACCGGGAACTGGGCGGATTGCCCTCCGAGGAATTCCTGGTTGGTGTGGACCCGCTGCTTGCGGGCGTGCGCGCCAAGCTGGACGGGCGCTACGCCACGTCCGATCATATTGCCGGCCACCTTTCGGCGGAGTGGGCCGGGAAGCTGGGGCTGCGCGCCGGTATTCCGATACCGGTGGGCGCGTTCGATGCGCACTGGGACGCCATCGGGGCGGGCGTGCGGGAAGGCGATGTGGTCAACGTGGTGGGCACGTCCACGTGCATCATGGCGATCTCGAAGCAGGTGGATTTGATCCCCGGCGTGTGCGGCGTAGTGAAGGGATCGATCCACCCGCAGTACTTCGGCATCGAGGCGGGTCTGTCGGCTACCGGCGATATTTTCGACGCTATCGCGCGGCGCGCGGGCGCCACTGTGGCGGAGCTTTCGCGGGGATTGGAGCATTATCGCGGCGGCCAAACCGGCCTGCTGCGGCTCACTTGGGATAACGGCGACCGCACCGTACTGGTGAATGCGGAACTGGGCGGCGCGACGCTCGGCTGGAACCTGACGCACACGGCGCAGGACGAGCTTTTCGCGGCCATCGAGGGCACCGCGTTCCACACCCGCGTGATTTTCGAGCGCATGGCCGAGCATGGCGTCGAGATCCGGCGCGTGATTAACGGCGGCGGGATTCCGCAGAAGAACGAAACGCTGAACCGCGTGTATGCCAACGTGCTCAACAAGCCGGTACTGGTGCCGGAAGGCGATGTCACCAGTCTGGGTTCGGCCATCATGGCGTTCATGGCGGCGGACGCGTTCGAGTCGATCGAAGCGGCGCAGCAGGCGCTGTGCCCGCGTTATCGCATGATCGAACCGGATGCGCGGGATCGGGTGGCGTACGAGCAACTGTACGGGCTGTATCGCAAGCTGTATTTCGCTTTCGGCAAGCCGGGCTCCGAGGCGGTAGAGATCGGCGATGTGTTGCCGGCGCTGCGGGGATTGGCTGCGCAGGTGAGGAAGGAAGNNGCCTGAGAGGCCGCCGCAGGCTGGGAGCCTGCCCCACAGGGAGGACAAGCATGATGAACAGCAGCAGGCGCGAGTTTCTACGCGCGGCCGCCGCCGGTATGGCGTGCGCCACCGCGCTACGATCCGCCGCGAGCGAGGGCCTGATCGAGGTTTTGATTGACGAACCCATCGCGACGATTGCGCCGGAGATCTACGGGCACTTCGTCGAGAATCTGGGCGGCGTGGTTTACGACGGCATCTGGGTGGGTGAGAACTCGGCGATCCCCAACATCGGCGGACTGCGGAAGGCGCTCGTGGAAGCGTTGCGGCGCATCAGTCCGCCGGTGATCCGTTGGCCGGGCGGCTGCTTCGCCGACAGCTACGACTGGCGCGACGGAATCGGGCCGCGCGACAAACGTCCCAAGCGAACGAACTTCTGGGCAGGCGCGGCGGAGTGGCCCGCCAATGCGCGCCACACCGGCCCGCAGAGCTATGATCCGAACCAGTTCGGCACCGTTGAGTTCACGCGGTTCTGCAAGGCCACCGGCGCGCAACCGTATTTCGCGGCCAATATGCGCGGGTCGAGCGCGCAGGATTTCAACCGCTGGGTGGAGTATTGCAACTCGCCCGCGGGGACCACTACGCTGGCCGATCAGCGCGCGGTCGATGGAGAGCGGGAGGCGCTGAACGTGCGGTATTGGGGCGTCGGCAACGAAGCTTGGGGCTGCGGCGGATCGTTCACCCCCGAAGACTACGCCACCGAGTTCCTGCGGTTCACCGCGTGGGTGCCGGGATTCAACGTGCCGCTCGCGTTCGTCGGTTCCGGGCCCAACGGGAACGATCTCGACTGGACCCAGCGCTTCTTCGCGAAAGTGGCGCAGAAGGGCGAATTGGGGCGCGTGTGGGGCTGGTCGATGCATCATTACGCGTGGAACGCGAGCGGCGGGCGCACCACCGATTGGGCGGCGGGCAAAGGGGATGCCTTGCGGTTCGACGCGGAGCAGTATTACGAGATCCTGCGCGAGGCGTACCAGATGTCGTCGTTCATCACCAGCCAGTGGGCCGTCATGAGCGAGATGGACCGGCGGCATCGCGTGAAGCTGGTGGTGGATGAGTGGGGCGCGTGGTACGCTCCCGGCACGGAGCCTTTCGCCGAGGCGCTGCTAGGGCAGCAGAGCACCATGCGCGACGCGGTGCTGGCCGGGCTGACGCTGGACACCTTCAACCGGCACTCGGACAAGGTAGGCATGGCGGCGGTGGCGCAGCTTGTGAACTGCCTGCAATCGCTGTTCTTCGCGCACGAGGACAAGTTCTGCGTGACGCCGACGTATCATGTTTTCGATATGTACCGGGCGCATCAGGGGGCGCAGGCGCTGCGCACGCTGGTGTCCGCGCCCGCGATTGCGTACGCGCGCGATAAGGGGACGGGGTCGCTGCCGGGCCTTTCGTGTTCGGCTTCGCTGCGCGACAGAACGCTGACCCTGACGGTGACGAATCCGAGTCTGGATCAGGCTCGCGAAGTGGATATTGAGCTGCGGGGCGCGCGCGGGCCTTCCGCAAATGGGGCCAAGGCGGTCACGCTGGCGGCCGCGGATGCGCATGCGCATAATAGCTTCGAGAGTCCGCACGCCGTGGAGCCGCGCGAAGAGCAGGCGCAAGCGGGCGGCGCACGGTTTACGCGGCGGTTTCCACCGGCGTCGGTCACCAAGCTGGAGATCGCTTTGGCATAATTGAGGAACATGCTGGAAGATCTTCGCAAGCAAGTGCTGGAAGCCAACCTGGAACTGGTGCGCAGGGGGTTGGTGCTGTACACGTTCGGCAACGCCAGCGGGATTTCGCGCGCCGAGGGCCTGGTGGCGATCAANNTCGCGCTATGCCACTTCGTGGGCGCAGGCGCGGCGTCCCATCCCGTGCCTGGGCACCACGCACGCGGATTACTTTCGCGGCCCCGTACCGGTGACGCGGGCGATGTCCCCGCAGGAGATTGAGGCAGCTTACGAGGCCAACACGGGCGAGGTGATCGCGCGCCACTTCGCCGGCGGCGATGCGATGCAGGTGCCGGCGGTGCTGGTCGCGGGGCACGGCCCGTTTTGTTGGGGACCGACGGCCGCGGAAGCGGCGCATAACGCTGTGATTCTGGAGTATGTCGCGGAGATGGCGTATTACAGCGTCACACTGGCGGATGGGGCGGAGGAGTTAGATCCCGCGCATTTGGACAAGCACTTCCTGCGGAAGCATGGAGTTAG
>PMVV01000331.1 GCA_003166475.1 Bryobacterales bacterium | reverse complement strand
CCGAGGGCCTGCCCCACGAAAAATCGGAATACAAAGGCGCCCTCCACTTTCTTGTCACGCACACACGTAATCTAACAGCGTATCGCGTCTTGGCACGACTCTGCTAACTTGGAGGTATCGGAATGCGGATCGGGTTGCTGCTATTGGCGTGCGGGGTGCTGTCGGGGCAGGTGGACACCGGCGAGCTGCGGCTTTCGGTCAGCGACTCGACGGGCCTGGCGCTGCCTTCTTCCGGAACGTTGGTGAGCGCCCTATCCCAGACCCGGCGCGAGTTCAAAACGGATGACGCCGGACGGTTCACCTTCCAGCATCTTCCCTTCGGCATGTACCGGCTGAACGTGGAGCACGCCGGTTTCACTCGCTCGTCGTCGCTCGTCGAGATGCGGTCGGCGGTGCCGCGCGAGATCCATTTGGAATTGAAGGTGGAGGCCGCGGCCACCGAAGTGGTGGTTACCGACGCGGCCACGCTGATCGATCCGCACAGCACCGGCGTGAATTACGCGGTGGGCGCGCAACAGGTCCAGGAGCAGCAGTCCGCGATTCCGGGCCGCGGCTTGATGGACCTGGTGAACATGCAGCCGGGATGGCTCTTCGAAGCCAATGCGGTGTTGCATCCGCGCGGTTCGGAGAACCAGACGCTGTTCGTGGTGGATGGCGTGCCGATGGACGAAAACCGCTCACCAGGCTTTGCGCCCGACCTGGAAACCGGAGAGGTGGAATCCATGAGCGTGCTCACCGGCGATTATCCGGCGGAGTACGGGCGCAAACTGGGCGGCGTGGTGGAAGTGACCACCAGCCGAGACATCCGGCCGGGGTTGCATGGCGAGGCTGAGATCGGCGGGGGCAGCTTTGGCGAAGCCACCGGTCTGGCGTCGGTGGTGTATGGATGGAAGCGCAGCGCGTTCACGCTGAGCGCTTCGGGCGAGCACACCGATCATTATTTGGATCCGCCGGTGCTGGGGAATTACACCAATACCGGCACGCTGGATGGCGCCACCGCGGTCTACGACCAGGATCTTTCGGATTCCGATCGCATCCACCTTTCCGTGCATCGCAAGCAGGCGGCCTTCGAGGTTCCCAACGAGAATTTGCAGCAAGCCGCCGGACAGCGCCAGGACCGCACCAGCCGCGAGGATCTTGGCCAGGCGGCGTGGACGCATGAATTCTCGGCGCGGCTGCTGCTGAGCGTGCGCGCCGCGGTGGAGGATCTTGCGGCGAACCTGTGGTCGAACACGCTGTCGACGCCAATCGTCGCTTTCCAACAGCGCGGCTTCCGGCGCGGCTACGCGAATGCCACGCTGGCCGCGCATACGGGACGGCATGAGATCAAGATTGGCGCGGATGGTTACTATGCGCCCGTGACCGAGGCTCTGCAGTATCAGATCGCGGACCCGTCCTATTTCGATCCGGGCACGCCGCCGGCCTTCCGCTTTTTCGACCATCGGCTGGACCGCGAGCAGGCCGGTTTCGCGCAGGACACCATGCGATTGGGCAACCTGACGCTGAGCGCGGGCGTGCGCTGGGACCATTACTCGCTGGTGGTGCGCGACCAGGCCTGGAGCCCGCGTCTGGGCGCGGCGTGGTATTGGCCTAAAGCCGGCGTGGTGCTGCGCGCCTCCTATGACCGCACGTTCATCACGCCCGCCATGGAGAACCTGCTGCTGGCCAGTTCGCCGCAGGTGGATAGCGTGGACCCGCTGGTGCTGCGCATTCCGCTGCGGCCTTCGCTCGGCAACTTCCTGGAGACCGGTTTCAGCAAAGCGCTGTTGGGAAAGGCCCGGCTGGACGCCAGTTTTTACCGGCGGACGTTCGCGAACTACGCAGACGACGATGTCTTCCTGAATACCGGCATCAGCTTCCCGATCGCGTTCCAGAGCGCGCAGATTCGCGGCGTGGACGTAAAGCTGGCCGTGCCGCATTGGGGCAAGTTCTCCGGGTTTCTGAGTTATTCGAATATGATCGGCATTGCGCAGTTGCCCGTCGCCGGTGGCCTGTTTCTGGGGGACAACGCGGTGGGTGTGGTGGGGGTGACCGGCGGGTTTCCCATCTCCCAGGATCAGCGCAACACGGCGCGCGCGAGGCTTCGTTACCAGGTTCATGCGCGCCTGTGGGTGGCGATGGTTGCGAGCTACGGGAGCGGATTGCCGGTGGATATCGACGGCGCCGTGGATCTCACCGCCCTGGTGTCGCAGTACGGGCAGCAGATTATCGATCGCGTTAATTTCGAGGCGGGGCGCGTGCGGCCGAACTTCACGTTGGACTTGAGCGCCGGTGCGGACTTATGGAAACAGGAAAAGCGGACGCTGCGTCTGCAGATGGTGGTGGAGAACCTGACCAACCGTCTGAACGTCATTAACTTTGCCGGGTTGTTTTCGGGCACAGCCATTGCGCCACCGCGCGGCGCGAGCGTCCGGTTGCAGTACGATTTCTGACGATGCATCGCTGGCTTCCAATTACCGCGCTGCTTGCCGGGATCGCCGCCGCTGACGCGGCCGATCCGCAAGAAGTCTGGGAGCAGGCCGTCAAAGCCAAGGGCGGGCGCGAGCGGCTCCGCGGCGTGTATTCGCTGGCGATCTACATGAAGCCGGCCGATGTGAATCTGAGGGGACCAGCCACTAACTGGCTCTTAGTTTTTCCGGACCGGTATTTTGAATTTGACGGAGCGGGCGCCGGCGGCAGCCAACGCGCGATTGTCGTGGATGCGACCGCGGACCGGGTCGCCACGGACTCCACCGGCATACCGCGCAACGCCCGGCATCTCACGTCTTACGAACACGACCGGCTGGCGCTGAATCAGATTGTCTTCCTGCTGGAGAGCGCGTGGCTCCAGGCGCGGCCGGTCGAGGTGCAGCATAACGTTCTGGTGGTCGAGGCGGCGGGGCGCACGTACAGACTGTTTCTCAACAGTGCGAACTTGCCGGAGCGCGTCCTATCGCCGCCGATGCCCGGCCAGAAGCCCAAGATCCAATACGATTACCGGCTGCAGCGGTACCGCGACTTCCAGGGCGTGATGCTGCCGGCGCGCGTGACGTCGATCGACGGAGTTCGCGCATCGATCTGGGACGTCGATTATGAGATCGACGCCAAGTACAATCCGAAACTATTCGAGCGGATGCCGGACCTGGGTAACGGCCCCGAGCCGTGGAGGATGCGATGAGGTGGGGCCGAGTTCCAGGTCCTGTGGGGCAGGCCCCCGGCCTGCGGCGGCCTCTCAGGCCGCCCTGCTGGGCTAAAGCCTGCCACGGGCTATTCATGCTCCTGGCGGCACTGTTCGCCGTTGCGCCGGCGCGGGTTGCCGCGCAGGAGGAACAGCCGACGTTCAAGGCCGAAGTCAAGGTGGTGAACGTGCTGGCGACCGTGCGCGACAAGCGGGGCGCATTTATTCGCGATCTGGGCAAAGACGAATTCTCGGTTTTGGAGAACGGCCGTCCGCAAACCATCCGCTATTTTTCGCGCGAGACCGATTTGCCGCTTACGTTGGGTCTGATGATCGATACCAGCCTGAGCCAGAAGCGCGTCATGGAAGCGGAGCGCATTGCGTCTTACAGCTTCCTGGAGCACGTTCTGCGCGAGAAAAAGGATCAGGTATTCATCATGCAGTTCGATCTGTCGCCGATCCTGCGGCAGGAGTTGACCTCCTCATTCCTGAAGCTGAGCGAGGCGCTGGAGCGCGTGGACGTGCCCAGCATGAACGATCTGCGAAGCCAGACCGGCGGCGGCACCATGCTGTACGACGCGATGTGGAAAGCTTCCAGGGAAATCATGCAGCCGCAGACCGGCCGCAAAGCGCTCATTGTGCTCACGGACGGCGTGGATACCGGCAGCGAGGCGAGCGTCGCGGATGCGATCGAGGCCGCCCAGCGGGCCGACACGCTCATCTATTCGATCCTGTTCTCCGACGAGGGATACTACGGCATCTTCAGCGGCGGCGCGGATGGGCGAGCCGTTTTGATGCGCATGTCGCGGGAAACCGGCGGCGGCTTTTTCGAGGTATCCAAGAAGCAGAGCTTGGATGGAATCTTCGCGCAGATTCAGGAGGAGTTACGGAGTCAGTATAACATCGGGTACGAGTCGGAGCAGCCGGTGAGTGTCTCGGAGTGGCGCAAGTTACAGGTGACTACGCATCGGAAAGGGTTGACGGTGCAGACGCGCGGGCGCTATTGGGCGCAGCGGTAGCTTAGCAGCAGGGTGGCCTGAGAGGCCGCCGCAGGCTGAGAGCCTGCCCCACTCATCGCGCCGACGGCCAGCGGATTGCGCATCGTCCCCAGCTAGGGCATTCGGGGCACAGGCAATTCTGCTCTCAGCCGGGGGCCTGCACATCAGCTTCGATCAGGCGGCGAGCTTGCTGCGAATATAGACGCTGTACTGCTGGTCGGAGCGGGCGATGTGGTGCTCCAGCCAATTCTTCAGGAAAGTCATCAGGCTAACAGTCAACATTGTATTTCCGGCGCTAAACTCCTTCTGCAGTTCGATTACCTGGGCGGTGAGTTGATCGTGCTGAGCCTTGTGAGCGGCGATTTCGGGATACCGGTACTTGCCCATGAACTGCTCTTCGGCGGCGAAATGAACTTTGGTGTAATCCACCAATTGGGCCAGCGACTGTTCGAGGACAGTCTTGCCCTTGCCTTGCGCCATGGCCTCGTGCAGGTTGGAGGCCAAGCCAAAGAGCCGCTGGTGCTGGGCGTCGATTTCAGGAATCTGAACGCTATATTCGGGTTTCCATTCAAACATATCAATAGGTGAATCGGCGGCCCCGGCTGGGATCTTTAGGTTTAGGGCGCGGCGAAGCGGCCGGCGGATCAAACATCGCGCATCCGTGCCGATAAGGTAGGAAGAGAAATGGAATCCAAGATGTCTCAAACACAAGATCCTACCGGCAGCAAACCGAGAATTCTGGTACATCCGCCGGAGGACCTCCCGTACCAGGTGGTCGCCACATACCTGGACAATTGCCGCAAGGGCGTGCAGTCGTTGAAAGACGCCATTGAGCGATCGGATTACGATTTTGCCGGCATGTACGGGCACCGCATGAAAGGTTCCGGGGGCGCCTATGGCTTTCCCTTGCTGACGGAAACGGGCGCTTCGATAGAGCAGGCCGCCCGCGCCCGCGACGACGCCGATCTCCGGACCTGGGCCGCGGCGGTGGAAGAGCACTTGGAATCGGTCGAAGTAGTAGGACCTTAAAGACGTCCCGGTTCCGCCGGCATTCCCTTACTGGGGGTTTCCGGCGGGCAGGGCATTGGCGTGCTCATCCAAAGCCGCCAGCAAGCGTTGCTTGGAAATCGGTTTCGAGAGATGCGCTGTGCAGCCCGCTGCGAGGCTGCTCGCGATATCCTCGGGACGCGCATTGGCGCTCAGCGCCAGGATCGGAACGGCGCGTCTGCCCCTCGCCAATTCCATGGTGCGAATCTTGCGGGTGGCGGTGAGTCCATCCATCACCGGCATCTGGACATCCATCAGAACCACGTCAAATTCCTCGGTAGCGGCTCGGTCCACCGCCTCGCCGCCATGCTCGACGCAGGTTAGCGAGTGGGGACTGCCCTCCAGATAGAGTTGCACCAGCAGCCGGTTGTCCGGCGAATCTTCGGCGACCAGGATGCGCAAGGGTTTCCGGGGCGCGATGCCGCTGGAACTTCCCGGCGCCGGCTGTCCGGCCGGCGCGGCGGCTTCGGTGCGCGAACCGCCCAGAGCCTTGGAAACGAGTTGCAGCAGGCCGGCGCGGCTTACGGGTCTCACCGCGTAGCCCGAAAACCCGCTCTCGCGGGAGCGCGCCTCATCGCCCGGAAGGTCGTCGGAGGACAGCATGACCATCGGCAAATCCGGGAAAATCGTGCGGATCCGGGCGCCGGTTTCGAAGCCGTCGATAGGCGCCAGACCGCCACTGACCCGGCGATCGACCCGGCTATCGACAATGATGAAAGAATACGCGCGCTGCGCGTGCGGCATTCCGGTCAGATCGGCCAGAGCGTCTTCGGAGGAAGCGAATTCCGTCGTTTGTAGGCCCCAGCCTGCCAGAGTCTCCCGCAAGATCAGGCGGTTGGTGGTATTGCTGTCGATAATGGCGACGCGCTGTCCCTCGAAGTCCCGGACCTCCACCTGCTCTTCCCGCCGGTCGGGCGCCGGCTGGAGCGGCACGTTGAAGCGGAAGGTGCTGCCTTTTCCAACCTCCGAGACCACCGCAACGGCGCCACCCATGCGCTCTACGATGCGGCGGCTGATCGCCAGTCCCAGCCCGCTTCCGCCGTATTTCCTGGTGGTGGAGCAATCGCATTGGGTGAAGTCTTCGAAAACGGTCGCGAGTTGTTCCGGCGGGATTCCGATACCCGTATCGGAGACCAGAAACTCCAGGTGGCCTGGCGGTCCCCCCGGCAGCTCTTGAACCGTTAAAACCACCTCGCCCGCATCCGTGAACTTAATGGCATTTCCCAAAAGGTTGATCAGGACCTGCCGCAGGCGGGCCTGGTCTCCGGCAAACCAATTGGGGATGCCGGGACGGAAACGCCGAACCAGCGCGATGCCCTTGTCGTGCGCTTTGCGCGCGACCAGTTCGACGGTTTGATCCACCAGCTCCCGAAGGTGGAACTCGGTGCGCTCCAGGTCCAGATGTCCGGCTTCGATTTTCGAAAGATCCAGAATATCGTTGATCAGACTGAGCAGACTGGACCCGGCGCGCCGGAAGATCTGCACGTACTGTCTCTGGGCATCGTCCAGATCGGTTTCGCTGAGCAAGTCCGACATGCCCAGGATGGCGTTCATGGGCGTGCGGATCTCGTGGCTCATGGCGGCCAGAAAGGCGCTTTTGGCGCGGTTGGCGTCCTCGGCCTGCTGGCGGGCGATCACCAGTTGCCGCTCAAACCGTTTGCGCTCGCCGATATCGCGGACGGCGGCCGCCACCCAGGAACCCTGGGCCGTCTCGACGGGACTCAGGCTGACCTCGACGGGGAACTCCTCCCCATTCTTGCGGATCCCGCTCAACTCGATTCCGACGCCCATCTGCGGCGCGCGAACGGGAAGCAGCATGGCGACCGGCTGCCCCACGATTTCCGGTCCGTAGCCGAACATCCGCTCGGCTTGCGCATTGATCAGAGCGACGGTCCCCTGCGCGTCGGAGACCACCAAGGCATCCGGAGCCGACTCCAGCAGTGCGCGAAACGTTTCTTCGCTCTGAAGGATCTTGTCTTCGCTCTGCTTGCGCTCGGTGACGTCGTGCGCGATCTTGGAGAATCCCCGCAGCTCTCCCGTCTCGTCGCGCATCGCGGTGAGGGAGACGTCCGCCCAAAACCGGGAGCCGTCTTTGCGCACCCGCCAGCCTTGTTCCTCGAAATGGCCATGCAGCGCGGCGGCCCTGAGAGCCTCTTCCGGATGGCCGCCTGCGATGTCCTCGGCGGTGAAAAAGCGGGCGAAATTCGAGCCCAGGATTTCCGCGGCCGAATATCCCTTGAGACGCTCCGCGGCGTCCGTCCAACTGATCACGCTTCCCTGGGGATCGAGCGTCAGGATGGCATAATTCCTCACCCCTTCCACCATGTGGCGGAAGCGCGCTTCGCTATCCCGCAGTTGCAAGGTGCGTTCCCGGACGCGTTGTTCGAGGGTCTCGTTCAGGCTCTTGACTTCGAGCCACGCTCTGCGGGTTTCCTCCTCGGCGCGCTTGTAGTCGTCGATGTCGGTACAGGTGCCGAACCAGCGGACCACCGCGCCGGCCCCATCGCGAACGGGCGTGGCGCGCCCCAGGTGCCAGCGGTATTCGCCATCCGCCGCGCGGCGCAATCGATACTCGATTTCATATGCCTCGCCAGCCGCGATAGCCCTGGTCCGGCGCTCGATGCAGTCGGCCAGATCGCCGGCCTGCAGTACCGGCTGCCATCCCCAACCAAGGCTTTCCGCGGAGGTTTGCCCGGTGTAAGCGTACCAGCGCTGGTTATGATAATCGACATCGCCGGAGGGGCCGGCGGTCCACACGATCTGGGGCATGGCGTCGGCGAGCTGGCGGAAACGCGCTTCGCTTTCGCGCAGGGCCGCCTCGGCAAGGTCGCGGACGGTCAAGTCGCAAACGACGGCGATCACGCGCAAACCGTCCGGAGTCCAGATTGCGTTCAAAGCGATGCCGGCGTGGAACACCTCGCCATTCTTCTTAAGGCCCCGAATCCCCGCCAGACTGTGGTGCATTTCCCGCATCTCGGGCGCGGCCGCAAAAGCGGCGCGATGCTCCCGGTGCCCGGCGCGCACCTCCTGCGGGACCAGGTTTTCGATCGGCTCGCCCAGCAGTTCCTCGCGCCGGTAACCGAAGAGCGCTTCGGCCTGCGCGTTTACCAGGACCATCCTGCCTTCCCGGTCGGTGATGATCATGGCGTCCGGCGTCGATTCGAGCAGTGCCCGGAACTTTTCCTCACTGGCGCGCAGGTTGCGCTCCGCGTCCGTCCGGCGCGCATCGGTGCGGTCGAGCGCGCGCGCGACGGCCCAGATCAGGGTGGCGAAGCTGATCGCGTTGGCCGAGGTGAATAACGACAGGCCAAAAGCGGTATCGTAGTAACCCAAGCGTTCGCCTTGCCAACGGAGCCATCCGAAAAACGGCGGGAGGAGCAGGGCCGCCGGCAGCAGGCGTCTGGAAATCCCGCCTCCCGGCCCGTTGCCGATGACGATCCGCATCGCGCCGCGGTGGGGATGCGCGAAGAGCAGCGCCATGGCGGCCACGAAGAACGCGAATGCAACATGCACCGGCATGCTCATGTAGCAAGCCAGGCCGTAAGCATTCGGAACGCCGTAAACGTAGCCAAACAGACCCCCCATCGAAAGGCCGGCGACCGGGAGCGCCAGCCATTGAATGGCGGAGATCGCGCGGCCGAAGGCCGACAGCGCCAGCCCGGCGCCCAGCAGCGCGAAGCAGACAGCCGAGGTGAGGGCCATTCGCCCAGGCGGCCACCCCGGGACCTGCGGCATGTTGTCTCGCATCGCCAGTTCATCGATGCGCAGATTCACTCCGAAGGCATACTCGACGACGGTAAGGACACCGATCAGCGCGGCCAGACCGCCGGCCATCGCGGCAAAACGGCGCCATCGCCGGTTGGGCCACAGCGCGGCGCCCAGAACCATTAGCCCGATAGCCGCGTTGACGCGCACGTAGGGCGCGCCGGCCAGCACCGTGCGCACCCAGCTCACGCCGAACCCCCAGCCCACCACCAGCACCAGGAACCCGGCCAGAGCGCACCAGGCGGAGGCTGCCCGCTGCACGATTTGCGCCTGCCCGTCGAGAGATCGATTCGAAAGTTGGCTGCCGGCCGGATTGGTGGTCATGACTCCGCTCTGCATATTTATCGGCAGGTAGCGCCGGAAACTTAGGAAGTGGGGCAGTCATCGGCACCAGCAGAAACGTCCCCCGCGCCTCCGCCCCCATGGCGAGACGGAGGGAAACCAACGCCGTTGATCCGCATTCTCGTCATCTTGTCAATGCCGGCTCGGCGCATCGGCCGTTGGGCTGTTTTACGAAGATCGCGAAAGTGAAGATCTGCCCTGGTGGTGGCGCGCAAGGCCAGGCGGCCACCAGATAGGCTTGGCCGGATTGCCAACAGAACAGCGCACCCCGGCCACGGAGCCTGCCCCTCGCATCGCCGTGCTACATTGTAGAATCTAAAAAGCAGATGCGAAATGTGCTGATTATTGGGTCCGGATGCGCCGGAAATACGGCGGCGGTGTACGCGGCGCGGGCTAACTTGAAGCCCTTGGTGGTGGCGGGAAAACATGCCGGCGGGCAGTTGTCGCTGACCACGCTGGTGGAGAATTTTCCTGGCTTTCCGCAAGGCATCGACGGCCCCGAACTGGTTGAGAATATCAAGAAGCAGGCCGAGAATTTCGGCGCCGAATACATGCATGGCGACGTGCTGGACGCCGAGCTTTTGGGCGACCCGTTCCGCATCGACGTGGAAGGGGAGTGGATCGAAACGCGGACGGTGATCGTGGCCTCGGGCGCATCGGCGCGGTGGCTGGGGCTGGAGTCCGAACAGAAGCTCATCGGCCACGGCGTGAGCTCCTGCGCCACGTGCGACGGGTTTTTCTATAGGGGCAAGAAGATCATGGTGGTGGGCGGCGGCGATTCGGCGATGGAGGAGGCCAACTTCCTGACGCGCTTCGGTTCTGAAGTGGCGCTGGTACACCGGCGCGATCAGTTCCGGGCGTCGAAGATCATGCTGGACCGCGTGCAGCACAATCCCAAAATCAAGCTGCTCCCCAATACGGTGGTGGAAGATGTTTTCGACGCCAGCCAACACCGGGTCACGGGCGTGCGATTGAAGAACATCGCCACGGGCGCGGTGTGGGAGCAGGAAGTGGACGGCTTTTTCGTGGCCATCGGACACATCCCCAACACGGCGGTCTTCAAGGGGCAGATCGACACGGACGCCGACGGTTACATCATTTCCAAAGGCGGCGCGCGGACCAATATTGCGGGCGTGTTCCACGCCGGAGACGTGCAGGATCGCGTCTACCGGCAGGCCATTACGGCCTCGGCCGCCGGTTGCATAGCGGCTATTGAAGCGGAACGGTACCTGGAAGCGGAGGGACATTGATGATGATCGAACGACTGAGTCCGCCGGGCGTGCCGGCGCCGCGCGGACCCTATTCGCCGGCGGTGCGCGCGGGCGATTTCATTTTCGTGTCGGGGCAGGTGCCGGTTAACCCCACGACCGACAAAGTTGAGCTGGGGGATATCCAGCACGAGACGCGCCTGGTGTTGACCAACATCGGCCGTATTCTGGAAGGCTGCGGCGCGACCATGGCGGACGTGGTGAAGTGCTCCGTGTTTCTGGCGGACGGCAATGATTTCGCCGCGATGAACGAGGTTTACGCCGAGTTCTTTGGCGCACACAAACCGGCGCGCACCACGGTGGCTTGCCAGTTTGCGATGCCGGGGCTGAAGGTCGAGATCGACTGCATCGCGTATAAACCGGGCACGCAGTAAGCCGACTTCGGTCGCAGGCCGCCGTTCAGCTTGATCTCCCCGGTCGTGATATCCGCCAAGCGGATGCCGTCGTGAGGGATACACACGCGTCGGGGGAATTTGATTCCGCCCACGGTCATCCACTCTTTGAATTGATTTTCGCTGGACTCCGGATGGGCCGGGTCGGCGAGTGAGATGGAGGCTTGCTTCACCGGAAGCCATGAGACAGGGTCCAGCGTGATGTCGAGCTGGTCGTTCGCGATTTTGCGGGCTGAGACGCGGACAACATTCTCGGCTGGCGACGCGATCTCGTAATCCGGATTGCGGTCGGCCAGCCAGATGCTAATTGTGAAACCGGAAAGATACCTTCGAGCGAATTCCAGTTCATCGCCCACCAGATCCGCCAAGTGCTTGCCGGGCAGGATCGCCTGGCCCCACCTGGTCGAGGCGCAGGTGGTCGGGTTTGATCCAACGGGTGCGCTTTCGAACCTGGCTGATCGGATTGCCCTTGCGATCCCAGGTCGCGGCCCGGACCAGTTGCTCGAAATCGTGAATGTTGTCGATTTCGCCCGCGCCTCCCAAGGCCTGCTGCATCTTGTGCAGCAACGCTGGCCCGTCCTGGCCGAAGGCTGCGGCGCAGATCAGACACCCAGCGAGGAATGCCGGGATGGGGCGGGTCTGGAGACTCATGCGCGCCGCACCGCCCATCGCAACGGCGTTCCGGGTGCGCTCTTGCCGCGGATTTCGATGGCGCCATCCGCCGTGCGGGTCGCGCGCAGACGGCGCGCTTCATCGCCTGGCAGCCAGAGACGAATGTGCCACTCGCCGGCCTTCGATGGCGCGTACCAACCTTCGTAGCCCGCCGGCGATTTGATCACACCCAGCAGCGGCGAATCGAAGCGATACGATTCCAACGGCAGGCGCGGCGCAAGATCCACGCCGCCCGCGGTGAATTCGAGGCCGAGCAACTTGGCCGCCGAGTAGAGCGTGCAGGCGTGCGAGTGCAGATTGCCGATGGGGAAGTCCGTGTAGCGCAGAAAGCCGCTGTTGACGGTTTCGCCGGGGTGCTTGCTTACCGTCGAGTTGAGAGTGTCGGGGCCGCTCCAGGTGTTGTACCAGATGTCCGGATACACTTCGGCATGACGGGCCAGCGTATTCTTCTTCCACTCGTCCCAAGCCATTTCCCCGTTTACCCGCGCCAGGGCCCAAACCAGCGTGGCGTTGAGCGAGGGCCATATGCCGCCGCTGATCGACGTGCCAGGCTCGGCCATGGCTTGCGAGGCGATGTCGGGACTCTGATTCATCTGCATCGCGCCGATCGGAGAATTGCGGCGCAGCAACTCATCCATGGTGGCCACCAGTTCGCCGGTTTGCTGCGCATTAATCGCTCCCCCAAGGATGGCCCACGGCTGCGGCTCAAGCCACAATCCCTTTTCTCCCAGCCATCCGGCGGTGGGACCGAGCCAGGCCCGGCGCAGCCATTTGCCGGTCCACTGGGCGCGCGCCGCTTTGCGGTTCTCATCGGCTTTCTGGCGGATGTGGGCGATGGGCGCGGCGTCATCGCCCGAGTAGGCCAGCATGCGCGCGTAATAGTCGAACACCCAGGCGGCCATGGCGGAGTTCAGGACGCTTTCGCCCTGGGCTACGGTCTCTTTCATGGTGCGCTGGCCCCAGAACATGACCAGCGCGTCGTTCCAGTCGTCGTTGAGCATGCGCATCACGCCATGCTCGCCGGCGCCGACATCTTCAACCAGATGCTTGTAACAGCGCGCCAGTAATTTGCGCACCGGTTCTTTGCCCGCCGCTGGACCACGAAGCGGCCAGGTGGGGATCTCTTCGTCGAGAAAAGCCGTATCGCGGGTGGCGAGCACATACTCGCTGGCCGCCCACAGCAGCCAAAGCGGCATGTCGCTGGAGTTGTCCGAAGACGCCGGCATGATGACGCCGTGGCCCACGATGCCGTATGGGATGGAGCCGTCCGGACGAACCTCTTTCAGGGTGTAGCGCAGAATCTCCCTGACGATTTCGGGGTCGCTGAACAGGAACGGAAGCGCGTGTTGCAGCGGGTCGCGCGCGGCGCCCTGAAATCCCATGGAGTATTGATAGATGCCGCCTTGCGACAGGATGTGCTCGCCGAAGAAGTCGTCGTAAGTGAGGCTGCTGCGCAGGTAGTAGTAATGCCAGGCGGTCTCGCGCTTGACCCACGGTTCGGCTTTGGTTTCGAAGCGCAGGCCCTTGGCCTTCCATTGTTGGCTCGAATCCTTCCACACGCTAGGGCGGCCGCGATACTTCTCGATGAGCGGCCCGGGATCGACCTTTAGGGGCCGATAGCCGTAAAGGAAATAGAGGGTACGCTGCTGGCCGGGGTCAAGCGCGATGCGTCGCTCCAGCAGCAGCCCTCTTTCTGTTCCGCCGGCGTCCAGGCTGCCGTCGAGCGCGCCCGCCAGGCCGCTTGGCGCCGCCGCGCCGCCCGCGCCAAAGAAACTCCTGGCGTCGGTGGTGAACCCGTCCGCGGGGGCGTCCAACGAAGCGAGGAAGGTGCCGGGCGGATGGAGATCGTCAAACGAAGCTTCCGGCGCAGGCTCTTCTATAGGCGCAAGAAACGGGTTGGCGTGCGTCGCCAGACTCGTCTTCATCTTTTGAAACAGTTCCTCCTCTTTGGGATCGCGGCCGGCGAACTGTTTGACCTCGAGCAGTCCGGCATTGCCATGCAGCACGCGAAAGAAGTGCGTAAACCGATCGCCGAACTTGCGGCGCAGATCCACCGCGCTCCCGCCGCCGAATTGTTCGATGTAGGAGCGGAAGGAAAACTGATAGACCTGGCATCCCCAGTATTCGATCCAGCGCAGGTTGGCGCGCGACTGCGTGTGGTTGCCGATGGTCACCTGGGAGAGCAGCACGGGATCGTCGCCGAAGGGCGCGACGATGGCCTGGTCGATGGAGTAGTTGGCGCTTGCGACTTTCTTGCGAAAGTAGCCGACG
>PMVV01000415.1 GCA_003166475.1 Bryobacterales bacterium | reverse complement strand
TTGGTGAACCACTGCACCACGTCCATCAGGTGCGTGCCCTGGTCGGTCATGTTGCCGCCGGAATAATCCCAAAACAGGCGCCATGCGCGGAACCGCATCGGCTGCAGCTCGCGGTCCTTCGCCGGACCCAGGAAGCGCTTCCAGTCCAGTTGGCCTGCCAGCGGCGTATTGTCCAGTTCGTGCGCCACGTTCCAATTCCACATCGGCTTCACCAGCGTGATCTTGCCCAGAATCCCGCTATCCACAAGCTGCTTCGCCTTGATAATGGATTCCGCGCTGCGCCGCTGCATGCCGACCTGCACAATCTGTTTGGTCTTGCGCACCGCTTCCACCATTTGCCGGCTCTGCTCGAGCGAATGCGACATTGGCTTTTCCAGATACACGTCCTTGCGCGCGTCGAGCGCCGCCAGCAGGCACGGAGCGTGCTGGTGATCGGGCGTCGCCACCACCACCGCATCGATCCCGCTCTGCGCCAGCAGGTCGTGATAATCGACATGCGGCTTAGCATCCGGTGCATCCTTGAGCGCGGCCTGCATGTTGGGCTCGTAGACCTCGGCCACGGCCACGCACGCCGCGCCCAGCTTCTGGAAATAGCGGTTCAGATAACGCCCGCGCCCACCGGCGCCGATCAAGCCATACGCCAGGCGATCGTTCGCGCCCCATGCCCGGCGCGGGATAAACAGCGGCGCCGCCGCGAGAGCGGTGCTCAAAAATGTTCTGCGGTCCTGTTCCATCCGGTCTCTCCTTACGCGCTCACTGTATAACGATTAGACCTCCATTGCAAAGCCGCTAATCCTGCACACGTAAATTTAAGGCCCCGATATCCGCAATCGCATATAATGTTTTTTGAATTCGTCTTATCGGCGTTCATCCGCGTTCATCGGCGGCTGAATCGCCTTTTGCGGCTACCTTCGAAACAGTCGCACGATATGGCGGTCGACCTTTCATCCACCGGCGCGCTGGCCCTCGCGGAACCGGAAACCCGCAGGCCCGCGGCCCCCATCCAGCCCGTCCCCGAGATCAACCCGTGGGCCATCGCCCTCACGGTCATGCTGGCCACCTTCATGGAGGTGCTGGATACTAGCGTGGCCAACGTGGCGCTGCCGCATATCGCCGGCAGCCTCTCCGCCACCATCGACGAAAGCACCTGGGTGCTCACCTCCTACCTGGTCTCCAACGCCATCGTGCTTCCGCTGGCCGGCTGGTTCTCCAGTTTGTTCGGCCGCAAGCGCTTCTACATGGCTTGCGTGGTGGTGTTCACCGTGAGTTCCCTGCTCTGCGGATTGGCGCCCAACCTTTGGATGCTGATCCTGTTCCGCATCCTCCAGGGAGTAGGCGGCGGCGCCATGCAGCCCATCTCCCAGGCCATCCTGGTCGAAAGCTTCCCCAAGAAGAAACAGGGCATGGCGATGGCCGTTTACGGCATGGGGGTGGTGCTGGCGCCCATCATCGGCCCCACGCTGGGCGGCTGGATCACCGACGATTACAGTTGGCGCTGGATCTTCCTCATCAACATACCCGTCGGTCTGCTCTCCCTGGCGCTCACCGCCCTGCTGATCTTCGACCCGCCCTACCTGGAGCGCAAGAGCCTGGGCGCCGGCCTGCGCATCGACTACATCGGCCTGGGCCTGATCGCCACCGGCCTGGGTTTTCTGGAAGTCCTGCTGGATGACGGCCAGCGCAAGGACTGGTTCGCTTCGAACCTGATCGTCGTGTCGGCAATCGTCGCGTGCGTATGCCTGGTGGGCGTGGTCTTCTGGGAGTTGCATTCCAAAGACCCAGTGGTCAATTTCCGCCTGCTCAAGAATCGCAACTTCGGCCTGGCCACCTTCACCATGTTTCTGCTGGGCTTCGTACTCTACGGCAGTACGATTCTGCTGCCCATCTTCTTGCAGACCTTGATGGGCTACACGGCGCTGCTGAGCGGCCTGGCCCTGTCTCCGGGCGGCGTCGCGGTCTTGCTCCTCATGCCCCTGGTGGGAAAGCTGCTCTCGCACAAGGTAGAGCCGCGCTGGCTGCTCATGTTTGGCCTAGCCATGTCTTCCGTGGGACTGTTTCAAATGGCGGGCTTCAACCTCCAGGTGGATCTGCGCACCGCCATCTGGGCGCGTGTGGTGCAAAGCTTCGGCATCGCCTTCCTGTTCGTGCCGCTGAACACCCTGGCATTTTCTTACATCGCCAAGGAGAAGGCCAATAGCGCTACCGGCCTGATCAACCTGGCGCGCAATATCGGCGGCAGCTCCGGCATTGCCTTCGTCACTACCGAACTGGCGCGCCGATCGCAGGTTCACCAGCACATCCTGGTCAGCCACGTGACGCCGTTCGACCTGCGCTACAACGAGATGCTGCACGGCGCCACCCAGATGCTGATCGCGCGCGGCTCCAGCGCCAGCCAGGCAGTTCACCAGGCGCAGGGCCTCATCTACGGCATGGTGCAGCGCGAAGCCGCCATGCAAGCCTTTATAGACTGCTTCCGGATGCTGGGCATCGTCTTTTTGGCGGTTGCGCCGGTGATGGCGCTCATGAAGAGGACCGCTCCCGGCCACGAGAAGTAGGGAAGTCTCAGGCCGCCACTCTTACTCCACCCGCAAAGTCCGGGTGCCGGCCGGTGCCCGGCGTGGCGCAGACGATCGTTGTTTGTCGTCTGCGCACAGCGCCCGAACTCGGCAGGGTCGAAAATGCGGCCTAACTCTATGAAAACACATGGTGACAGAAGAGCCAAAAAAAATACGAAGACCGCCGTGATAGTTTTCATGAAATTGCGCGCGCCGGAGGCCCTGGGGGACAGGCCACAAGAAACGATGGCCTGCCCCACATTGCGGCATAGCCGCAAACGGAGGGGGGAGCGGCCTGAGAGGCCGCTGCAGGCTGGGAGCCTGCCCCACGATTCGTCGCGGCGCGCGAAGAGACTGATGGACAGTAGTACAGCGAATCTGCTGTACAGTTATTTCTTNNCTGCGGCGGGGACTTCAGCGTATAGGCGCCGGGTCCGCCATACGTCTCGGACGCGGCCACGCGGCCATCCAGCAGCAGTTCGACGTGGCGCGCGGGCGCCCGATCGGGAATGGTGAACACCGCCTCGATGGGCAGCGGCTGGGCGGGACTCTTCAGCAGCACCACCGCGCTCCCCGCCATCCACCGCCATGCGCCACTTTCCACGTCGTACAGGCCGCTGATAATCTGAGCGGGCGCTTCCGGCGCGTTCATGGGCAGGTAACTGAGCGTAGGATGCCGGTCGAGCACAATTGCGGCGCGCACGATATCGATGGGCGCGGTGGAGATGTCGAACGGCCGCAGCCCTTTGGTGGCGGTGGAGTAGCCGGAGCGGGCTTCCAGTCCGATGAGTTGTAGCGGCAGAGTGGCGCGAATGGCCCGCTCGGCGATGGGGGCGGTGGGTGCGGTGAAGGCGATCGGATAGGCCAGTTGGCTTGAAACGACAATATCGCCGGCGCGCAGGACATTTCCTGTCGCGCCGCGCTCGAGCGGCAGCCCCCCATCGGCTTCCAAGTAGTAGCGCAGGCCCCATTCGCCATCGATGTACACGCGGTGGCCGGCAGTCGCCGCGCGGATTTGCCGGGCGAAGCGCCGGTAGCCGTCCCAATGCTGGTAGTTCACGGTGGCGAGCGCCAGGCTCAACGCCAGTTGGGCGGCGAATCCGATCGCCAACCAGCGCACCCGCAGGCGCGAAACGAGCAAGACTACGGGAGCGGCCATGGGCAGCAGATACCGCGCCGATCCGGCGAAAAACAGGAGAGCCGCGCCTCCGAAGAACAGCGCGACCCACGCGGCGAGGAAGGCGGTCTCGCGGTCGCGCCGCTTCCAGGCCACGAGGACTGCTCCAGGCAGCAGCGCGGGAAACACCATAAAGCAGGCGTGTACCGCCAGCGCCGCGGCGCTCGGGATCTTGTTGGCGAGCGTTTGCAACCCGTAGCTGCGCATGTACCCGGCCGACACCGCGAGCGGCAGCGCGCCCGAATGCCAGCGCTCCAACAACTGGAAGACCACCAGAGCTGCCGGCGCAACCAGCGTAAGAAGCCAGGCGGTACGCTCCCTGCGCCGGTAAATCCAGACATAGACCGCCAGTATGGGCGTCAGGAAAACAGCCTGAAATGCGCAGAGCGCCGCCAGCACCATGGCGATTGCGGCGGGCGTCCATTTGCCTGCCACGAAGCACGCCACGGCCGCCATCCAAAACGCCAGGAACGGCAGGTCGGATTCTAGCGAGTTGCCGTTGACCACGAAAGCCGGAACCGCCAGAAACAGCAGCGTGGCCCACAGTGGATGGGGCGAGAAGCGTTTGGCTAGCGACCACATGGCCAGCGCCGCGATTACCGAGAACAGCATGTACGCGGCGTGGAACGGCACTTCGCGGATATCCCCGATCGCGGCCAGCAGCAAGGCCAGGAACCAGGCGTTCAAAGGCGGGTGAGGAAAGCCGCGCAGATCCACGCGATCGCCGATGGAAACGTACTGGACGTGGTTGGGATCGAGCGGCTCGATCTGCGCGTGCTCGGCTGCGGCCAGGTAGTAGACGTCGTCGCCCTGAATGGCCTGATTGAGAAATGGCAGGCGGATGAGCAGGACAACGGCCAGGATCAACGCGAGCGGCCAGAGACCGCTCCCTAACGGTCGCGGCTCAGTTACGCTCGGGCGGGTGCCCATTTCAGTACCGGCTTGCGCGCGGCCTTCACCTCATCCACGCGGCTGGTGCGCGTCGCGTGCGGCGCGGTCTTCACCGTCTCCGGCTCGGTTTCGATCTCCTTGGCGATGGAGATCATGGCGTCGATGAAGAGGTCCAGTTCCAGCTTGCCCTCGGTCTCGGTAGGCTCGATCATCATCGCGCCATGTACGATCAGCGGGAAGCTGACGGTGTACGGGTGGAAACCGTAATCGATCAGGCGCTTGGCGATATCGCCCGTGCGCACGCCCAGTCGCGCCTGGCGCTCGTCGCTGAAGACCACTTCGTGCATGTTGGGCAGCGTGTAAGGCAGGTCAAAGAACGGCTCCAGCTTCTTGCGGATGTAGTTGGCGTTGAGCACCGCATCCATGGTGGCGGCGCGCAATCCGTTGCCGCCGTGGGCCATGATGTAGGCCAGCGCGCGTACCAGCACACCGAAGTTTCCGTAGAACGCCTTCACCTTGCCAATGGAGAGGGGGCGGTCGTAGTCGAAGGCCCAGGCGTCGTTGGCGCGCTTCAGCCGCGGCACAGGCAGGAACGGCTCCAGGTGTTTTTTCACCGCGACGGGACCGCCGCCCGGCCCGCCGCCGCCATGCGGAGTGGAGAACGTCTTGTGCAGATTCAGGTGCATGACGTCCACGCCGAAATCGCCGGGACGCGCGATGCCCACCAGCGCGTTCATGTTCGCGCCGTCCATGTAGAGCAGCGCGCCCTTGCGATGCAGAACTTCGGCGGCCGCGATGATGCGCGATTCGAAAACGCCCAGGGTGTTGGGATTGGTGATCATCAGCCCAGCCACGTCCTCGGTGACGGACTGTTCCAACGCGGCGAGATCCAGCAGGCCGCGCTCGTCGGAGCGGATGTTCTCCACCACGTAGCCGGCGATGGCGGCGGTGGCGGGGTTGGTGCCGTGGGCGGAATCCGGAATCAGGATCTTCCGGCGCGGGTTGCCCTCCTGTTCGAGCAGCGCGCGAATCAGCAGGATGCCGGTCAGCTCGCCGTGCGCGCCCGCCGCCGGCTGCAGCGTGACGGCGTCCATGCCGGTGATTTCGAGCAGCGCGGATTCAAGCTGCGCCATCACTTCCAGCGCGCCCTGCGAAAGCGATTCCGGCTGATAGGGATGCGCCCAGGCGAGGCCCTCGGTGCGCGCCACCAGTTCGTTCACGCGCGGATTGTACTTCATGGTGCAGGAGCCCAGCGGATACATGCCGTGGTCGATGGCGTAGTTCCAGGTGGACAGGCGCGTGAAGTGGCGGATGGCTTCCACTTCGCTGACTTCCGGGAAGCCCTCGATTTCCGCGCGCACGTTTTCGGCGCCGAGCGTGGCGCGCGGGTCCACGGCGGGGACGTCCAGATCGGGCAACTGGTAGGCTTTCTTGCCTGGCGAGCTGCGTTCGAATAAGAGCGCTTCGTTCGGCGAGATGTGGGAGCGGACCTTTTTAATGGGCATTTAGGCACTCCGGGGAGCGGGACTGAGAGTCCCGCGCAGGCTGAGAGCCTGCCCCACATTATCCATATCATCGCGACGGGACATTTCGGTAGCGCAGAGTAGCATTGCGTCGGATAACTCCGGATAGAAGCGGCCTAGCGGCAAGCCTCCGATGATCTTCCGATTCAGGAGTTCGGCGTTAATGGCTTCCGGCTGGGCAGTCGAAACCACGAACTCGTTGAAGAACGGTCCGGAGAATCGCAACTTCAGTTTGCCCGCCAGATAGTGCGCCTTGGCCAGGTTCTGCTCCGCCAACTCGCGCAGGCCCTGCTTGCCGTAGACGGTCATGAAGACGGTGGCCATCAAGGCGATCAGCGCCTGGTTGGTGCAGATGTTGGACGTCGCCTTCTCGCGGCGGATGTGCTGTTCGCGCGTGGCCATTGTCAGGCAAAACGCGCGATTGCCGCGCGTATCCGTGGTTTCGCCGACCAGCCGGCCGGGCATCTGGCGGGCGAATTTCTCGCGCGTGGCGATGATGCCCGCATACGGCCCGCCGTAGCTCGGCGAGATGGCAAACGATTGCAGTTCGCCTGCCACAATATCTGCCGCCGGCGGCTCCAATATTCCGAGCGAAACCGCCTCTGCGAATCCCATCACGAGCAGCGCCCCACGCCGGTGGGCGATCGCAGCCGCGCGCTTCACATCCTCCACCACGCCGAAGAAGTTGGGAGATTGTACGATCACCGCCGCGGTCAGATCGTTGAGCTTGCGCTCCAGATCGTCGAGATCGGCCGCGCCGGTTCCGGCATCATAGTCGAACTCGGTAATCGGCATGCCCTGGTTCTTCGCGTAAGTCTGCAGGACCTCTTGATACTCCGGATGCACGCTGCGCGCCACCAGCAGTCCGCCTTTGCCGGTGAGGCGCGCGGCCATCAAGGCAGCCTCCGCCAGCGCCGTCGAACCGTCGTACATGGAGGCGTTGGCCACGT
This sequence comes from Bryobacterales bacterium, assembly GCA_003166475.1. GTDB lineage: Bacteria > Acidobacteriota > Terriglobia > Bryobacterales > Bryobacteraceae > Bog-159. The sequence continues at coordinate 4,593 of PMVV01000415.1, read as the reverse complement.
CCATGCCGGTGAGCTGGCAGATCATGGTCTGAAATTCAAAGATAGTGGTGAGGGTGCCCTGCGAAATCTCCGCCTGGTAAGGCGTGTACGACGTGAGGAACTCGCCGCGCGAAACCACCGTATCCACCAGCACCGGACGGTAATGCGCGTAGACACCCGCACCCAGGAAGGTGGCGTAGCCGTTGGCGTTCTCATCGCCGCGCCGCCGAAAATAATCGACGATCTCGTATTCGGAAATACCCGGGGGAAGCTGCAGCGGTCGCTTCAGCCGCACCGCTTCCGGAAGATGGGCGAACAGATCTTCGGGGCTCTCCACGCCGCAAGCTTCCAGCATTTCGCGGCGCTCGGAATCGGACTTCGGAAGATAGCGCAAATGTTACTTTTCCGCTCCTATATAGGTTTGATAATCGGCCGCGGAAAGCAGATTCGCCAATTCGCCGGGATCGGTTAAACGGATCTTCACCAGCCACGCTTCGCCGTGCGGGTCCGCATTCAGCTTTTCGGGCGCCTCGGCCAGCGCGCCGTTGACCTCGACGACGTCGCCCGAGACCGGCGAATAGATATCCGACACGGCTTTCACCGACTCCACCGAGCCGATGGTTTTGCCCTGGTCCACGCGCTGGCCGGCTTTCAGGGTCTCTCTGCCGTATTTGAAGTCCACGTAAACGATGTCGCCCAGTTCGTGCTGGGCGTGATCCGTGATGCCGATGGTGCCCGTGTCGCCTTCCACGTGCACCCACTCGTGTTCCTTGGTGTAGCGGTACTCTTCGGGATACATTATTTGGCTCGTTTGTAGAATGGCGTTTCCACGGTGACCGCGGCCACCGGCTGGCTGCGAATGACGACCTCGATGGCGCGGCCGATGCGGGCCTCCGCCACGGGCAAATAACAAAGACCAATGTTCTTGTTCAGGGCGGGCGCGGGCGACCCGCTGGTGACCCAGCCGGCCGGCGCGCCATCCACCAGCACTTCGTAACCGTCGCGGCCGATACCGCGCCCGGTCATCTCGAATCCGATGAGCTTGCGCTGGATGCCCTGTTCCTTCTGCTTCGCCAGCGCGGCGCGGCCTACGAAGTCGCCCTTGTCGAGCTTGACGATCCACCCCAGGTCGGCTTCCCATGGCGTGATGGAGGCGTGGATTTCGTGGCCATAAAGCGCCATTTTGGCTTCCAGACGCAGCGTGTTGCGCGCGCCCAAACCGCAGGGCTTGATGCCGAACTCTTTACCCGCGTCCAGAATTTCATGCCACAAGCGCGGACCTTCCGCGGGCGCGACATAAATCTCGTAGCCATCCTCGCCGGTGTAGCCGGTGCGTGCGATGCGCGCCAGCGTGTTCGAGACCGCGCCGTCGGCGAACCAATAGTAGCGGATGGCGGCCAGATCGGTGGCAGTAAGCTTCTGCAGCGTGGCGCGCGCGTGGGGACCCTGGATGGCGATCTGCGCGTAGTCGTCGCTCGACAGGCGGACCTGGGCGTCGAAGTGGTTGTGCGCGCGGATGTGCTCGAAGTCTTTTTCCTGGTTGGAGGCGTTCACGCACAGGAAATAGTGGTCGTCGTCAACCTTGTGGACCAGCACGTCGTCGACGAATCCGCCGTGCTCGTAGAGCAGGCCCGAGTAGTGGATTTGACCGGTCTTGAGGCGGCCGGCGGCGTTGGTGGTGACGTACTCGGTAAGGCGCAGCGCCTCCGGGCCGGTGATGTCGATCTCGCCCATGTGGCTGACATCGAANNAGTGGATGCGCGTATAATTAGGGCATGCCGAGAAGTCCCGCCGAATTGTTGAGCGAAGCGCTTCATCTGCCAATTGAAGCCAGGGCCGCCCTCGCTGACTCACTGCTGGACAGTCTGGATGCCGAGGTGGACGCGGACGCCGAGGAAGCGTGGCGGGACGAGATCTGCAGGCGCCTCCAGGAGATCGACAGCGGGGCCGTTAAACTGGTTCCCTGGCAGGACGCGCAACGCCGTTTGCGCGCGCGCCTCCAGCAGTGACCCGTAAGCCCGTCGTTCTCCATCCGGCCGCTCTTGCCGAGGCCGAGGCGGCGGCGGAGTGGTATCGGCGCCGAAGCGAGCGGGCAGCAGCCGGATTCCTGGACGAGCTTGATCGGGCGATCGAGCAGATCTCTTCGTCCCCAAAACGATTCGCGATTTTCGAATTCGGCACGCGGCGAATGTTGCTGAGGCGATTCCCATACCTGGTTGTGTTTCGCGAGTCAGTCACCCAAGTGGAGGTTGTTGCCGTCGCGCACGGTTACCGCCGACCCGGATACTGGCGCGATCGGATTTGAGAGATGGGAGCAGAGACTGCCAGACCGCCACGGGGCTCGCCGCCCAGACGGAACGTTCGCTGTGTGTCGGTGGAGCGTCGCCATCACATTATTCAATAAGGCGGCGCAGCGCCAGCGCCAACCAGCCCGCAGCATTCCTATGGCTGCCCTTCAGTAAATGATCCCCGGCTTCTGAATACCCTTTGGTAAGCCGCGCAGGTCCCGCTCAGCGTCTTCGGTTAGCTCACAAGCCCAGGTCATGCTTGACCTTGGACCATGGCCGGGTCTTCCCTGCCGCAAGCTGTTCCATGGCATGCCGCACTTTCTTCGCGTCGGCGGCCGTCAACGTGTCGCCGGCATCGGCGGGCTTCCTAGGCTTCATGGCCACACGACTGTTCTCAGCGGTCACCTCCGTGAAGTCCCCCTCTGCCAAGGCGAGCGCGTCGAAGACTTCCTTAGGAATGACAACCTGACGCCGCTGGCCGATGCGGCTCAAGGCGCCGGTTCTTGCGGAACTGTCGGCCTGAGCAGTCCGGGTGGGCATGTTTTCAGCTTATCAGGTTACCGGTGGATTGGAATCGCGAGGATTGCCGTGCGTCCGGCGAGAGCGTCCACGGGCCATGATCGACGGAAAAGCTGATTAACGCATCGGCAACTTTCACGCCGGCAACTAAGGTACCGGATTTTCAGATATCTTTAAGGTTTAGCACCGAGACTGAAGACGGATAGCCCAAACGCGGAGAATCGTCGAGTTCCCGCAGCGCGCGCGCCCGGATCGGCGCCGAACGGGAATGTTCGAGACGAGGGTCAACAAAGGCGAAAACATGGTAGGGACGTTGGTAAGCGCACAAGCCGGCGGCCACTCCCGTAGAGGAGTGCTCTGCCCTGGCCGGCGCGGAGATCGGCCGTGCGGTGGGCGCGCCGCTGCCCGTTGTTCAACGGAGAGATCTGCGAACCCAGCATGACCGGCGCGCAGTTCGCAAGGGCATTGCGTGTCGATAAAAGGAGAAATCCAATGCAAAATTGCCGTCATTTGTTTCTGCGATTCGGAAGTCGGATAGCCGCAGCACTGGTATTGTGTTGCTTGTCGCTCTATGCCGCCGACCAACAGTCGCGCGTTGAATACTACCGAGTGGCAAAGGGCTTCCTACCGGAACTTAAGAACTCGTACGGTTGGGCCAAGGGAACCGGCTTTGCGACGGAGAATCCCTGGGGGCAGTACACCGCGTTTCTGATGTTGACTAACGCTCAGGGGCAACGTACCTGGCGCATCGAGCACTATCTTCCGTACACCCCTGGGCCATACGTTTCCATACCGGATCCGGATACCTCCCAGGGTTCCACCATGTACCTGCTCGAGGGCTCCAGCCGCGCGCTGCTGATCGATACCGCCAATCCCGCCAAAGCTGTCGAAGGGGTGAACGACCTGAAAACCGTGGTGCGCTATTTGCTGGGTCACGAGAACGACGGCCAGCCGCGGGCCCACCCGCTTGACTTCGTTGTGGCCATTACCCACAATCATCCGGACCATATCGGTGAAAACGGGCGGATGTCGGACCGCACCATTTACTACCCCGACCTGGACTGGCCGGCGCAGGCCCCTCCGAACTACGTTCCCATTCGGGAAGGCGGCGGCCCGACCAACCATGGTAATGGGATGGCAGTGAGTCAGATTGACTTGGGCAACCGGCTGATTAGCGCGGTTGCAATCCCGCCCCACTCGGCTGGCTCGACCGCCTATCTTGACGCGGAAAACCGGTTGTTCGTCACCGGAGACGCGATCGGTTCCGGGTGGCCCTATGTTCAAATGGGACCGGTGTCGCGATATGACCAGAGCATTCACCATGTCGAGGAGGTTACCCGGCCCTATCCCGACCTGGCGGTCCTTCCCGCCCACTTCTACCAGACCGGGGCATGGGCCCGCGGCCGTGCGCCGCTCAATGGCCGGCCGCTCAACCGCCAATACATTACGGACATGACCGCCCTGGCCGACGGCGTACTCGCCGGGACCATCATAGGAGAGCCGTTCTTCGCCGGCCCGGAAGCGTATTGGGCCAAGAACGACTCCGCTCAAATGGTCTACTCGCTGTCCACTCTCTACCGCCCTGGGGAGGCCGGCGAGATCTATCACGCGGTTGGTATCCCCGGCAATTTCAAACGCGACACAGGGGTGGCCTCCTTCGACACGCGGATCGACGCCATTTCCAAAATCCAGTCCGATTTCTATCTCATCCGAGAAAGCGCGGGCGAGACTCTCTTCCTTCTCCACGGCTCGACATCCGCCCTGTTGATCGGAACCGGGGGCGGTGGGCCGGGACTGGCTCGGTTCC
>PMVV01000102.1 GCA_003166475.1 Bryobacterales bacterium | reverse complement strand
ACGGTGCACGTGGTGGTGGTCGACCCCGGCGTGGGCACTTCCCGCCGCCCGATCCTGGCGCAGGCCGCGGGACAATCCTTCATCGCGCCCGATAACGGCGTTCTTTCCATGATCTACGCGCGCGAAAAACACAAAGTGCGCGCGATCTCGGGCGTCCGCTACTTTCTGCAGCCGGTCGGCAACACGTTTCACGGCCGCGATATTTTCGCGCCGGTCCGCAGCGCATCGGCGTGCTCGCGCACCACTACGCCGAGCGTGGCTCCGGCGAGCCGTTCCTGATCGTGGGTAGCGCGGGCTATTACGAGATCTCCGTGGGGCAGGCGTCCGCTGCCAAGTTGCTAGGCTGCGCCGCCGGTGCACCCCTGGAATTGACGCTGTTGTAAGCATGTGGGGCGGGACTTTAGCGTGTGCCCTAAAGGGGCAGANNCCCGCCCTCCAATTGCAAACTGAGCAGGCCTCGAAAGCCCAGATGGTCCGGGATCCTTTCCGATCCCAGGAGCGATTCGATTTTCTGGGGTACACATTCGGACCGCATATCAGTCCGCGCGGGGGCGGTAGGTACATGGGACAGTCCGTCAAAAGCTGAATCGGAAGTTGCAAGGCTGGCGGCAGTACTTCGGCATAGGGAGCACGAGCCGGGCGTATCGGGCGGTTGACGAGCACGTTTACGATCGTGTGCGGAACTTTCTGAGGCCGCGGCACAAGGCGTCCTCGCAAGGCGCTCGCCAGTTCCCTGCGGAACGGAATGGGACCTCGGGGTACTTCGACTCCAAGGACCACGGGCCGCGCGTACGTCAGTCTACGATGAAGCCAGCCGGAGAGCCGGATGCCCAAAATGGGCACGTCCGGTTTGATGAGCGGGGATGAGAAACGGGTCGGCCAGTTGCGTCAGTACCTGCGCCGATCCTCGACTCTACCCCGCACTTCAGCAGATGTGCGCCCCGCGCGTTTCCACATACACCGCGTACAGCGACTGGGCGGCGGCCATGAACAGCAGATTGCGCTTGCTGCCGCCGAAACACAGATTGGCGCACGGCTCCGGCAGCAGGATCTGGCCGATGCGCTCGCCCGCGGGCGTGAAAACCTGCACGCCATCGTAGCCCGCGCCCACCCAGCCGCAGCCGGCCCAGATGTTGCCATCCACATCCGCGCGGATGCCATCGGCCATCCCGGGTTTGGTCGACACAAACTCGCGCCCGTTGCGCAGGCTGCGCGCATCGGCCACGTCGTAGACGCGTATGTTCCGCGGCGCGTCCGGATAGTGCGTGGCGCCGGTGTCCACGATGTAGAGCTTCTTGTAGTCGGGCGAAAAGCACAGCCCGTTGGGCTTGTACATTTCGTCGAGGACCAGATCCATCTTGCCGGTCTGACCATCAATGCGGTACACCGCCTCTTTCAACTGCATCTCCGCGCGCGCGCCTTCATACGCGGCCAGGATGCCGTAGCCGGGGTCGGTGAACCAGACTGCGCCATCCGGGTGAACCACGATATCGTTGGGCGCGTTGAGCGGCTTGCCATTCCATTTGTCGGCCAACACGGTGACCACGCCATCCGGCTCGTAGCGCACCACGCGCCGGTTCAGGTGCTCGCAGGAAAGCTCGCGGCCCTGGTAGTCGAACGTGTTGCCGTTGCTGTTGCCGCTGGGACTGCGGTAGGCGCTGATGTGGCCATCCTCTTCGAGCCAGCGCATCTGCGCGTTGTTGGGGATGTCGCTCCACACCAGGTAGCGTCCTGCCCCACACCAGGCCGGACCCTCGGCCCACAGCATGCCCGTCCGCAGCCGCCGGATGGGCGTGTTGTTGACCTTGTATTTGGCGAAGCGCTTGTCCAGCGCCAGGATGTCGGGGTCGGGGTAGCGTATGGGATCTTTGCCGGTCCAGTCGCGCTGGGCGCGCGCCGCGGTGGGAGCCAGTGCGGCGGATGCCAGTGCCCCTGTCGCGAAAGATGCCAGGAAAGAGCGCCTGCTGTTCTCGATATCGTGCATACTGTTTTGTATCATAGCGGATGATGCGCATCATTCCGAGAATCGTCATCCTGGCTGGTCTGCTGACTGCCGGGCTGGCTGCCGCCGGCAACCGCTTCGTGCACACCGACGGCAAATACATCGTTGCGCCCGGCGGCGAGAAACTGCTGCTGCGCGGCATCAACCTGGGCAACTGGCTGGTGCCCGAGGGCTACATGTTCCACTTCGACAAGGGGCCCGCGTCCTACCGCGAGATCTCGGCTCTGTTCAACGACCTGGTCGGTCCGGACGAGGCCGCGCGTTTCTGGAAGCAGTATCGCGACGCTTACATCTCGGAAGCCGACATCCGCTTCATCCACGAAGCCGGCTTCAACAGTGTCCGCATTCCGTTTCACTCCAAGCTGATCGAGGACGGCACCGCGTTCCCTTTACTCGATCGGGTGATCGCGTGGTGCCGGGAACGGCGCCTCTGGGTGATCCTCGACATGCACTGCGCGCCCGGCGGCCAGACGGGCACCAATATCGACGATAGCTGGGGCTATCCGTGGCTGTTCGAGAGCGAAGAACAGCAGCAGTTGGCGGCCGGGTTCTGGCGCAGCATCGCGCAGCGCTACGCCGACGAGCCCACCGTTCTCGGCTACGACCTGCTTAACGAGCCGCTTCCGCCAACCGTGGCGCGTTTGAATCCGCGCCTGGAGCCGCTCTACCGCAGGATCACGGAGGCCATTCGCCAGGTGGATAAGAATCACGCCGTCATCCTGGGCGGCGCGCAGTGGGACAGTAACTTCGCGGTGTTCGGGCCGCCCATCGATCCCAACGCGATCTACACCTTCCACAAATACTGGACCGCGCCCACCAAGGACGTGATCCAGCCCTACCTGGATTTCCGCGAGCGCTACCAGGCGCCCATCTGGATGGGCGAATCGGGCGAGAACCAGGATTCCTGGATCGCGCAGTTCCGCGCCATGCTGGAGACCAACGATGTGGGCTGGGCATTCTGGCCGTATAAGAAGATGGATGCGACGTCGTCGCCGGTGAGTTTCCCGCGGCCCCCGCATTGGGATGAAATCGTGACCTACGCGGCGCTGCCCGGCGGCATGGGTGCGGCGGAAGAGAAGATGAAGAAGCGGCCACCGGTGGATCACTCGCGCGCGGCGCTGGCCGATTTGCTGGCGAAGATCAAGCTGGAGAACTGCCGCGTCAACGAAGGGTATCTGAATGCGCTGGGCATGAAGGTAGCGGCGCGGTAAGCTGGACATTAACGATGGCTGTGCGATTACAGTTCGAGGGGATTCGGTGCTTCGCTGAGCCGCAGGATGCGGTTATTCGTCCGATCACGCTCCTGGTGGGGGAGAATAGCTCGGGTAAGACTACCTTCCTGGCTTTGTACCGCATCGCTACCGCAATCGCGAACGGCGTTGTAAACAACCCGCCCTTCAATGCAGATCCGTTTTGGCTGGGGGCGTATGACCAGATTGCATCGCATCGTGGTGGGAGCAGGGGCCGTGCCAAATCCTTTTCCCTTGCGGCGACGGTGGACGACGACGCGGGCCACTGCTCGCTCCGCACAGAATACCTCTCGCGGCGTGGCCAGCCATCGCCTCGCAGTTGTCGATTGGAAGCGGGCCGGTTGGCCATCCAGGCGAACAACGAGGACCTCCAAGGGGGATCTATTTCCTTCGAAAGCCCCCTGAGCAAGGCGAACGTTAAGTACCCCCGGCTCAACCTTGAAGGTGTCATGCTTTTCCGGCCCGACCAGTGGCCCGCCAATGTCGTGCAGGAGTCGGCTCTGTCGCAATCCGACCTTCGCTTACTTGGCGACGCACTTTACCGCATCCGCGGCCAGTTTCCCGAGAGTCCCTATGCCTTTGCACCGATCCGAACCAGCCCCAAGCGCACCTACGATCCGATCGGTGTGGAGCCGAACCCCGAAGGATCACACGTACCAATGCACCTGGCCGCCTTGTCCCGCTCGGCCAAACAACAGGAGTGGGCTGAGCTAAAGTCGGCTCTGCGGGAATTTGGCGCTAAATCGGGACTGTTTCAGGAGATCGACATCGTGGATAAAGGCAGAACGGAGGGCGATCCTTTCCAGGTTGGAGTGAAGAGTGGCGGGAGAACATTCAACCTCATTGACGTCGGCTATGGCGTGAGTCAGGCCCTTCCGATCCTGGTCGATGCATTGCAGCAAGGTCAGGGTTTCCCAGGCTTCCCATCCTTTCTGCTTCAGCAGCCGGAAGTGCATCTCCACCCCAAAGCGCAGGCTGAATTGGGGAGCTTCTTCGCCAAGCGAGCCGAGGCGGGAAGGCGGTTTATAGTCGAGACCCACAGTGATTATCTAGTCGACCGCATTCGCATGGAAGTCCGGCGGGAGCTGCTAAAGCCCGAACACGTCTCGCTGCTTTACTTCGAACGCGGCAAATCCGGCGCCACGATCCACAATCTGGAACTTGACGCGAACGGCAGCATCACGAATCCGCCGCCCGGCTTCCGGCAGTTTTTCCTCAAAGAAGAACGCGACCTCCTGGGTATCTGACGTGTGCCTCATTGTTGACGCAAACGTCGCCCCCAAGTTCCTCGTGCAGTCCAGCGCGATCATCGACTGGCTTTTTGGCGAACGCGGCGCGCCCCGCCTCGTCGCCGCCGGCAAGCTGCGGGAAGAACTTGCGAAGAACCAGGATGTGAAACGGCAACTGGTGCAGCTTGATCGAGCGGGACGCCTGATATCCGCCGACGCCGATAAGCTGCGGCGCGAGGAGCAACGTCTCCGCGCCAAAGCAATATGCGCGTCCAACGATCCCCACGTGCTGGCTCTGGCGATCGTCAGCGGCGCGCGCACTCTTGCCACAGATGACAACGCCTTGGCCGCCGATTTCAAAAACAAGCGGATCATCGACCAGCCGAGAGGCAGCATCTACCGCGACCCAGCGATGCACCGGCGTCTGCTCCGCCATACCTCCTCCTGCGGCGTCGATAGCCGTACGCGCAGAAACCGCTAGTAAACCACCATGCAGTGGTGTACCATATGCCTGGAGCGACCATGATCGTCGATAAGCGTGCCGACCTCGCAGGACCTGGCATCGGTGACTACGAGGAACTGGAGAAGATCCTTCCCCAGGACTACACTTCCCTGCTGACCCCCAAGGAGACTCAAAAGGCCATCTTCGCGGCCAAGAATTACCTTGAAGAAAATCTATGCAAGGCGCTGAACCTGATGATGGTTACGGTGCCGCTGATCGTGGACGTCGAAAGCGGCGTCAACGACTACCTGGACCGCGATGGCTCGCGTACTCCCATCCAGTTCCACATCTCCAACGACCACAACCAGCATCCCATCGATGCGCAGGTCGTGCAGGCGGCCACCAAGTGGAAGCGCGTTGCCCTGAAGCGCTTCGGCATGCAACCGGGCGAAGGCCTTTGCACCGACATGCGCGCCGTCCGCAAGGACTACTTCCTGGACCACGACCACAGCGCCTACGTGGACCAGTGGGATTGGGAACGCGCCATCACCGCCGACCAACGCAATCTCGATTTCCTAAAGGAGATCGTCGGCAAGATCTGGAAGGCGCTGGTCGAGACTGAGCGCTACGTGCAGGATCTTTTCCCGCAACTGAAAACGAAGTATCCGAACCTTCCGGAGAAGCTGACCTTCCTGCACGCCGAAGACCTCCTGGACATGTATCCGGACCTGCCGCGCAAGCAGCGCGAGACCGCCATCCTGCAGGAGTGCCCCGCCATCTTCATCGTCGGCATTGGCTGGACGCTCGCCGACGGCTATCCGCACGAAATGCGCGCGGCGGATTACGACGACTGGGTCACCCCCGCCGTATCGGCCGAGGGCCGGCAAGTGCACGGCTTGAACGGCGACATCCTGGTCTGGAACCATGTCACCAAGCGCCGCCACGAACTGACGTCCATGGGCATCCGGGTCAACGGCGAGACGCTACGGCAACAACTGGAGATGACCGGCCAGCTCGATTTCCTGAAGTATCCGTATCATCGCGCGATCCTGAATCACGAACTGCCGCTCTCGATCGGCGGCGGCATCGGTCAGTCGCGTACGCTGATGTTGCTGCTGCGAAAGGCGCACCTGGGCGAGGTCAGCGTCACCGTGTGGCCGAAGATCCTGAAAGAGATGTGCGCGCGTAAAAACATCTTCGTCCTGGAGTGAATTCGTTTCCTCCAGGTCTGGAAGGGGCGCACTGGGATATGCGCCCCGTGACGACTTGGGTTTAGGCCCTACTTCCCCAGGCCGGCTGGGCCGCAGCGTCGCCGCGTCGGGCCGTGCGGGCGGATACCCGGGCGCGGGGAGACTGGCTATTGACTGGCTATTGCTGTGGTGGAGGCGTCTGGTTGTTGAAGCAGACGATTCCCCGATACCTCAGCACAAGAGTGAGCTCGTTAAAGTCAGCCATCCCGAAGGTGGTGATCCAACCAGTCGCGTTAGCCCATTTCCCAGTGCCCCCTGGGATGATGTAGGCGATGTAGTTCCCCCACGGCACGGAAACAACCGCCGTGTTACCGGGAATCGGGTAGACCGGATAGAGGACGGCCTGCTTGAACTTCATAGTGTCGCCCTGAGTCGAAACCCAGTAATGTTGCACGTTGAACGAGCCGTCGGAGTTCTGACCCAGGATCTGTGCCGACACGGCCCCTCCCAGGTCTCCAAAGGCCGGCCCCAGGTTGATCGTGCCGGGGATAATCGCGCCGATGTCCGTCATCAACACTCCAGCGACATCCTGACAATTAGTTGGAGCGGCCGCGTAAATCGGGAGCGTCGCGACGAACGCAAAAGTCAAGAGTAAAACGAAACTGCGAGTCTTCATGGTGTTACCTCCACAAACTAAATGCTGCCGGTTTTGACGAAATGGCAACGCCTCGTATGTCCTTTCCAGCGGAAGAAAAGGTCTCGCGGCAAATGATGGAAAACACATGAGATCGGGGAATTGCACACGCGGGACCCGCGGGATTCCCAGCTTTACAACGGCCGGCCGGCGGCGTTATACTTCAGCAACGGAAGTGGCCGTTAACAGTAATCCGATTCGCTTCGGTGTTTTTGAGGTCCGCCGGGACGCGCGGGAACTGCGCAAACACGGCGTCCGCATCAAGCTGGAAGACCAGCCCTTCGAGCTCCTGACGGCGTTGCTCGAAAAGCCCGGCGACATCGTCACCCGCAGCGAGCTCCAAGCCAGGCTCTGGCCCGAGGGAACCTTCGTCGATTTCGACAAGAGCCTCACCAAAGCAGTCAACAAGATCCGGACGGCCCTCGGCGATTCGCCTGTGGCCCCCCGTTTCATTGAAACGCTGTCCGGCCGGGGCTATCGGTTTATCGCGCCGTTGGACGTCGTCGCGGACCTCGTGCCCCCCCTCGGACTGGCCGAAGCGACGCCTGCCCGCACTGAGCGCCCGCGAGGAGCGTCGTTACAGGGCTGGTGGATCGTCGCGGCGGCCTCTTGCGCCGTGGTGGCCATCGCGGCAGTTCTGCTCGCCCTCAACGTGGGCAGCCTGCACGACCGCTTGCGGGCGGCTCTCGACCTGAAAAGGGCCGTGATCCCACCCGGGATTGATTCCATCGCCGTCCTGCCCCTTGAGAATCTGTCGCGCGATCCCGAGCAGGAATATTTCGCCGACGGCCTGACCGACGACCTGATCACCGACCTGGGCAAAATGATCACCCTGCGCGTGATTTCGCGGACCTCGGTGATGCAATACAAGCGAACCAAGAAGCCGCTGCCGGAAATTGCCCGGGAGTTGAATGTGGACGCCGCCGTGGAAGGCACGGTGCAGCGCTCCGGCAGGCGGGTACGAGTCACCGCGCAGTTGCTTCAGGCGCGGACCGACAGGCACCTGTGGGCGGAGACCTATGAGCGCGACTCCGCAGACGTCATACAACTGGAGAGGCAAATGGCCGTGGCGATTGCCCACGAAGTCACCGGGCGGCTGAGCGCCGCCCAAGAGACGCGCTTCGCCCGCGGCGGGACGGCCAATCCACGGGCATACGACGCTTACCTGCGCGGCCGTTACTTTTGGGGTCAAAGAACTCCGGAACTCGCCACGGAGGCAATCGGATACTTCGAGCAGGCGCTGCGGGAAGATCCGCATTTCGCGCTCGCTTATTCCGGCCTCGCCGATTGCTATGCGGTGGCCTGGTGGGCAAAGGGGGAGAGAGACTTGCCCTTGGCGGAGAAATACGCCCGGAAGGCGCTGGCGCTCGAGCCGGAATTGGCCGAGGCACACGCATCGCTCGGAATCATCGATGCCTACCGGCACAGATACCCCGATGCCGAGAAGGAGCTGAGACGAGCGATCGATTTGAACCCCAACTATGTGATGGCCCACCACTGGCGGTCCGATTATCTGCTAGACCTCGGCCGCCTGGAAGAGGCGCTGGCAGAGAACGAGCTGGCGCGGCAACTGGATCCATTCTCATTTCCGGTCAACCATCTGCGCGTGTACGCCCTTTTAGGCCTGCACCAGTACGATCGGGCGCTGGAACAGGCTGAGACAGAGGCCGCAATTGCCCCGCAGTCTCCCTACGCCCATGGGGAAATGGCCCGCATCTACTGGATCGAAGGCAGAGTCCCGGATGCCCTGGCTGAAGAAAGAAAGGCCGCGGCCTTGGCGCACCTCCGGGTGCGGCCGCGCGACCTGGACGCGGTCGCCGCCGTATTCGCCAGGTCGGGCCTGCGCGCTGCGCAGGTGAAATCCGCACAGCTCAAAGAGAAGGGCTACAAGGGCGCTTACCTGGCCCTCGACATCGCCCATCAATACGGGCTCGTCGAGGATAAGGGCAAAGTGCTCGAATGGTTAAACCAAGCGTTCCGCGACAACGACGACGCGGACTTCGGAGGAACCGCTCCCGAGTTCGACTGCGTGCGCTCCACCTCCCGCTTCCACGACCTGCTGCGCCACGCCGGGCTGGAGCAGTGATCACCGGGAGCCCCGGCCCGAAGAAGCCTCGCTGCGTCGCCCCCTCGCCGTGTCATCCCCGCGTAACATCGGCGCTTTTTGCCGATGTTGTCGACCACAGATCGCCTACTCCGGCAGCGTCCACGCATACAGCACGCCCTGCACTCCCTCGACAACATATTGCCGGCCATCCAGCGCATACGTCATCGGCGAGCTGACCATCGAGCCGCCGGCGTTTACGTGCCACAGCGTCTTGCCCGTGGCCGCATCGAGCGCCAGCAGGTTGCCCTGCGCATCGCCGGTGAACAGCAGGTTGCCGGCGGTGGTCAGAATTCCCGCGGTACTCTCGCCAGGACCCAACTCGTGGTTCCAGCGAATCTCGCCCGTGCGGTAATTGATGGCGCGCAGCGTGGACTCTTCGCCCAGATTGTGATCGCGCCCCGCCCAGCCCTCCGGCTTTCCCGTGGCTGTGTAATAGAAGATGCTGTACACGCGCCGCGCCACCACGTAGAACAAACCGAGCGGCGGGTCGAAGCTGGGCGCCATCCAATTGGTGGCGCCATCCGAGCCGGGATACACCAGCCGCCCATCGGCGTGCGGCTCTTTTCCAGGCAGCGCCACCGGGCGGCCGCGCGCGTCGATCCCCGCAGTCCAGTTGGTCTCGATGAAAGGCGCGGTCAGCAGATGCTCGCCGTTCGTCCGGTCGAGGACGAAGAAGAATCCGTTGCGGCTGGCCTGCGCCAACAGCTTGCGCGGCCTGCCGCCGAAATCCGCGTCGAACAGCACCGGCGTCTCCACGGCGTCCCAATCGTGAGTGTCGTGTGGCGAAGGCTGGAAGTACCACGCCAGCTTGCCCGTATCGGGATTCAGCGCCACGATGGAACAGGTATACAGGTTATCGCCGGGGCGCGCATCGCCGGCCAGCACCGGATTCGGATTGCCGGTGCCCCAGTAAAGCAGGTGCAGCGCGGGATCGTAAGTGCCGGTCATCCACGTCATGCCGCCGCCATGCGCGATCGCGTCGCTGTTGGCGGGCCAGGTTTCCGAGCCGGGCTCCCCGGGCCGCGGCTCCGTGTACCATCGCCATTGCTGCTTGCCGGTCTCCGGGTCCACGGACTCGAGAAACCCGGGGATATCGGTGGCATCTCCCGAGACGCCCGCGATCACGTGATTGCCCACTACCAGCGGCGCCATGGTGGCGAAATAGCCGAGCTTGGCGTCGGCCAGTACGATATCCCAGCGCACGTGGCCGTCCTTGGCGTCCAGGCTGAGCAAATGCGCGTCGGGCGTTTCGAAGTACAGCCAGTTGCCCCACATGGCCACGCCGCGATGACCGATATGATCGCCGCCGTCCGGTTTGTAGCGGTAGTGCCAGACCTGGCGGCCAGTGCGCGCGTCGATCGCCCACACGTGCTCCGGCACGGTGAAGTACAGGATGCCGTTCACCTCCAGCGGTGTCGACTTGATGGCCTGCGAGTTGGCCTGGAACGCCCACGCCAGCGTCAGCGACTTGACATTCGAAACGTCGATCTGCTTGAGTGGGCTGTAGCGGCGGCCCGTGTAGTCGCCGTTGTAAGTCGGCCAGGTATCGGTGGGCGGCTTCAGCAGCGCGGCGGGGTCCAACCCTTGCGCCAGCGCCGCCGCAATGCCTGCTGCGATACCGCCGCACAGCGCCGCGCACCTCATCAAGTTCTTCACTTCAGAGTCTCCAAATAGGCGAATAGATTATGAATGTCCGCATCCGTGTACTTCGTCAGCATGTCGCGGTGGGCCTGCAACGGATCGTGTACGCTCACCTTTACCCGATCACGCGGCCAGGAATGATACCAGCCGGCAGTATCGCGCAGTGAGACGGAGAATTCATCCATGTGCTCGAGCTTGCCGCTGATCTGCGCGCCGGAAGGCGTGGTGACCGTCAGCGTGACGATACCGCGGCGCGGGGCGAGGATGCGCTCCTCCAGGTACAGCGGCGCATACTTCTTCGCGATACCCGCCAGATCGCCGGTGGGCGAGTGGCACGACGCGCACTTCCCCGCCCCATTGAAGTAGGCGCGGCCGGCGTCCGCATTGCCGGTGAGCAGGCGCTCCAGCGGATAATCGCCGCCGACATTGGAACTGTTCGCGGCTTGCTTTACGCGCAGGTGCAGGAAGGCCACGATGTCCTGAATGGTGTTGTCGGGCAGTGGCAGGGCGGGCATGCCGTTGTCCGGACGGCCGTTGCGGATGACGGGCCCGATCAGGTCGCCGCCTGAATCCTTGGCGACCAGCGGCGAGCGCACCAGGTCGGGTGCGCGCGCACCGGTGGCGTCCTCGCCGTGGCAGAAGCCACAGGATTGGGCGAACTCTTTCTGCCCGCGCGGCGCCGGCGCATGCTGCTGCGCGGAAGCCGCCAGGGAACCAATCAACGATGCGGCGCAAAAATAGACGATGGAGCGGATCATCAAACCGGATAGCCTCTCGCTTGGGATTGCCTCACGTTGCCTATGTTGCCACAACTGCGGTGGCGCGTGGTGGAAAGAGGACGTAGCAGGCTCGATTTGGCAGTACGGACTCGATGCCAAGGAGAGCGCACCGCGCTTTGCATTCCCGCCGCTCCTCTGCGAACATGGGCAGACATGGCTCTTCCACGAAACTTCCGCCCTCTCGCCGCCGCGCTGTTTCTGTCGCTTGCTTCCGCCGCGCAGCTTGACGACGCCACCCGCAGCCTCTCCCGCGACATCTTCCGCCAGTTGGTTGAAATCGACACCACCGACTCCGTAGGCAGCACCACCGTCGCCGCCGAAGCCATGCGCCAGCGCCTGCTCGACGCCGGGTTCGATCCGGCCGATGCCCAGGTCCTCGGCCCCAACAGCCGCAAAGGGAACCTGGTGGCGCGCATCCACGGTAGCGGCGCGCACAAGCCGCTCCTGATCATCGGCCACATCGATGTGGTGGAAGCGCGCCGCGAAGACTGGACCACCAACCCCTTCGAGTTCATCGAAAAAGATGGCTACTTCTACGGACGCGGCACGCAGGATATGAAGGTCTCCGACGCCGCCGCGGTTACCGCGTTCATTCGCTTCAAGCGGGAGAACTACCGGCCCGGCCGCGATATCATCCTGGCCCTTACGGCCGACGAGGAGGGCGGCAAATCGAACGGCGTCGATTGGCTGCTGCGCAATCACCGGGATCTGGTGGATGCCGAATTCGCGCTCAACCCCGATGGCGGAGGCGTCACCGCGGTCCACGGCAAACCGGTCAATCTGGACATCGAGGCCAGTGAGAAGCTATACGCCGATTTCCAGTTGACTACGACCAATCCGGGCGGCCATAGCTCGCTGCCCAGATCCGACAATGCCATCTACCATATTGCGGACGCGCTCGCCCGCCTGGAGCGCGCGCCGTTCCCCTTCGAGTTGAACGAGGTCACACGACTTTACTTCGAGCGCCGCGCCGCGCTCGAAACCGGGCAAACCGCCGCGGACATGCGGGCCATCTTGCGCACGCCGCCGGACGAAGACGCCATTGCGCGCCTGTCGCGGGATGCGCGCTACAACTCCACCATGCGCACCACGTGCGTTGCCACGCGGCTCGGCGGCGGCCACGCCAATAATGCTTTGCCGCAACTGGCGCAGGCCAACGTAAACTGCCGCATCCTGCCCGGACACTCGGCGGAGGAGATTCGCCAGAAGCTGATCGCGGTGTTCGCCGACCCCCAAGTCACCGTCCGTTTCGTGGATGGCGCGTCCAATGTGACCGACCGCGCACCCGACAAGACGGCGTTTCCGCCCATCCTGCCCAAGCCCGCGATACTGGGGCCGCTGGAACATGTTGCCGCGCAAATGTGGCCGGGGCTGCCGGTGATTCCGGACATGGAAACGGGCGCCTCCGACAGCATCTACACCATCGCGGCCGGGATTCCCACTTATGGCGTGAACGGCGTCGCCATCGATCAGGACGATATCCGCGCGCACGGCAAGGATGAGCGCGTGCGCATCGCTTCGTTCTACGATGGAGTGGAGTTCTTCTATCTTTATCTGAAAGCGCTAACAGATGGAGGGCGGGCTTGATCCCGCGCGGGGCTTAAGCCCCGCCCCTACCCCATCTCCACCACCGCCGCCGCCACCGGTTGCGCCCCCACCGGCACGATGGTGAACAGCGGCGCAGGGTCGGTACGGTGCCGGCGATCCGTGAACGCCGAAATCCGGATCACCGCCATGTTCCCCGACCGCCAGTTCAGCACCAGCGCGTAGCGATTGTCCGGCGTGATCAGAATGTGGCGCGGCTCCTGCCCCACCGCCAACGCCGCCACCAGCTTGCGCGTGTCGATATCCAGCACCGTGATGTTTCCCGATTCCGGGTTCGCCACGAACAGGTATGGCGGCGCGCCGGAGACCGCCATGCCATCCGGCGTCCGCCCGGCCAGAATGGTCTCGCCCACTTCGGTCTGATACGGATACACGATCGCCACCGCATCCATTCCCGGACCGGTGACGAACATCTGGCCGCCATCGGCATTGAAGCAGCAATTCACGGGTTCCACCGACAGCGGCAGCCGCACCACGGTCCGCCCGCTGGCGGCGGCGAAGATGGTCATACTGCGATCCGCGCGGCTCCCCACCAGCACCTGTTTGCCATCGCCCTGAAATCGCACCAGGGACGGCGCACACCCTGCATCGACCAGGTGTTCGATGGTTCGCGTACCCAACTGCACCAGCGCCAACCGGCGCTCCGCGGGGAAGCCGACCGCCGCGCGGCCATCGGCGGTGAGATCGAAATCGACGGCCACGCCCGGCAGCGGGATGGTCTCCACGGCACGCAGCCGGCTGCTGTCCAGCCGCACCAGCGCGCGGGCCTGCAACACCCAAAGCGATTTGCCGTCCGCCGCCAGCCGCATCGCCACCGCCGGGTTTCCCGGCCGCGTCTTGCGGACCACTGCCAGCGTCGCCGCATCGATCTCGCACACCACGCCGCTCTCGGGCATCAGCACGAACACGCCCGGCCGCAGCGGATTCGCCAGCACTGCGCCCGGCGCGCTATCCATCCCGATCTGCCTGGCCAGCACGAACGCGTTCAAATCCACCGCCGCCACGGTGCGCGCGCCCGCGTTGGCGACAAACGCATAGCCCGGAAATCCGCGGCTCCTGCGGCGGGCACAACCCGCCAGCGCCGCCGCTCCCATCAGCAGCGCGCGGCGAGTCGGTGGACGTTGGGAGGGCACAAAATATGCTAGCATTTAGTTGGCTCGTTTAGCTGCATTGAGCCTACGTCCTTCTACTTAATACCGAACATCCTTTAATGAACTTACGCTCTCTTTTCAGTCTATTCTCATCGGATCTGGCCATTGACTTGGGCACCGCGAACACGCTGGTGTTCGCCAAGGGCAAGGGCATTGTAGTCAACGAACCCTCCATCGTCGCGCTCAACAAAAACACCGGCGAAGTGGAAGCCGTGGGCAAGGAAGCCAAGGAGATGCTGGGCCGCACTCCCGGCAATATCGTCGCCATCAAGCCCATGAAAGACGGCGTCATCGCCGACTTCAAGGTCACCGAGCGCATGCTGAATTACTTCATTCAGAAGGCGCACGGCCGCAANNNNGCCGGCCTGCCCATCACCGAGCCTTCCGGCAACATGATAGTGGATATCGGCGGCGGCACGACCGACGTGGCGGTCATCTCGCTGTCGGGCATCGTCTACTCGCGTTCGGTGCGCGTGGCCGGCAACGAGATGGACGACGCCGTGATGCAGTATCTCAAGCGCAAATACAACCTGCTGATCGGCGAGCGCACGGCGGAGGCCATCAAGATGGAAATCGGCTCCGCCTATCCGCTGGATAAGCCGCTGACCATGGAAATCAAGGGCCGCAACCTGATTGAGGGCGTGCCCAAGACGCTCACCATCGACGACAGCGAAATCCGCGAAGCGCTGGGCGAGTGCGTGGCTACCATCGTCAACGCCATTCGCGTGGCGCTCGAGCGCACGCCGCCCGAGCTGAGCGCCGATATCAGCGACCGCGGCATTGTCCTCACCGGCGGCGGCGGGTTGCTGAAGAACCTCGACAAGCGCATTCGGGAGGAGACCGGCCTGCCGGTTTCCATCGCCGACGACCCGCTGGCCTCCGTGGTGCTGGGCACCGGCAGAATGCTCAGCGATTTCAGGCTGCTGAGGAAGATATCGATCGATTAGAGACTTTGTGGGGCGGCCAATCTTGGCCGGGGCCCCCCTGGGGACGGCTTTCAGCCGGTTCTAGCAATGGAAACGCTGCTCAATCGCTACCGCAACATCACCGTACTGCTGATGGTCATTTTCGCGCAGCTCGTGTTGATCGCGGTCCAGGTGCGCAACGATCAAGACGTGCGCATGGTGCGCGTGTGGTCCATCACCGCCATTACGCCGCTGGCGCGCGTGCTGGAGGCGGTCCGCGGCGGGACCTCCGGCTTCTTCCAGAACTATATCCTGATGCACGATGCGCGCGCGGATAACCGCCGCCTGCAGGCCGATCTGGACCGCCTGAAAATGGAAAACCAGTTCCTCAAGACCGAGATCTCCACCGCCGATCGCGCCAAGGCCCTGGTAGCCTTTCAGCAGCGCACGCAATCCAGAACCATCGCCGCGCGCGTGATTGCGGCCGGCGCGGGCGCCAGTTCGAGAGTGGTTTTCGTGGATCGCGGCTCCGGCTCCGGCGTGGAAAAGGGCATGGCCGTGGTTACGCCCGATGGCATCGTCGGCAAAGTGATCGCCGCCTATCCCACGGCTTCCGAAGTCATGTTGGTGACCGATCCCGAGTTCGCGGCCGGCGTGGTCTCCCAGAAGAATCGCGTGGTGGGCACGCTCAAGGGACAGGGCCAGTCGACCTGCAAGGTGGACTACGTGCCAAGCGAGGAGAAAGTGGAGGTCGGCGAAGCGTTCTTCACTTCGGGCGACGATCGCATCTTTCCCAAAGGCTTTCCCGTGGGGGTGGTGCGGGTGGTGCGCGCTAGTTCCCCGTATCAGGAAGTTCTGGTGGAGCCGAGCGGCCTCGACCGCGGATTGGAGGCCGTCCTGATTGTGCTGGAGGGCGTGCACCAAGCCATCCCCGAAGTGGCGCCCGCTAATGCGCCAATCTATCTCGGCACGCCGCCGCCTCCGGCTTCAGGGGAACAGGCGGTTCAGCCGGCCGGCCCCGTTGGAACCGATGCCGACAGGCTGCTCGAAAAATACCGGCAGATCGGGGCCGCCGAGAACCACAAATTCGGCGAGGGCGCTCCGGGCACGAAGCCGCCGGACTTCAACATCAAGGTGCCGCCGGCCGGCGCGGGAGCCGACGCGGCGACGCCCGGACGCGGAGACGCGGCGAATCCGGCGACGGTACAGCTACCCGCGAAGCCCTCGTCGCCAGCGCCGCCGCCCCGGGGCCAATGACCGAATACGGCGATCGTTACCTGGTCGGCAATCAGCGCGAGCAGGTCTCGCGTTTCCGGGCGCGCGTCATGCTGGCGGTGCCCCTGGCCGCCATCCTCTTCCAGGTCTACGTTCCGCGCTTCCTCGAGTTTCTGGGATACCTGGAGCTGCCGTTGCTGGTCACCATCTACTTCGCGCTGATGCGCCGCAGCCAGATCGGCGGACTCTTTATCGGCGCCTTCATCGGCCTGGCCCAGGACTCCCTGTCCATCAAGCAGCCGCTGGGCATGTTCGGCATCGTCAAGACGCTGGTCGGATACTTCGCCGCCTCGGTCGGCCTGCGCATCGACGTGGAGCACTCGGTGATCCGCTTCCTGCTGACGTTCTTCTTCTATTTCTTCCACCAGTTCCTCTATTGGGTGCTCGCGCGCGGCCTGCTGGGGCGCCAGATTCCTTTCGAAATCCAGCTCACGCTGGTGCTCGGCCTGCTGAATGCCGTCGTCGGCGTGACCCTGTTTCACTTCCTGGACAAGCTGCGGGAACCCGCCTGAGCGCGAAGCGTCGCGCGCTATTTGATTTCAAACCGGCCAAAGGCGAGCCCGAGGTCCCGCCGATCCGCGCCGACGCGCACGGTACGGCTCACTTCCACCGTGACGTCGAGATCGGCGCTCCCGAGGCCCGGCGGCAGCACAAACGCGAATGTGGCCTCGACGTCGGCTTGCGTGAACCTGACCGCCGGCAGGCGAATGCCGCCCACCGTTAGCGTCATTTCGAGCGGCCCCTTCTCGAGCTGGGCGGCCGGGCAAACCGCAGTCACATAAAGCTTCTGGCCAGCCACCCGGGGAGCTGCCATCCGGAGGCTGGCAGTTCGCGGCATCCAACGGAATCCGGATTCCCGGCCGTACCATTCCGGCCCGAGGCGGTCCGCGGCGAGCTGATCCGCCACGTCGAGACGGAGTGGCCCCTCCGCGCGCGCCGGAACGGCGGGAACCACGTATTCATGCGTGATGTTTCTGAGCGGTCCTTGCCCCACGCGATAAACCACGATTTCGTCCCGATCAAGCCCGCGGCGCGCTTCGTCAGCCGGCAATACGAATCTCGATACACCGCCCCACTCCGGATGCGGCGCAATGCGATCCTCAGCGCCCGGCGCCAGGTATACGTCGGGAATCCGGAGGAACAGAAAGGGCCGCTGGGAGATCAGTTGGCTGAAAAGGCTGTCGTCAACGCCGTCGAGCAGGATGGTTTTGCCTGGGTGCAATTGGTGCACTGCGGCGACGCCCATCACCAGCGCCTCTTGCACCTCGCTGCGGCTTCGATACCACTCAGCCCGGCGGCGCGCCGCTGGCAACGCCTGTACCAGGAAGCCGGCGGCGAGCGCCACGGCCAGCACCTTCCAAAGCGTGCCCGCGCGCCAGGCGCACACCAGCGCATAACCCGCCAGCATAGCCAGGCACATGGCGGGCAGCGTCAGATAGTAGTCCGTGATGTGGTCGCGCAACGGTAGCACGGGGGCCAGCGCAATCACGTACCAAACCAGCAGCACGGTCGCCAGCCATCGCCGCCGCACGGCCTGATAAAGAGTGAAGGCCACCAAAGCCGCCGTTGAAGCCGCCATGACCGCGGGGCAGAAGATCCGGTAAAAATGCGAGAGGTAAGCAAGGTCGGACGGCTCAAACGTCGCTTGCCAGTAAGTCCACAAAGTGGCTGGAATGGCGCCGTCGATATGGAGAATGTACTCCGGAGCGTGAGTGGGCGCCAGGATGAAGTGCAGAATGGTGTACGCAACCGAGGCTGCCAGGAACGGGAGCGTGAGCCGGAAATGTTTCCGCGCGCACGCGAGCGCATAGCTGCCGGCCAGCAGCGGAAAGATCACGTTGGTCTCCATGGCCAGGAAGCCGGACAGAAACACAGCCCAGGTCCAAATGTAGTACCGGCGCGCGGAGGTTTCGATGTATCGCAGGAAGAATTGCAGAGCCAGCAGCAGGAAAAACCCGCATAGCGCCAGGTTATACGCCGAGCTCCAGGACATGACCGTGGCGAGCTTGCTGTTCGCCACCCACAGAATGGCGGCCCAGAACCCGGCGGCGCGCGAGCGCGTGAGCCGCGTGGCGATGGATGCCACCAGCGCTAGGTTGACGAACTGCGTGAGGAAAACCCAAATCCGGTAGGGCAGAGGGTCTGGCCCGAACACGACGCCGAACACCAGGAAAAA
>PMVV01000411.1 GCA_003166475.1 Bryobacterales bacterium | reverse complement strand
CCAGTTAAGTCGGGCTCTGGGAAGCTTCAGCCCGCCAGCCGTCCACTTGGATTCCTCCTGGTAACGCCGTCCACGGAACCAGGCTGTGCTGGTGGGAGCCGAGATTCGCCTTGGACCTGTTATGCTGGATTTGTGGGCAAAAGGGCACACATAATCGGGTCTCCTCGAACGGATCGCGCCGCCTCGCCCTCCTTCGAGGAACTGGCCGCTCAGCAGGGCGTGACTCCAATTGACGACTTCGAGACGCTGCTCGGTGCGCCGTCGCGCGAAGACGAATCGGCAGAGGAGTTCTCCGCGAGCCTGCGCGGGTGGCGCCGAGAGGGAGCTCTTCGCGTCAACCCGCGATGAACGCCGCCATCGTCGACACCGACGTGGTGTCGATGCTCTTCAAAGGAGACACACGGGCGCTTGCCTATCAGCCCCACATCACCGGCCGATTGCTCGGGATCTCCTTCATGACGCTGGCTGAGTTGGAGCGTTGGTCGCTCGAACGGGACTGGGGCCAGAGGCGGAAGCAAGAACTCGTACAGCACCTGACACGTTACGTTGTCCTGCCGGTCAATCGCGAGCTGTGTGACAAATGGGCCGAGGTTTCTTTCGCCGCGAGGAGAAAAGGGCGTCCGATCCAGACTGCCGATGCCTGGATTGCGGCGAGCGCGCTCTATTATGACGTCCCCTTGATTACCAACAATCGGAGCGATTATTCGGCGGTCGACGGTTTGGTCCTGCTTTCGGCGTAGGCATATGGACAGGCTAGGAAGCCTGTCCTACTCTTTCGGGTACTTCGGCCAGGTGCGCGGCCATTGCTTGCGCTTCTGATACCCTCGCGCCAGCTCCAGATACACGCCCAGATCGCGATCCAGGTCCGACTGCGTCCCGTCAAAATAAAAACTGCGGATCGGGATACCGCCGAGATCGCGGCTCAGCTTCGGGTAAATGGCCTCGCACACAATGCCATTCATGCACGTGAACGGGCTGATATCGATGATGCCGTCCGCGCCCTTGCGCGCCAGGTAGACCACTTTGCCGACGTTCAGCACCATCTCGCCGAAGGCGCCTTCGCGCGGCAGGTAGGGGCGCGCGCACTCCAGTATTTCGTAGATATCCGGCTCTTCGTAGCCGATGAAATCCTGGCTGAACGGTTCCAGCAGGACGTGCTCGTCGCGCTTCTGCACCTTGTTGCGCACCCATGCTTCGAGCGCCTCGGTGGTCAACAGGCGGCCGGTGAGCTTGAGCTTGCGAAAGTGCTCCGAATTCGTATACCAAACCCATTCCACGATGTCGGAGAGCCAGGCTTCGGCGCGATACTCTTCCAGACGCCGGATGAGGTTTTCGTTGGAGAAGGTGTTGAGGCGGCAGAAGATTTCGCCCACGATGCCGATCAGCGGCGTGGAGCGGTCGCGGCGGCCGGGGATGGCGCGGAAGCGGTCGCGCGCGCGCAGCAGAGCCTCGCGGATTGCGGCCAGTTGCACGGGGGGCTTGACGGGCGTGGATTCAATGGTGTGGCAAACGTCGTCGAGGCAGGCTTCGTAGACGCGTTCGGCCTGGCCGGATTCCAGCTCGTGCGGCCGGTATTGCAAGAGCAGCTTTTGCAGAATATCGGCGGCCAGCAGCGCCCGCCATCCGGTGCGCATGAAGGGGCGCGCCATGTCGCCCAATCCGCCGTAACCGTTGTTGCTGGAGGGCGCCAGCACCATGGTGTCGCGATAGCCGCTCGCATCGAGCACGTGGCGCAGGTACGGCGAATACTGTCCGAAGCGGCAGGGGCCTTGCGCGGTGGGCATGAAGAATACCGTGCGCGCGGGATCGGCGCCGGGCGTCCCGGGGCTCCCTTCGAGCACCTTCATGAAATCGCCCACGGTCACTTTGGCCGGATAGCATTCATCGCCGGAAGTGTAGCGCGCGCCCAATTCGCGCGTACGGTTGTCGGAGGGCGGCGTCGGTTGGGCGTCCAGGCCGACGGCGCGGAAGGCGGCGGCGAAGGCTTTGGCGCTGCCGTAGGCCATGGGCGGGATGTGGATCTTCTTGCCGGCTAGTTCACTGTTGGAAGAGCGGGACTCAAATCCCGCGCGGGCTGAAGCCCGCCCCCCATGGGTTTGTAACATCGCAGAATCCCCTTGCTGTCGAGGTAAGCCTCGCAGCGCGTCATGTAACCGGCGTCGTTGCCGTGCCCGTCGAATTGCAGCACCAGCAGCGGCGCGCCCGCCGCGTCGCGCGCGAAGTGCTTGATGTAGGAATCCGGGCCGCACTTGAAATTCGACAAATAGATCACGTGCAGGTTGGCGCGCGTACCCGCCAGGCGCGCAGCTTCCAGAATCTTGCGCCCGGATGCCCAGTACATGTTTTCGTGCAGGCCCGCCATCGGCTCGCGTCCGGTAACCAGGAAATCGAGCGGGATCACGTTGGCGCCGTAGCGGTGCCGCAGCTTGCGCGGAATATCGCAGTTGACGCCGCGGTCGTAGATGTTGTAGCCGCGGCCGGCCAGCACCAGGCCCGGCTCGCCGGTCCGCTCCAACACTTCGAGCGCGCGGTGTCCGAGATCCAGCAGACGCTGCTGAAATTCGCGCTGGGCGGCGTAGGCGGCATCCACGGCGCGGTCGCTCGCGCGCCGGCCGACTCCCAACGGCTTCATGCACTCGGCCATGGCGCTCTTCACCTGCGCCGGACCCAACTGAAAATGCAGCGTGGGCACCAGGAGCTTGCTGCGAAACTGTTCCAGACCGGGCGCCACGCGCAGGATGTAGGGCAGCGTCTGGTTCCACGGGCAGTAGTGCGCCGGGCAGGAGTTGTTCTCATCCGCCTCGGCGTCGGCGATGTTGGGGACCAGGATGTGATCGACCCCCATTTCCGCCAGCGCCTGCACATGGCCATGCGCCACCTGCACCGGATAGCATGGCTGCGCGACGGCCATCTCCACGCCCGCAGCTGCGATGCGCGGGTCGGTGGCGGGCGAGAGCACCGTGCGGATGCCCAGTTCCGCGAAATAGCGCTGCCAGAACGGGTAGCGGTCGAAGGTGGACATGGCGCGCGGGATGCCCACGCGCATGGCATCGGCGGCAGGGGTGGGCGCTGCCGCAGCGAAATCTTCGACGATCTTTTCGCGGCAGGCGAACAGGTCGTCGATTACCGGCTGCCGTCCGGTCGCAGACGGTTTACGGAATTTGTCCGAGCACTTGTCGCCCCAGTAACTCTTCTGGCCTTCGATGGTGAATTCCTTGATATCGCACAGATTCGAGCAGGCGCGGCAGACGAAATCGCGAGTCGCCAGTTGCAGGCGATCGAGGTGATATCCACGGAAGCGGCTGCGGCCGTTGGTGGCCGCGTGCCACTGGCGGGCGATGAGCGCCATGCCGATCGCGCCCACCACTCCGTTATACGGCGGCACGGTGATGCGCTTGCCCAGCAGGCCGGCGAAGGCCGCGGCCACCGCGTCGTTATAAGCGGTGCCTCCCTGGAAATAGATCACGTTGCCGATGTGCCGGCCGCGCACCACGCGGTTCAGATAATTCAGCGCGATGGAGTACGCCAGGCCCGCCACCAGGTTGGGCACGGGCTCGCCTTTGTGCAGCCAGCCGGTGACATCGCGCTCCATGAACACCGTGCAGCGCTCGCCCAGTCGCGTGGGCCAGGGCGCCGCAAGCGCGAGGCGCGCGAATTCGCCTTTGATGGAGATGCCCAACTTTTCGGCCTGCTCCTCCAGGAACGATCCGGTGCCCGCCGCGCAGGCCTCGTTCATGGCGAAGTCCACCACCACGCCGTGCTCGATGGAGATGAACTTGGAATCCTGGCCGCCGATTTCGAAGATGGTGTCCACCGGCTCGCCGCCCATGGTCTGGCTTACGTGCAGCGCGCCGGTCTTGTGCGCGGTGATCTCGTCGTTCACCACGTCGGCGCCCGCGAACTCCGCGATCAACTCGCGGCCCGATCCGGTGGTGCCCACGCCGCGGATTTCCAGCCGCTTGCCCCACAGGCCGTCGAGTTCGGCGAATCCCTGCTGGACAGCCTCGATCGGCCGGCCCGAGGTGCGCAGGTAGATATCGTGGATGACTGCGCCGGTTTCATCGATAGCCACCACGTTGGTGGATACCGAACCGATGTCGATGCCCAGATAAGCCGGAATAGGAGCGTCGCCGGGCGGCGGCTGATAGGCCCCGACGCGGTCGCGCAGCAGCACCACGTTCTCCATCGAGAGCGGCGTGGTGTCTTCGACGCGCTCTTCACCTTCGTGCTGGTTCAGCCGGTGGATGTCGCGCAGGGAGCGCTTGCGCGGCTCCTCGGCTTCCAGCATGGCTGCGCCGATTGCGCCGCACCAGGCGTAATGCGGCGGCACGAACAACTGGCTTTCGGAAAGTCCGAAGGCCTCGCGCAGCGCCGCCGTGACGCCCGCATTCTGCGACACCGCGCCCACCAGCGCGACGGGCGCTTCTACCGGCCGGCCTTTCACCACGCTGCTTTTGAAATTGCGGGCCACCGCGTCGCAGAGGCCGCGCAGAATCTCGGCGGGCGCGTGACCTTTCTGCTGCGCGTGGATCATGTCGCTCTTGGCGAACACCGAGCAGCGGCCGGCGATGCGCGCGGCGCAACCTGCGTGCGCCACCAGATCCCCGACTTCTTCGACCGAGTAGCGCATGCGCAGCGCCTGCTGATCGAGGAACGATCCGGTGCCTGCCGCGCACTCGCCGCTGCGGTCGTAATCGAGGATGCTCTGCTTATCCAGCCGGATGTATTTCGAGCTTTCGCCGCCGATTTCGAAGATGGTGCGTGCGTGCGGATAAAACTCCGCGACCATGCGGGCGATGGCCTTGAATTCGTTTTCGAAGTACAGTCCCAGGATCTTGGCAATGGTGCGGCTGCCGGAGCCGGTGACGCGGATGCCTTCCACGCGCGCCTCCGGCACCGTGTCGTAGAATTCCTGCAACAGGTCGTAGGTGGATTGGATCGGGCTGCCCGCAATGCGGCGGTAATCCGACAAGACCAGCGGCGGCTCCGCGCTCACCATGCGGAAGGGGCGGGCGCCAGCGCAGAGCGCCTCCAGAATCCCGCGGTCCGCCGGCCGGCCCAAGGCCGCCAGCTTCAGGCTGATCGAGCCGATATCCAGACCGATATTGATGCCCATAGTTGCGCCCGTGTCTCTAATGATAGGGGAAAGGCGACGGCGGTTGCCATTGTTTCAGGCCTGAATAGCCGTTTTTGGCGGCTCACGGCGTGGAATCGAGGGCCGAACGGGGCGACGGTGGGGCAGACCATCGCCTTTTGTGGTCTGCCGCTTTTGGCGCTGGCAGACGACCAGAAACGATCGTCTGCCCCACCGAAATGAGAGGATTGAATTATGCGAAGGCCAGTACTCCTGATGGCGGCCGTGGCGCTAGGCCGGTGCGGCTGGGCGGCAACCGTGCGGCCCGTAGACCTGCGCTGCGAGTATGAACCCGCGCCGCTCGCCGTCGAATCGCCGCAGCCACGGCTCAGTTGGGAATTGCAGGCCGTGGATCCAGCGCGGCGAGATCTTCGGCAAACCGCGTATCGGATTCTGGTTGCATCCTCGGAAGCATTGCTCGTCCGCGAACGCGGCGACCTGTGGGATACGGGCAGGGTCTCCTCTAGCGAGACGATTCAGATCCCCTACGGCGGGAAAACTCCGCCGGCTTCCAAAGACTGCTTCTGGAAAGTCCAGGTATGGGACGAGGACGGCAACGCGTCGGCATGGAGCGATCCGGCGTCCTGGCGCATGGCCCCACGGCCGCAAGATTGGCAGGCTAAATGGATCGCGGCGCAGGCAGACGGGACTTCGCCGGAGCAGCGCATGCCCATCTTCCGTCGCGCTTTTGCGCTGCCCCGGGCGCCCAAGCGAGCTATCGCCTACATATCCGGCCTCGGCCAGTACGACTTGAGTGTCAACGGAGAGAAGGTTGGCGAAGCTGTGCTGACGCCGGGTTGGACCAATTATCGCAAGACCGTTTTCTACAACGCCTACGATGTGACGAAACTGCTGCGGGCCGGCCGGAATGCGTTGGGGGTCATGCTCGGCAATGGCATGTACAACGTGGCGCGCACTCCTGGGCGTTACACCAAGTTCACCGGCTCGTTCGGGCAGCCCAAGCTCATCGCCCAAATCCATGTGGAGTTCGCCGATGGCACGTCAACCGAAATCGTCACGGATTCCTCGTGGAAGACGCATTCCGGCCCCATCGTGTTTTCGTCCACTTACGGAGGCGAGGATTACGACGCGCGGCTGGAGCTGGCCGGCTGGAACACCGCTCCGTTCGACGACCAGGACTGGACCGCGGCGCTGGAAGCAGGTGGACCCGGCGGCCGGCTGGTGGCGCAGGAGAATCCGGACATCCAGGTAATGCGCCGCTACGCCGCGGAGAAAATCACCCACCCGCGCCCGGATATCCAGGTTTACGATCTGGGGCAGAACTTCTCCGGCTGGCCGGAGATCAAGGTTCGCGGAGACGCGGGCGCGACGGTCAAGCTGATTCCGGGCGAGCTAGTCGATGCCGATGGGCTCGTGACGCAACGAAGCTCCGGTGGTCCACAGTGGTTTTCCTACACCTTGAAGGGCGGCGGCGACGAAACCTGGCATCCGCTCTTTAGCTATTACGGATTCCGCTATGTTCAGGTGGAGGGCGCCACGCGGGGCACGGAAGTGCGCGACTTGCGCGGCGCTTTCATTTACTCCTCGGCTCCCAAGTCCGGCGAGTTCTCGTGCTCCAAGCCGCTGTTCAACCAGATCCACGCGCTGATCGACCGGGCCATCGAGAGCAATATGCAGAGCGTGCTGACCGACTGCCCGCACCGCGAAAAGCTGGGATGGCTGGAGCAGTCGCACCTGGCGGGATTGTCCTTGATGTACAACTTCGATCTCGCGCGGCTGTACGAGAAGATCGCCGATGACATGCGGGACGCGCAAACCGCCGAAGGGCTGGTGCCGGACATCGCACCCGAATACACTGTGTTTGAAGGTGGTTTCCGCGATTCGCCGGAATGGGGAAGCGCGGTGGTGTTGGATCCTTGGCTCGCTTACCGGCATTACGGCGACCGCGAAATCCTGGCGGCGCACTACGCGGAGATGCAGCGATATTTGAACTATCTCAGCGAAAAAGCCAACGGCGGAATCGTCGCCTACGGCCTCGGTGACTGGTACGACATCGGACCCAAAGCGCCGGGCTACGCGCAACTGACCAGCCTGGACTTGACGGCCACCGCGATCTATTATGCGGACATCGTGACGCTGCGCAAGGCCGCCATGGTATTGGGCAAACAAGCCGATGCCGGCCGTCTTGAGGATCTGGCGCGCGCGGTGCGGACCGCATTTAACACCCGGCTGTACCATGGCGAGACCGGCACATACGACCGCGGAAGCCAGACCGCGTATGCCATGCCTCTGGCGCTGGGGATCGCGCCCGAGGAGCATCGCGCGCAGTTGCTCGATGGGTTGGTGGCGGACATTCGCCAACATTCCAACCGCACTACCGCCGGCGATGTGGGTTACCATTTCGCGATCCAGGCACTGGCCGAGGGTGGCCGCTCCGATGTGATCTTCGACATGCTGTCGAACGACCAAGGGCCGGGATACGCATATCAGCTCAAGCGCGGCGCGACAGCACTGACCGAGGCCTGGGACACCAATCCGGAATCCTCGCAGAACCACTTCATGCTGGGCCACGTGGAGGAGTGGTTCTTCCGCTGGCTGGCGGGCATCGATTTCGATCTTTCCCGCGCGCCGGATGAGCGGATTATTCTGCGGCCGAATCCGGTGGGGGACGTCACCGCCGCGCGTGCCAGCTACCGGTCGGCGCTCGGCGTCATCGTGAGCGATTGGCGGCTCGCGGCCGGGACTTTTTCTTATGACGTGGAGATCCCGCCCAATACCAGCGCGACCGTCTATGTTCCGTCGCGGAACGGCGCCGCGCCACACCGCATTGGATCGGGGCGATATCATTTTGAGGTAACGGAATGACAAGCAGCTTTTCCCGGCGAGCCCGATTGCTGACTTTGGTTGCCTGCCTGGCGCCCGCCGCGCGCGCCGAAACCGTGCAGTTGTTCCAATGGAAGAACGTCAACATCCAGGGCATGGGCTACGTCACCGGCCTGGTGGTGCAGCCGTCGGCTCCCTTCGACGTTTACATCCGCACGGACGTCGGCGGCGCTTACCGCTTCGATCGCGGGTCGTCCAGTTGGGTACCTCTGCTGGACGGCATCGCCACGCAGGGCGGCATTGGGACCGAGTCGGTGGCCATCGACCCCGGCAATCCTGCGCGCGCTTACGTGGTGATTCCCGGCGTCAATTCCATCGTCGCCAACGAATACCAATACACCGCCGAGGTCATGGTCTCGGAAAACCGCGGCCTCACCTGGCGCGCCACGGGCCTGGCGCAATACGGCGTCTATATCGGCGCCAATGACGATTATCGCGTGGAATCGGGCGAGCGCCTGGCGGTCGACCCCAACAACTCGAACGTGCTCTACTTTGCATCGCGCCGCAATGGACTCTGGAAGGGCCTGCGCCAGCCCAACGCGCAATATACCTGGGCTCCGGTCTCCGGCGGACTGCCACCGTCGACCACCAACCCGGCCACCGACGCAGCCGGCTACACGTTCGTACTTTACGATTCCAGAACAACCGTCAACGGCGTGTCTCAGACCATCTACACCGGCGTACACGGCATCTCGGTTTGGCGGTCGGCCGATGGCGGCCAGACCTGGACCAGCCTGGGGGGCTCCAGCAATCCAGTTCGCGGCGTAGTGGCCAGCGATGGCACGCTGTATGTGAGCTGCGGCGTTACCAGCCCCGGCGCCGGCAATGTGGCACGATATTCCAACGGCCAGTGGACCGATATTACTCCCGGCGATAACTCCGCTCCCTACACCGGAATCACGGCGGACCCTTCGAATCCCGCCACGGTGATGGTGGGCCGCGACAGTTCCGTCTGGCGATCCACCAACGCGGGCGCTTCGTGGAGCCGGCAAGCGATGGTGATGAATGCTCCCAACCCGCTTGACTCCGGCTCGAATCCTTCCGCCCCGGGTTATTACATTTCCACCGCGGGAGCTTCCGGCGGAATGGCGGCTCTCTTCATCGATCCTTCCAATGACCAGCAGGTTTGGTGGACCAATGGCTGGGGCGTGGCACTTACCGCGAATGTCACCGCCAGCCCGCCGCTCTGGGCCTGGCAAATGCAGAATCTCGAAGAACTGGTCGGCGTGATGGTGCGGGTTCCTCCCAAGCCGAAGTCCGCGGGCGGGGCCGACGTGATCAGCATGGCGGAAGACATGGTTGGCTTTCGCCACGCCGATCGGGACCAGGTGCCCGCTTCCAAGATCAGCCCGTCCGGCGTGCCGTTCGATCCCAATCCGAGCTTCAGTTGGCAAACCGGTAAGTACGGCGGCACTACCTATCCCGTGCCGTGGCCCAACGTTTCCATGGGCGCGAGTCTGGATTACAGCTTCTACCAGCCTGACAATCTGGCGTTCGTGGGCAACGGCGAATGGCAGGCCTGGTCGCTGTACGGCTCCTCTAGCGACAATGGTGCGACCTGGACGGCCTTCGCCGCGGTACCCTCCGAGCAACTCTGGTCGGGCGGCGTGCAACAGTTGTCGACGCCCGTCAGCGGGCAGATCGCCATGTCTTCGGCGAACCCGCTGAATATGATCTGGGCGCCGGCCTGGGGCACCTTCGACGGCGGGTTCGACACCGCCAATGCGGCCAACGCGCCGTGGCCCCACTACACCACCGATGGCGGCAAGACTTGGAATCTGTGCAAGCTTGCGAACCCGCCGGCCAAGCCCGACCCCTACGATCCGCAAAACAACGATGACGTACACTACGACTCGCTGCCCAAATCCTGGGCCATCGGCATCAGCCCCTATGTAACCAGTAACATTGTGTCGGCGGACAGGAACGACCTCAACGGCAAAACGTTCTACTATTGGGACAACTCGTTGTTTTACTACTCCACCGATGGCGGAGCGACCTGGACTACCAGCGCCGCGACCGGTTTTCCCTCCTACATCACGAATGTTACTATCGCCTCCAACCCGGCCGTTTACGGCGACGTTTGGATGGCATTTGCCCGCGACGGCTGCTGTGGCACCGCGGACGTCAACGGCAACCCGCTCTATCATTCGGGCGACGGCGGCAAGACTTTCCAGACTGTGGCCGGGATCGACATCTGCGACAAGATCGCCTTCGGCCAGGGCAACAGCCCCCAGACCCCATTCCTGTATGTCCTGGGCCGCATCGCGGGCGCCACTCGGGATGCGATTTATAAATCCGAAGACGGAGGACAAACCTGGATTCGCATCACCAATCCGGATACGCAGGCTATGCTCAACGTGGCGCAGATGGAGGGCGATATGCGAACCCCCAACCTGCTCTACCTGGCCGTGGCGGGACGCGGCATTTGGTATGGCACTTTGCCGTCGCCTGCACCGCCCGCGCCATCCTTCACCGCGGGCGGGGTGACCAACGGCGCCAGCTTTGCGGATGCCTTGACGCGCGGGTCGGTCAGCTCGATTTTTGGCGTCACCCTGGCGCCGGCGGGTTCCGCGGCAGAGGCCACGTTCGTTCCGCTCCCCACCAACCTGAATGGCGTGATGGTCACGGTGAACGACTACGCCGCCCCGCTGTGGTTCGTCTCGCCGGAACAAATCAATTTTCAGATGCCCTGGGAGGCGGCGCTATCGGGATCGGCCAGCATCCGCATCTATAACGGGCTGGGGGTAAGCGATGCCGTGCCGGTCACGCTCTCGCCCTATGCGCCCGGGATTTTCCAGTATTCACCGGCGGCGGGGGATACCGAGAGCATCATCACGCATGCGGATTACAGCCTCGTCACGGCGGCCAATCCAGCCCTGCCGGGCGAGCAGGTCGTGGTGTGGATGACGGGCTTCGGCGACGTGGCGACGGTGCCCGAGAGCGGTTTCGGGAGCCCTTTGGGCGCGACGGCCAGTGCGCTGCCGACGGCTTCGCTTTCCGGAACAAATGCCACCGTGACCTACGCCGGCCTGACTTACGGCGCCATCGGCTTGGCGCAGGTGCAAATCATACTGCCCAATCCTCTGCCGGCGGGCAATCCGCTCTCCCTGCAGATCGCGGCTGGGGGGGCGTCTAGCCAGGTCGTCACCTTGTGGGTCAGGGAGCCTTGAGCGTGCCGCAACCAAAAAGAGGCGGCCTGAGAGGCCGCCGCAGGCTGAGAGCCTGCCCCACGAAATTCCGACCATGACCTACGGCACTAGCGCGGAATGGATGGGGCCGACCCAATCGTCATTCGCTATGTTGTAGGCGATGAAGTCGGA
>PMVV01000343.1 GCA_003166475.1 Bryobacterales bacterium | reverse complement strand
GTTGCCAACCTGCCCCACAAGAATCGCCGCGGCGCGCGAAGAAACGGGTGGACAGTAGGACATCACAGGCCTGTTACGATGATGGGCATGGTGCGGTTGTTTCTGCTGTGCGGTCTCGTGCCCCTGACGGCCGCGGCGAGCGAGCACTGGATCCGGTTCACCTCCGGTCCCATCGAGGTATTCAGCAGCGCCGGCACGAAGGATGGCCGCGAAGCCCTGGTCCAGTTCGAAGAGTTCCGGCACGCGCTGGGGCAGGTGCTGGGCGACAACGATCTGCAACTGCCGCTGCCGATCCGCGTCCTGCTTTTCAAAACCGGGGCGCCGCAGATTCCCGAGCCGGTGGTGCGGGGCCGCGACCAGTATAACGTCGTACTGACCGCTGGCCAGGCGATCCCCAACGAGGTGTTCGCGCGTCTGACCCAGTTGTTTCTGGACGCCAATACGGCGCGCATGCCGGAACGGTTGGAGCGCGGCCTGGTGGCGCTGTTCTCGACCATTCAGGTGAACGGCATCCGCATCACTCTGGGCGAGCCGCCTTTGCATCCCGATATGGACTGGGCGCGCGTGCATCTGCTGGCGGTCGATCCGGAATACTACGGCAAGCTGCGCGTGCTCACCTACAATTTGCGCAAAGGCGTGGACGAGGACGCGGCCTTTCAGAACGCGCTGGGCAAGTCTCCGGAGCAGATTGAACTGCAGGCGCAGTTGCACCTGGCGGAGGGCCGCTTCCAGGCCACCTCGATTTCGCCGCTGCCGATGAGTCCGCTAGATTTTCCGGAGAGGAGCGTGGAGCCGGCGGCGGCGCAGTTGGCCATCGCCGACCTGTTGCTGGGCGACCGGTCGCGCGCGATTTATCGCGAGTTGATCGCGCAAAAGACGCGCGTGCCGGAAGCTTGGGAAGGCCTTGGCATGCTGGCGCTGGGCGACCGGCAGACGGATGAAGCGCGCAAGGATTTCGCCGCCGCCATGGAAGCCGGCGCGAAGAGCGCGGCGTGCTACATGGAATATGCGCGTCTGGAGACGGACAAGGCGAAGGCTGTGGCCGCGCTGGAGCATGCCGCCAAGATCAATCCCAAACTGGCGGAGCCGCATTTCCTGATGGCGCAGCGCGAAACCGAACTGCCCAAGCGCATCCAGGAGCTCAAGCTGGCGGCCAAGCTGGATGCGCGCAACCTGGCCTACTGGCAGGCGCTGGCCGAAGCGTATCTGGAGGCGCACAATTATCCGCAGGCCGCGCAGGCCTGGACATCGGCGGAGCAGGCCGCCACGACGCCCGGGGATCGCGCCCGCATGCACCGCCTGCGGCTGGAGGTGGAGGCGCAACGGCTGGATTGGGAAGACGCCGAAAAGAGACGCAAGGCCGGCGAAGAGGCGCGCGAGCTCAATCGACTGAAGCAGCAGGCGCGCGCCGATCTGCACGCGGCGGAGGCTCGCGCCAATCAGGGGCAAGCTCCGCGGTCGCCAAACGAAAAGGTGGTTCCCTGGTGGGACGGTCCGCAGCCGTCGGGCGTGACCACGGGCGTACTGAAGCAGGTAGACTGTCTGGGCAAACGGCTCCGCTTGGTGGTGCAGGACGACGGCCACAAGACGGTGAAGCTGCTGGTGGCCGATCCCGCGCAGGTCGCGATTGTGGGCGGCGGGGGAGAACTGAAGCTGAGCTGCGGCGCGCAAGGATCGCGCCGGGTGAAGGTGGAATACTTCCCCAAAGCGAACGCCGCGCTGGCGACCAAGGGCGAAGTGGCCACCATCGAGTTCCAGTGAAAGCCAGCCCGTACCCCAGCAGGTACCGATGGCTGGTGCTGAGCGCGTTCGTGCTCTCGACGGCGATCAACTACCTGGACCGGCAGACGCTGGCCACCCTCGCGCCGCTGGTGCGCGCGGAGTTCCACCTTTCCAACGCCGAGTACGGGCTGATTCTGGCGGTGTTCTCGATCGCCTACGCGGCGTGCGCGCCGTTTGCCGGCATGCTGATCGATCGCATCGGCCTGGATCGCGCGATCGGGATGGCGGTGGGCGTGTGGTCGTGCGCCGGCATTGCGACGGGTTTCACGCGCGGGCTGGGCGGATTGCTGGGGTGCCGCGGCGTGCTGGGCATGTCGGAGGCGGCGGGCATTCCGGCCGCAGGCAAGGCGATCCATGGCTACCTGCTGCCCGCGGAGCGCGCCTTGGGCAACGCGTGGAACCAGGCGGGCGTCAGCCTGGGACTGATTCTGGCGCCGCCGGTGGCTACCTGGATCGCCATGCGCTATGGATGGCGGCAGGCCTTCGTGATTTCCGGCAGCCTGGGATTGATCTGGATTCCGCTGTGGAATCTTGCGGCCCGTAAAGCCGAGCCGCGACCGTCAGGGAGCGGTTCCGCCAGCACCGTCGGGGATCTCCTCCGGTCGCGGCGCCTGTGGGGTTTGCTCGCGGCGAACGCGCTCAACATGAGTGTCTACTCGCTCTGGACGAATTGGACGACGCTGTATCTGGTGGAGAGGCATCGTCTCCCGCTGGCCGAGGCGAACTGGTATGCGGTGGTCCCTCCTCTGATTGGCGCGCTGGGCGGATTCGGCGGCGGCTGGCTGTCGCTCAAGTGGATGCGGACGGGCGTACCGGCGGTGGCGGCGCGGACGCGCGTATGTTTAGCCGGCGCGCTACTGGCCATGCCGACCGCCCTGATCCCGCTGCTGCCCACCGCGGGTTGGACGGCAGCCGGAATTTCGTTGAGCATCCTGGCCGTGTCGGCGGTGAGCGTCAACGTGTACACGATTCCACTGGACATTTTCGGCGGGGCGCGCGCGGCGTTTGCCGTTTCCATGCTGGTGGCGTCCTACGGCGCGGCGCAGGCGCTGATATCGCCGGCGATCGGCGCGGTGGTGGATGCGCATGGTTATGGGCCGGTATGCGTGGTGGCCGCGGGGTTGCCGATGGCTGCGTATGCGGTGCTGCGGCGGACGGGTGAGGCGGATTAGCGGGAGACAAGCCTGCTGTTACCATGGACTTCATGCGCACGATTGGATTAGCAATTTCCGTTGCCGGCCTCTGTTCCATGATGTGGGCGGCCGAAGAGACGAAAACTAACGAACGCCTGGACGACGCTGCGGCCATGTTCAGCGAGATCATGGCCACCCCCGACAAGTCCATCCCCCAGGATTTGCTGAATAAGAGCCATTGCATCATCCTGGCGCCGGGCTTGAAGAAGGGCGGCTTTGTGGTTGCGGCCAAGTACGGGCGGGGCTTTGTGACTTGCCGCGGCGCTTCCGGCCAGGGATGGGGTCCTCCGGGAGCGGTGCGCATTGAAGGGGGCAGTGTGGGCTTGCAGATCGGCATCTCTTCCACGGACCTGATTCTGCTGGTGATGAACGAACGCGGCATGAAGCGGCTGCTCACCACCAAGTTCACGCTGGGCGGCGACGCTTCGGTGGCCGCGGGTCCGGTGGGCCGCGATGCGAGTGCGCAAACCGACGCCCTGATGACGGCCGAGATTCTCTCGTGGTCGCGTTCGCGTGGCGCGTTCGCCGGCGTGTCGCTGGACGGTTCCACGCTGCGCAACGACATCGACGTGAACGCCGAACTTTATGGCCAGCGCTGGGAGAACAAGCAAGTCTTGAAGAGCGGCCTGGCGGCTCCGGCGGGCGCCGCTAAACTGCTCGCGGCGCTGAATAAGTACTCGCCGCGGGAGACTCGTTAGCAACATGCTGTTCACTTAATGATGTTTCGGTGGGGCAGACGATCGTTTTATGTCGTCTGCCAGCGCTCCCCGAAGGCGGCAGACCACGAAGTACGATGGTCTGCCCCACAGCTTTCGCGGAACGGCCGATTCGCTTCGTACATCGCAATTCTGAGTCTGATTTCATCAGCCAGTGCGGGCCGGCTTTCTTGCGCGGCCTGTGCCAGGGCCCTGCGCGCCGTCAACACGGCGTCGGCGAATTGCCCCTGCTCGGCATACGCGGCGGCCAGCGTGTCCAGCAGGCGCGCGTCCTTTTCGCCGGCCAGTTCAACCGCCCGCACCGCGAACGCCAGGGCGGCGCCGCCGTTGCGGATGGCTGCATCGGGCGAGGTAGCCAGTACCCAGGCCGCCCGCCGCAGCGCCGGCGCGTGGTTCGGTTGCAACCGGATGGTGTCGCGCCAGTGCGCCAGGGCCTCCGCCGTTTGCCCTTGCGCACACAACGCATCTCCCAAACTGGCGTGGGTCTCCGCGTTTTTCGGGTCGAGATCCAGCGCGATCCGCCATTCCCGGATGGCCCCCAACGCATCCCCGCGCCGGCTCAAAACCAGCCCCAGACTATAGTGCGCGGGCGCATACCCGGCGTTCGATTCCAGCGCCTGGCGCAGTTGCACGAGCGCCTCGTCCAGCCTTCCCAGCCTGACCAGCGCGCCGCCCAGGTTGGCACGCGCCGCGGCGAAATCCGGCTTGAGCGCGGCCGCTTTCTCGAATTGCGCCACGGCTTCCTCTTCGCGCCCCATCCCGGCCAGCAGCACGCCGAGGTCGTTGAATCCGCGCGCGGACGAGGGGTCGGCCTCCAGCGCCGCGCGGAGCCGGCTCTCGGACGCTTTCCGGAGCAGCGCCGCGGATTCCTCCGGGTGGTCCGTCATGAGCAGCACGGTCCCCAGGTTGCGCTGGGCGACTGCGTCGCCGGGGCTGAGTTCCAGCACTTTCCGCCACTCGGCGGCGGATGCCTCGTATGATTTGGTCCTCTGCAAATATGCCGCGCTGTTGACCAGCCGGTAATAGTCGATGACCGGCCCGCCGATTTGGCGCAAGCCATCCGGGGGGACGTTCACAAACTCCGGAATGTTCACCGCGCGGTTGGCCGCGGTGGCGTTGTCGATCAGAATGGGCGGGCTGTCGCGGCCATCCGGGTCGATGTGCGTGAGATACATCTGGGTGTAGGGCGAGCGGGCCTTGGATGAGAACACCAGCCAGCGGCCGTTGGGCGAAAAGCTGTGCCACGAATTCATGTGGGGCGTGTTGCAGCGCATGCGCCGCGCCGGCCCGCCCGCCGCGGGAACCATGTACAACTGGCTGTCGGGACGCATGAGCTGCCCGTTGCGGGATTCCACGAACACGATCCATCGGCCATCGGGCGATACCTTCGGAAAGGTATTGCTCATCCCGTTCCGCGATGCGCCGGCGATGGGCTCCGGCACGCCTCCTTCGCCGTTGTGGAACGGCACGCGGTAGAGGTCATACCGGAGTTGCAACTCGTTCGGGTCGTTGGCGAATTTCGCGAGCGGGACACCCGGCGGATTGGGGTCCGTGGCTGAGGCGCGCGCGAACACCACGGACTGGCCGTCGGGACTCCAGACGGCGCCCATCTGCACAAAGCGCGGGTCGTCGGCGCCGGGCAGGGGCCGCAGCACGCCGGTCCCGCGGCTGTACCAGCTCAGGATTCCGCGCGTCGGATAGAACACCTGGAGGAACCGGTAATCCTTGAAATTGGCGACGTAATAGTTGCTTGGAGGCTCTTCGGGAGCGGCCGCCATGGAGGCCGGGTTGACGGTGGTGACCACGTACTGCCCGTCCGGGGAAACCTGAGACATGAAGCCGATGCGGACGTTCCCCTTGAGCTTGCCTGCCGCCGAACTCCACTGAATCACGTCCTGCTTGCGGATCGCCATCGTGGGCGCAACCGGCGCCAGGATGTACATCCCGCGGTTGCCCTGCAGGCCGTCCAAATCCATGCCCATGGTCTTGCCGTCCGCGGAGAACGAGTGGCAGTTGGCGCACACCGGCAGGTTCTCCATCACCACCCGGCTGCGGGCTTCCCCGACGTTGCGAAGCCTCCAGGCGACCAGCGGCACCGCTTCCGCGGCCAGAGGCTTGATCACACCTTTTTCCAGCTCGGATGGCATCAGCGGCACGTCGCGATAGAAGATCGGTGCGCCCACCGGGTCGGTTGAAGTGCGAATGTGGACCTGCCCACGGGAGATGACGTGGTCGGCGGCGTCACCGCGAAAGCCGGTGATGGTTACCGTCGCGGCGCTCGCCACGGAATGGCGCTTGATGGCCTGCCACGTGGCAGAGTCGGGCGTCCAGGAATGCGCCTCGGACAGGCGGGGAGTCAGTTTGGGCGGTTCGTTGGTGGCGGCTACGCAATCCGGATCGATCCTGCCGATGCGCAGGCGCTGGCCGGTGGAGGTGGCGTGAATCGCCGGCGGGCCCGCGCCGAACGAGACGTCGATGCGCCATAGGGTGACGCCCTGCCCGCTATCGTGCCAGAGGAAAGCCGGGGGCGTGATCTCGGGCGGAAAGATCGATCCTTCTTCCGGGTAATCGATGGCGATCGCCGCCGCTGGGGGGCCATGGGAGGCGCCCGCGGCCAGCGCCATCAGAAAGCCAGGCAGAAGGATCGCTCTGGGCGATAGACCGGCGATCATGGACATCCCGCCATAAGACCAGCTTACAGCCTCGACGCCGCATAGTTTGTCCGGGGAGACCCGCGCACGGTCGAAAACGGGGCGGGTCTTGAGACCCGCCGCACGGTCGAAAACCCACCGTAAGTTATTGGAAATTGGAGCGCTGCCAAGAGCCGGCTGAAAGCCGGCTGCGGGCAGGATTGCCCGCCCTCCAATTGGTTTTCATCACTTTCGTGGGCCGCAGGCCCATCCTGACAGGCGTGGACGCCCGCCCCACACGCCCGCCCCACATCAATGTTGATGCATGTCTTGACTGGCTTACGGACAGCCGTCAATCCAGATGTCGAAGGCATCCAGCGTGACCGATTGCCCGGATTGAGGCGTGGCGGAAACGGTGAAGGTGTGCGGCGCGCAGGGCAGTCCCTGAGTCTGCCAGACCGTCTGCTGGTACTGGTTTGTGGCAG
This sequence comes from Bryobacterales bacterium, assembly GCA_003166475.1. Classification (GTDB taxonomy): domain Bacteria; phylum Acidobacteriota; class Terriglobia; order Bryobacterales; family Bryobacteraceae; genus Bog-159. The sequence goes on along the minus strand of PMVV01000343.1, from coordinate 3,882 downwards.
CGGTAAGACTTACAGTACCTTGTGACACGCCGTCCAGTAGAATCGTGGCGCTACCCTGGAGCGGCCCCATCAGGCTCACCCAACGGACCCCAGTGCCCGTGAAGTTGAGGAGCGCCGTGTTCTGGGACGTGGTCGTGGTCATATAGGCGCTGGTGCTGGCGCTCGCCGACGAGGTGGAAGACCAACTCCCCTGGTAGGCGATGGTCGGCGGCGGCTGGCCGGTGGTATTGCTGTCTACCGTACGAGACTCCTCGATACGCGCCGGCGGCGTCGTATCCGTCCACGTGGAGCCGCCATTCGTAGACTTGTAGATACTATGATAGGCCGCCGCGAATACTGTCCGATCGTTGGTGTAGTTCGGAGAAATCGCCACGGCCGTGACAAACTCGTCCGGGAATGCGCTCTGCGGAATCATCGTCGTTCCATCATTGGTGGATTTCATCACGCCCGACTGGATGGTGGCGGCAAAGAAGGTTTGGTCGGAGGCATAGTTCGGGGACAATTGAATATCCAGGACCAGCAGATTGGCGGTCCTGGGAAGCGCGGTCCAGGTTGCCCCGCCATTTGTGGATTTCAGGAGACTGCCGGTTATGGGAGCGACATACACGGTCTGGTCGGTTGGGAAGGCTGGAGAAACCACCACCACGCCGATTTGCACTAAGGAACCCGGCAGAGAGACGGACGCCCAAGTCAGGCCGCCGTCCGTGGATTTGTAAAGACCTTTGCTGGCACTGGCGGCAAAGGCCGTCCGGTCGGAGGCAAATCCCGGCGAGATCGCAACCGAGTTTACCGGGGGCCCGCTTAAGCCGGTGGGAATCCAGTTGTTGCCCTGATTGGTAGAGAGGAACACTCCCTCATTAGGATACTGTTTGCCCTGATAGGTAACATATGGGGGATTTACCGAGCCTTCCCCGCCGTTGTTAACCCCGATAAGGACTGTTCCATCCTGGGCGAAGGCGGGAGAGACAGCCAGACCTCTGACGTGTGCCGTCGCCCCCAGCATGGCCATCTTCTGGTAGGTGGTTCCGCCGTTAGTGGTTCTCTCCAGGTTCCCGGCAGTCCCGCTGAATGCGGTTTTATCGGCCGCGAAATTGGGGGAGATAGCCGCAGCGTCGGTATACGGGAGCAACATTCCGCTATTCTGGAAAAACCACGACGCCGCGCCGGTCGCGGTCCACAAGTTGCCGCCGCCGTAGGTGTTAGCGAACAAGGTCTGATCGTTGACGTAGTTGGGCGACATCGACATGTGCCGGACGAGGCGCGTAGGAATGATGTCGATGTATTGCCAGGATATCGGGTTGCCGGGCGAAGTCCACATACCTTCATAGGTCGCCAGAAGCAGCGTTATGCCGGTCGCGCCGTTGGCCGCACGCAGCCACGTTATGATAATGCGATGTCGTCAGGTTCGACAGTTCCCGATTTATCAGCGGAGTAACTGTCCATGAGGTCCCCTGGTTAGTGGACTCAAAAACCCCGCCGACCGCCGTCGCCGCCCACAGCGTGCCATCCTGCAAGTAGTTGGGGGATAACGTGACGGAATTTACGTTGGTATCCGAAAGACCCGCATTGGAGGCCGACCAGGAAGCTCCTCCGTTGGTGGAGATCAGTACGCCCCCATAGGTACCCGCAAAGGCCGTCTGGTCCGAGCTGAAACCCGGCGAGAAAGTCAGCGAGTTCACCGCGGGAGATGGCTGAGTGGCGGTGACCGAGACCCAACTGGAGCCTCCGTCAGTCGACTCGAAAATCCCATTGGTTGCGGAACCTAGCAGGAGGGTGCCATCGACGGCGTAATTCGGAGAGACGGCAATCGCGTTCAACGCCGAGGCGATCGAACCCGGCAGCGTAAGCTCGGTGAACGTCTGCCCGCGATTGGTGGATTTGAAAACCGTCGTGTTGAAGGTGACGATAAACAGCGTGTTATCGGCGGCGAAATTCGGGGACAAGGCCACGTTCTGCAGCGCCAGACTCGACGCGAGGGTCCAGGCCGCGCCCTGATTGGTAGTCTTGAAAAGGCCGCCGGGGCCAGCCACGAAAACCGTCTGATCCTGGCTGTACGCCGGCGAGAAGACCACCGCCAGCATCTTGCGCACTTTCGGCAAGCCTGCCACCGCCGACCAGGTAACACCCCCATTAGTCGACTTCAGGAGCGCATAGACGCCTAGTTTGATGGAAAGATAGTCGGTTGCGGCGAACGCGGTGGAGTCTTGTGCGAAGTTAGGGGAAAGCGCTACGGTGACGATCGGATCGTGGGGATCGTGAGCTAGGAGAGACTCGCATCCCACGGCTAGGCAGACTGCAACACTGAACAGAAGTGAGTTGGACATTTACCTCCCCTTGGGGGCATTATACACCAAGCCACATGGGGGCAATTGAGGTTACAGGAAAAGGCCGTAGCCAAAAGAGGCGGCCTGAGAGGCCCGGCCCAGAGGGCACCGCAGGCCGAGGGCCTGCCCCACGGTTACGCGTAGGGCAGCAATTCGGATTCTTGCTCCGGGTGGGGCTGCCCTGGGCCTGGGCCGAGCAGGTGCTTGATGCCTACCGCGCTTAACACCGAAGTTGCCAGCGCCATGATGACCAGCGCCACGAAGATGCGCTGATCGATGAGTCCGTATTCCAGGGCGACAGTAGTCAGGACGATTCCCATGGCGCCGCGGGCATTCATCCCCAAGGCCACCATCAGCGCGTCGTGCGGCTTCTTCCCGCCGAGTCTGGCGCCCACGAAGACGCCGCCGATCTTGCCGGCGCAGGCCACCACCAGAACGAAGGCGACCAGCCGCAGATCGAAGTTAGCCACGAAATTAGCCTTCAACCCGATGGAGACGAAATACAATGTCGCAAAAATGCCGGCGGTGGTCCGGTAGAAGCTTTGGTGCGCAAGCCGGCGCGCGTCCGGGATGCGTCCCAATGCCACGCCGGCCAGAAAGGCGCCCAGCGTCGCGTGCGTGCCTACGACCTCCGAAAGGATGGCGGCTGTGATCAACACCAGGAAGGTCAGTTTCAGTTGCAGCGTTTCTTTCGGCAGATTCAACCAGCCCACGGCGCGCTGTATTTTGTTGTTGGAGAGATTCAGAATCAGTCCAAAAACCAGCAGCACCGTCACCAGGCTGGCCCACCAGTTTCGGCCGGAGTGGCCTTCGCCTCCGAAGCTGCTCAGGATGACCGCAAAAAGCCCCCAGCCGGCCAAATCGTCGAGCATCGCGGCGGACATCACAATCACGCCCAAGTCCGTCTTCATGAGATTCAGATCCATCAGGATGCGCGCAATCACGGGCAGCGCGGAGATGGACAGAATGGTCCCGACAAAGAGCGCCAGGAGGGGCACATTGCTCTGCGCCTTGTTACGCCAGAACTCCGGCCACAACAGCACCGATCCTACGCCCAGCGCGAGCGGCGCCAGGATGCCCAGGAAGCTGGACCAGACGATGGGCGGCCCCAGGGACCGTAGACGCTTGGGCTGCAGCTCCAGACCGGTCATGAATACAAAAAGCAGCAGTCCCAGTTCGGTGATTGCTTCGCGGCCCTGGGTGGCGCGGCCTAGGTCGGGGAAGACCCGCGCGAAAAGTTTCGGGGCGATCATGCCGAAAACGGTGGGGCCCAGCATGACTCCGCACAACAATTCCACCACCAGCGGCGACAATGCCAGCCGCTCGAGCAGTTTGGCCATGCACAGCGGTACCGCCAGAATCAGACCGATCTGCACCAGGAGCAACGTGAGGGTGGGGCCGTCCATGAGGAGGTTCAATTATAACAACGGGAACGAGAGGCTTTTCGGGAAGCGCGGACCTCAAGTTGCAGCCTGCCCCACAGAGCAGCATAGCCGCAACCAAAGACGCGGCCTGAGAGGCCGCCGCAGGCCGAGGGCCTGCCCCACGAAAAATCGGC
>PMVV01000218.1:24185-24497 GCA_003166475.1 Bryobacterales bacterium | reverse complement strand
GGAGCGATCGAGGTAGTAGGGCAGGCGGTTTCGCCAGCCAGCATCAGGAGGGCATAACCATGACCGCAATCACACCCAAACCAGCCCGCTACGGCATGGCGATCGATCTGGACCGCTGCACGGGATGCGGCGCGTGCATGATCGCCTGCGCGGTCGAGAACAACGTCCCCCCTGCGCGGCCCGAGGCCACTCCCCGCACAGGCATCACTTGGATGCGCGTCTACCAGATCTCCAACGGCGCGTCGTTTCCCGATACCCGCGCCGCATTCATCCCCATCCTTTGCCAGCAGTGCGGAAAGGATACGCCCTGCG
>PMVV01000218.1:0-24049 GCA_003166475.1 Bryobacterales bacterium | reverse complement strand
GATCCCGCGAGCGAGGTTGCCCGCCTGGCGCGCGACGGCCAGTCGTTCCGCATTCTCGAAAAGTTGGGTACCGAACCCAAGATCTACTACCACACCGCGAGGCCATGGGTGCGCCAGGCCGCCGCGCAACAGCGACCCGCTTCCGAGCCGCCTGAAAGGCGGCTGCGGGCAGGATTGCCCGCCCCACAAGGGAGCGGTCAAAAGGATCCCTCCCATGCCTAAGGTTGATAGTCAACTCATGCCCCGCGGCGTCCGCCGCTCTACGCCGCGCCAATTCCTGCTCTGGATTCTTCCCTGGTGCGCGCTGCTGGCGTTCGGCCTCTATGGCGCAGGCCTCTGCCTGGTCAAGGGGCTCAACCAGACCAACATGGATAACCGCTTCGCCTTCGGACTCTGGATCTTCGTCGATCTCACCGTGATCGCCCTGGGCGCGGGCGCGTTCTTCACCGGCTTCCTGCTTTACATTCTGAAGAAACGCGAACTCAAGGCCGTCATCAACAGCGCGGTGGTCATCGGCTTCATCTGTTATAGCGGGGCCGTTGCGGCGCTGCTGGTAGACGTGGGCCAGCCGGCGCGGTTCTGGTTTACCTTCTGGCATCCCAATGTCCACTCCATGCTCACCGAGGTGACTTTCTGCATCAGTTGCTATCTCACGGTCTTATTCATCGAATACATACCCATCGTCTTAAAGAATCGCAAGCTGCGGCAGGTCCCGTCGTTCCTGGTCTTTGAGTTCGAATTGCACAAGCTGATGCCCGTGCTGGCGGGCGTGGGTACTTTCCTCTCGTTCTTCCACCAGGGATCGCTGGGCGGATTGTACGGCGTGCTGCGCGGCCGGCCCTTCGCCTTTCGGGAGGGATTCGCCATCTGGCCGTCCACGTTTTTCCTGTTCATCCTCTCGGCCGCGGCGGCCGGGCCGGCCTTCATTCTGCTCACCACCTGGCTGGTCTCGAAGATCTCCGGCAAGCCGCTGGTCCGGCCCGAAGTGCTGCCCCTGCTGGGCCGCATCTCCGGCATCCTGCTGGTCCCATATATTCTGCTGAAGTCCATCGACACGCTGGTCTGGATCGACAGCACCTCGCCGGCGCGGGGCTTTGCGGCCTACCAATACTACGCCTGGAAACCGTTTGGCCCCTGGATTCTCTTCGCCGAAATCGTGGCCTTCGGATTGCTGCCGGCGTTGATTCTGCTGCGCCGCCGCCTCCGCGAAAGCCCCGCCTGGCTGCTCTCGGCGGCCACCCTGGTTTGCCTGGGAATCGCGCTGAACCGCTTCGTGTTCACCATTCAGACGCTGGCCCTGCCCACGCTGCCCTTCGATCCATTCATGTCCTACCTGCCAAGCTGGCAGGAGACTGCCACCTTCCTGGCGGTGGTGGCTTACGGCGTTCTGCTCTACTCGTTCTCATTCCGCTACCTGACGCTCTTCCCGCAGGAAAAGGACCTATCATGTTAAGCCACGTTATTTTTCTAGGCCTCTTCTACACAGTCCTGGCGGTGCTGTCCGCCACTGTTGCGTTGTCCCTCTTCCGCGCCGCGCAGGATTTCCGCGTGCGCCGCGCCGAAGCCATCTGCTGGCAGGCCACCTTCCCGGATCTGCCCGCGCGCGAACGCGTCTGCCGCCACGAGTTCACCGGCGAGTTCGCGCACCGCACCTGCGACAAAGCCTTCGATTGCCGCGAGTGCCAGACGCATGCCGCCCTGGTCGCCGAGCGGCCGCCCGACGCGGCGCCGCTATCGCGGGAGGCCCATCAAGGCGAAATCTTCGGCCTGGAGTTCCCGCTCGACCGCTACTACCATCGCGGCCACGCCTGGGCGCATCCCCAGCCGGATGGCACGGTCACCGTGGGACTCGACGCGCTGGGCGCGCGCCTGGTCGCCGAGCCAGACGCCATCGAACTACCCGCCGTCGGCAGCCATATACAAACCAACGGCGCAGCTTGGCACGTGCGCAAGCGTGGCGCGGATGTGCGCATTCTCTCGCCGCTGGATGGCGAGGTAGTCGCCACGAGTGACTCGCAGAACGGCTGGTATCTGAAAGTGAAACCGGACGGCGGCCAGTTGGATGCGCGCCCGCTGCTGCGCGGCGCCGAGATCCGCCCCTGGATCGCGCGCGAGATGGAGCGGCTGCAATCCGCGCTGGCCCCCGCCGGCCAGGCCCCCACCATGGCCGACGGCGGCGTGCCTGTGGACGACATCGCCGCAAGCTACCCCGACGCCGACTGGGACGCGGTCTGCTCCGAGATCTTCCTGCAGCCTTAAGAGAAAGCAACCACAGATGGATACAGATGCACACAGATAAGAACGGGTCTTATCCGTGTGCATCAGTGTCCATCTGTGGTTCCGTGTTTTCGTTTCCCTCTAAGCTGGGAACTGGCCGAGCTAGAGACTTGCCCATGTCAAAGCGCCTCACCATCGAAAACGTGAATCTCGATGACAGCGACCAAAAGGCCTTCTCGATGGAAAGGGATGCTTATGAAGGAAGCCCCGGCCGACGAAATGCAGGAAGGCTCGGAGCGCGAGTTCGGCTGCTAGCCTCTGCATCTCTCGGTTTGTTTGAACCGTCATCCGGGTGATAATAGAGTCGTGTACATACCACGCGGAGTCGCACAGCGAGCCGCCCTCGACGCGGCCATACAGGAGATAGTGAGCACGCTCGGGCCGGATGTGGTCCGCGTGCGCTACACGCTTGGCGAGGACTGGACCGGCGACGACGCGATCTTCTTTCGCGTCCTGCTTTCGGACCGCGCCAGCAAGAGGCGTGGGCTGTTGCAGGTCACCAATCGCGTTAGAGATCGAATCGTACAGACACTCGAACCCGCCGAAGAGTGGGGACTGCTCCCTTATTTCGAGTTCAGGAGCGAATCCGAACAAGCAGCTCTAAAAGAGAAGGCTTGGGCGTGAACCATGGCCTTTGCCGACGATTTGCTGGAGCAGGCCCAGCATCTGGCCAATCGCGAGCGTAAAGAGCCGCGGCAAGCAAGCCTGCGGCGTGCGGTTTCGACAGCCTATTACGCGCTGTTTCATCTCCTCATTTCCGAGGCGACGCTGAACTGGAAACGGGTCGAATATCGAGATGTGCTCGCCCGCGTCTTCGAGCACGGAAAAATGAAGAGCGCATGCCGGAAGAAGATGGGCGAGCTGACCGGATACTATAAGACGAACCCGCGGGCCGGCTCCGAGTTGACCGCTGCCCAACACCTGCACAGGGTCGCGCAGACTTTCGTCGAGGCGCAGAATAATCGGCATGCGGCGGACTATGACAATTCCCGCGTGTGGGCGCGCACAGATGTGCTGGCCGAGATTGAGTCCGTTGCCAACGCGTTCAGAAGCTGGCGCGCGATACGAAACGAGAGCGTTGCCCAAGCTTTTCTTGTCTCGCTGTTCGGTGGTAAAGAGCCCGGCAGGGAACAATGACCCTTTGGATTCGATAATGCCCCTAACCCACGACTTTAAGGAGACCATCCGCGCGCGGGTGCAGAGTGACCCGGATTTCCGTCAAGCACTTCTGCGCGAAGCTGTCGAGTGCGTCATCAAGGGCGACGTGGCGACCGGCAAGGCCGTCCTCCGCGACTATGCCAACGCGACAGAGTTCGAGCTTTTGTTCAGGCGGTAAAGGGTCTCCCGCCTTGTCGAGGTGCGGCATCACCCGTACCAGCGTCGCCGGACCAGCAGCGGTCCTACGCCCGAATTCTGGCCCTTTTGGGAATCAGCGCCGCCATCTCCCTGCATTGACCGCCCCGGTGGATCATCGCGTGGCAGTTTGCACAGACTACGGCAAGGGCGTCGAGAGTGGTCTTCGTGCCCTTCTTTCCAAAGCGCGAGAGCGGCGTCAAGTGGTGGACCTGGGCGTAGCCGGAACCGATCTCGCCGTACCTTCGATAGAAGTCAAACGCGCACCCAGGAACTTCGCAGATCAGCCGACCGCGGCTGTCTTTCAGGGCTTGCCTGATCTTCGCGTCTCGTAAGGATGCCTCACGATAGCGATGTGCCACAAGCGATCTTCGGAGTTTTCCCTCTACCGCTGAAATGTCCCAATAGGTTTGGTCGGTCTCTCGGCTAGCGGAACGACCATCGGAGCCATCGCGAACCAGCTTTGGCAAGTCGCGCCGAAGCCGATTAAAAAAGGAAAATAACCTCGGATGAGTATTCGCGGTTGGGTGCCGTGCCCATCGCCGGACTCCTTGGCCTACCCACCCGCCCGGCAGCAAAGGTCTCCGGTTAGGCGGGACTAGGACGGCAGCCCGCGTGTGTGCATAAGCCCAGTCGTCGTCTGGCTCCGTTGTGGCTCCCGCGTATACGCCAACCACTTTGACCTCCTTCGAGTCAGGGTCCAACGCAACGAAAACCACATGGACTCGGCGAGGTGCTGCGCCTCTTCCAATGCCGCATCTAAAAGTCTGTTTCTCCCTCAGGAACGCGCTTGTCTCGGAGACGTCCAGGTCTTCGGGGTGAGCCCTTAGGTAGGCCATTCTACCGCGCGGCGGTTCGGTGCCGTCATAGTTCCGGGTCCATCCTATATAGGCGAAAAGAACTGGGATTTCGGTTGCGAGTTCCAATTCAAACCGCTTGGTGACCATCAGAAAGGCCTCTCAGCGGACGTCCGCTACCTTGCCATCGCGGAATTCAACCATCATGTCCTTATATTTGTACAGGACCTTTTCGCCGAGATCGACACGCGTCTGCGGAACGCCCAAAGCCCGTTCGACTTCTGTAAACGACATTCCAGTTTTTACCTGGCTCACAAGACGCCCGAAGCCGTATTGCCCAATTCTGGAGCCGTCGCATCGGGGGATGTCGCAGGTTTAAACCAGCGTGCAGCAAGAGCATCGGCAGCGTCCAGATCTTTCCCTTTGTCACCGGCGCGGATTGCAATATGTACTTCTCCGACTTCAAGACTTTGATGTGCGAATCCTCCCAGGCCGCGGGTAACGGAGTGCGGCGAAAGACTCTGCAGATCGAGCGATAGATAACCAAAATGGAAACCGACACGGAGAACCTTCAGAACTTCTCCTTTACGCAGGGAATCCACAGCGCAATCCGTTTCACCCGGCGTTCGAGGCACTACTCCCTGGACAAGTCCTCGCCTAGAATCGACCACAATATTGAAACAGCCAATATCAGGGTTGAGCGACCAGCCCCCACGATGGATCACGCCAGGCTGGGAGCCGATTGAGAGCCCTTCATCCATGACCACGACAAACTTATCTCTGTATTTTGAAAGGGTACCCTCCGCATCCATTGAGCTTCCCACAACAGGGGGCGCAGCGACGGAGATCGACAACGCGATTCCCGCGAGGATCTTCGTTAAAGTTTTCATATGGCTTCTCCCAGCCCTAACCGCCGCCTCGTTGTTTTCCTTTGCTGGAAATCGTTCGGACGGTGAGGAGCGGAATTCTCTTCACTGCTATACCTCACCGGTTATCGTACTCCTGGAATCCCGAGAATCTCACAATACGTTTAGTTAACCCTAATTCCGCCACATCCGCGGGATGTCGTATCGCTTGATCTTCTCGTACAACGTCGACCGGTCGATCCCCAACGCCGCCGCGGCCTCTTTGATGTTCCCGCTAGTCCGCTGAATCGCCGCCGCGATAGCCTGCCGCTCCAGTTCCTGCAGCGTCACATTCACCGGAACACGCCCGTTGCCGCCCGACTCCATCTTGCGCGACAGGAATCCGAAATCGTCCTCCGTCAACACCCGCGCCTTGGCCGTCACGATGGCCCGCTCCACGGCGTTCTCCAACTCCCGCACGTTGCCCGGCCAGTCGTAGTCCATCAGCAGCTTCAACGCGCCCGCGGAAATCTCCGCCACGGCCTTGCCCAGCTCGTGCGACAACCGCTCCAGGAAATCGCTAGCCAGCAGCGGAATATCGTCGCGCCGCTCACGCAACGGCGGCAGCCGGATCTCGATCACGTTCAGCCGGTAATACAAATCGTCGCGGAACTCGCGGTCTTCCACGGCCTGCTGCAAATCGCGATTGGTGGCCGCTATCACCCGCACATCCACGCGCACTTCCTCCGAGCCGCCCACGCGATAGAAGCAGCGCTCCTGCAGCACGCGCAGCAGATCGGCTTGCAGCTTCGGCGAGATGTCGCCGATTTCATCCAGGAAAATCGTGCCGCAATCGGCCAGCTCGAACTTGCCCTTCTTCTGCGACACCGCGCCGGTGAACGATCCCTTCTCATGCCCGAACAATTCGGATTCGAGCAGCGTCTCCGCCAGTGCCGCGCACGATACTGCTACGAAGGGTTTGGCCGCGCGTTCGCCCGAATTGTGAATGGCGCGCGCGATCAGTTCCTTTCCCGTGCCGCTCTCGCCGCGGATCAGCACCGTGCTGCGCAGGCTGGCTACCTCGCGCGCCAGGTCCAGAATCTCCCGCATGCGCGCGTTCTTGCTGATGATGTCGCCGTAGCGGTATTGGCGGCTCAGTTTCTTGCGCAGGATGGTATTCTCGCGTTGCAGATTCTTGACCTTGATGATGCGCTCCACCAGCAGCGAGATCTCCTCCGGGTTGCACGGCTTAACGATATATTCCTGCGCGCCTTCCTTCATGGCGGTGATCGCCGTATCCACCGTGGCATAGGCCGTAATGATGATGATCGACGCATCCGCATGCATGCGCCGGATCTCCATCATGGTCTCGATGCCGTCCATGCCGCCCGGCATCTTCAGGTCGATGAAGTAGATCGCGTAGTCCTTGGCGGCGGCCTTCTCAATGGCCTCCCTGCCGGAGGATGCCGTATCCACCGCATAGCCGTCCTCGCGCAACCAGGCGGCCAGCGACTCGCACATGACCTCCTCGTCGTCCACCGTCAGAATCTCCCAACGCGTCTTCATGCCCGTTCCGCTCCCGCCGCCGCTAGCACCGGCTCCTCCGCGTTGCCCGATACCGGCAACGTCACGGTGAAGGTCGCCCCTTCGCCCGGCTTGCTGGTCACCGCGATATCGCCGCCATGCGCTTCCACGATCCCGTACGAGACCGCCAGTCCCAACCCCACTCCCTTGCCCTCCGGCTTGGTGGTGAAGAACGGATCGAAGATCCGGCTCAGATTCTCGGCCCGCACGCCTTCGCCATTGTCCTCGACCGCCAGCGCCACTGCCGCGCCGTTCTGCACTCGCCGGGTGCGCACCGTCAACCGCCGCTCCTCGCGCGAATGCGTAGCCTCCGCCCCGTTCAACACCAGGTTCAACACCACCTGCTGGATCTGGGAGCTATCGCACCGAACCGCCGGAAGATCGTCGGCCAGATCCGTATTCACGGTCACGTTCCCCAGTTTCAGTTTGTGCGAAGCCAGCGACAAAGTGGTCTTCACGATGCGATTCAGATCCGCCTCGGCCCGCTGCGGCTTGGACCGCCGTGAAAACGACAGCAGGTCCGAAACGATCCGGCCCACGCGCGAGGTCTCCTGCACCACTTGCGAAAGATATTTCCGGAATTCCGGTATCCTCTCCGGCGGGATGCCATCGTCCTTCAGAATTCGCTGCATCAGCATCCCGAGATTCAGCACGCCGGAGACCGGATTGTTGATTTCGTGCGCCACGCTCGCCGCCAGGTGGCCTAGAGACGCCAGGCGATCGGTTTGCCGCAGCTTCTGGTGCGCGGCGCGCAGTTCTTCGGTGCGCTCGGCGACCTTGGTCTCCAGCTTCGCGGTGAACTGGTTGATCTCGTCCATGGCCAGCCGCAGCCGCTCGCGCATGGTGTTGAACGACCGCGCCAGGTGGTCCAGTTCCTCACTGGTGTGGACGATGTCGATCGGCTTATCCAGTTCCATGGCGCTGACCGCCTTGGTGCCCGCGATCAATTGCTGGATCGGCACGCCTACGAAACGCTGGGTGAAAAAGAAGATGAAGATGCCGATCAGGAGAATCTCGATGCCGGTCACGGCGAAGACCCCCAGCTTCACCTGGGCGATCTCGCGGTCCGCCGAATCCAGGTTGAGCGACAAGTCCAGCACCCCCAGAACTTTCACCGCGGCCGGGTGCGCGTGGCAGGCCGCCTGGCTGCATGCCGCTTCGTTGGGGATCGGCGTGACCATGGCCAGGTTGCGCCGGCCGTCGCGTCCGCTAAAGATGCTGACGCTGCTTGAAACGATGGTCTTCTCGCGCGGGTCCGCGCCCCTGCCGGAGTCCGCGGGCGCCGTCGAAAACACCAGACGGCCCGTCCGGTTGAACATGCGAATGCGGTCGATGCCCTGCCTGCTCCCGATGGTCTGCATCACTTCGTAGGCCGTCTCGCGATGGTCGTCCAGCATGGCGTGCCAGGTCGCGCTGGTGATGCTTTTCGAAAGCTGGTCGGCGCCCGTGACCATGGCGTTCAACAGGTGCTGCTGCTCGGTTTTCACCGTGATCAGGCCGGAGATGGCGCTAATCACGACGACAATGAGCGTCAGAGAAAGGATCAGTTTTTGCGCGAGTCGTCTGGGCAATTGAATCGGACCTTAAGCTCTATTATCTCTGAAAGCCCGGGAAAATTCGCGATTCCTCTGGAGAAATCGCTCCCTTACGGTCGCGGCTCGGCAATAGCCGCATTTGATTTCGCTAGGTTTACCGAGCCGCGACCGCTGCCGAGCCGCGACCGTCAGGGAGCGGTTTCCGTCAGCCCAAAAGACCGGCGGCGCGGAGGATGCGGCGCACCTTCTTGGGCGAGATGGAGAGGCGCGCAGCCACGCGCGAGACCTTGCGTTCTTCGCGCTCCCAGACCTTGGGAATGATGATGTGCGCGAAGTCTTCGGTGATCTGCTGGAAGGTCTTATCGCCGACCAGCCCCTGCGACCACTCGCGCAGCACCGTATCGACCGGACCCCGGCGCAAAATGCGGGCCTTCAGCTCTTGCAGGTCGTCCCAGATATAGTCCGGCCCCTGCGGCTTCAGCAGGGCCGCCGCCGCGTCGCAACTCTGACGGGCGGCTTCCACGTTGTCGAAGAAATCGTTGGCGAAGGTCATGCCCTGGCACACGTGGGCGCGCGCCAGCAGACGGCGGTTCTGCGTATGCTTGGCGAATTCCACGGCGTCGCGGGCGAAATCGTGCGCGAGTTGCGCATGCGGGTTGGCGCCGGAAGCCTCTTCGATCTGCTCGTCGAATTTGGAATTCTCCACGATCGATTGGAGGATGCGCGCCCGCGCCATCAGGATGTAATCGGCCTTTTGCTCGCCGTGCCGGAAGGCTTCCGCAGCTTCCGATCCGGCGCTATCCAGTTCGCCCGAATCCAGGCACAGAAAGCCGCGCAGGATGTGGACCGCGCCCATGCCGCGGTGATTGCCCTGGCCCTGGTAGATGGCGCCGGCGGCCTGCAGTTGCTCGACCGCCTTCTCGCGCAACCGCGCGAATTGCCTGCGGGCCTCGGCCATGGTGTTGGCTGTATCCGCGGCGGCGGCCGCCTCCCGTCCGCCGGAGGCTTTGCGGCTGGCCGCGGCAGCATCCATTTTCTTGCGCAGTTGCAGGCGCATGAGCCGCTCGGCGGAAGCCATATTCACCAGCGACCGTGCCAGGTTGGGATGCCGCGGATTGCGCTTGGCGTACTCTTCCATGGCCTTCTCGAAGTACTCCAGCGCGCGCTCGTAACGCGCCTCGCGGCGCGCGATTCTGCCGTAGGCGGACTGGATGTTGCCGCGGTTGACCCAGTCGTCCGTCTGGCTGAGTGCGGCCTCGGCCTCCTGCAGCGTGCGCGCCGCCTCCTGCAGCTTTCCTTTCTGAAACGCCAGCCAGCTTTCCAGCACTTGCATGACGGCGGCCATCTGGCCGTAACCCAACTCCTGGGCCAACTCGCGCGCCTTCACCGTGTAGCTGAGGGCATCGTCGTAGCGGCCCTGGCTGCGCAGGCACCGCCCGATCCAGAAATTCGAGATGGCCAGCAACTCGCGATCGCGCACTTCCTCCTCGACCGACTCGACGAACGCGAAATGCCCGATGGCCCGCTCGAAGTTTTCCTCCACCATGGCGACCAGGCCTTCGGCCATGCGCAAATGCAGGTAGTCGAGCAAGGGCAGGGCGGCGCGGGAATCTTTTGGGAAGCGCGGCAACAGGCGCTTGATGAGTTGTGGGCCTTCAAACCCGATATCCACCCACTGCGCCAGGTATCCTAACAGGACGCCGGCGCTTTTGCGTGTTGGGGCGAGCGATCCGATCAGGCTGCGGTTGGCTTCCAGGCATCGCATGCCGCTATCCAGCCGGCGGTAGGCGATATCTTCCCGAAGCTGACGGAGTAGCTCACCGTAGTCGGCGGCATCTGCCATCGATTAAAGTATGCGCGGCGGCGCGGCGGATGTCCAGCGGGTGGGGTGCAGGCGCCGATTCCGATCAAGTTGTTAGTGTGTATGTTATGCAAGCCGTTACGCCCTTCGAAAGCGGATTCCTGCACACGCCCGATGCGCCCATCGGTCACGGCTTGGTCTTGACTCATGGCGCCGGATCGAACGCCCGCGCGCCGCTGCTGGTCGCCATAGCGGACGCCTTCTGCGCGGCGGGCATCACGGTGCTCCGCTGCGATCTGGCGTTTCGCCAGGCGCGTCCACACGGGCCGCCCTTCCCGGCGATGGCGGCCCAGGATCGCGCCGGTCTCGCGCGGGCGGTTCTGTTCCTGCGCAACCGCCTCCCAGGCAAGGTGTTTCTCGGCGGCCATTCCTACGGCGGCCGGCAATCCAGCATGCTGGCGGCGGAGGAGCCTGATCTCGCGGCGGGCCTGCTGCTGCTCTCGTATCCGCTGCATCCGCCGCGGCGTCCCGCCGATCTGCGGACCGCACATTTCCCGAAGCTCTCGACGCCCGCGTTATTCGTGCATGGCACGCGCGACCCGTTCGGCTCCATCGAGGAGATGCGCGCCGCGCTCGCACTGATCGCCGGACCGCACGAGATCGTCGCCATCGAAGGCGCGGGGCACGATCTCGGCGGCAAAGGCTCGCACGCGCGGGTGGCCGGCACGGCGCTGGCCGCATTCCTGCAATTCGCTAAGCTGGTGCCATGAGGCATTCGCGGATCGCATCGCTGTTTCTGCTGGCCGCTTCCCTGCTGCTCGCCGCCGATGGCGACTGGCAATCCGAAGGCGTCGTCTCGGTCGCTCACTCGCCATACGCCAAGCTGCACGCGGTGCCCATCCACGCGGTGAAAATGGGCGACGGCTTCTGGAGCGCCCGCCGCGCTACCAATGTGGAGAAGAGCATCCCCACGCTGCTTGCGGAATTGGAGCAGCACGGCGTGGTGGCTAACTTCCTGCGCCTGGAGGGCAAGAAGGACGTGCCGCGGCGCGGCCCGCTCTATACCGATTCCGATCTCTACAAATGGATGGAGGCCGTGGCATTTGTGCTGCAGTCCGGCGACCAACCGAAACTCCGAGCCGAGTTCGACCGGCTCACCGGCATCATCCTGGCGGCGCAGGAACCCAGCGGCTACCTGAACACTTATTGGACCGAGGAGCGCACGCCCAAACGCTTCACCGAAATGTACCGCTCTCACGAGCTTTACTGCATAGGCCACTTGATCCAGGCCGCTATCGCCTATTACCGCGCCACCGGCGACCGCAAGCTGCTCGATGGCGGCATCCGCTTCGCCAATTACATGGTGGAGAACTTCGGTCCGCAGAAGCGGCCGGCGCTCACCGGACATCCGGAATTCGAGATGGCGCTGGTCGAGTTGTACCGAACGACTGGCGACCGCCGCTATCTGGATTTCGCCGGCTATCTGCTCTCGGGCGTGGAGCGCGAGCGCCTGCACCTCACTGCAGACCAGATCACGTACCTGTTTAGCGGCAAGCCGTTCACTTCGCGCACGGAGTTCGAGGGCCACGCCGTGCGCGCCATGTACGCTTCGAGCGGGGCCACGGATTACTACATGGAGACCGGCGACCCCGCTTATCTGAAAACGCTCGAAACGCTGTGGCGCGACCTGGTGAACGGTAAGATGTACATCACCGGCGGCGTGGGATCGCGCGAGGCCGGCGAGGCGTTCGGCGAAGCCTACGAATTGCCCAACGCGCAGGCCTACGGCGAAAGTTGCGCCGCCATCGGCAACATGATGTGGAACTGGCGCATGCTGCTGGCGCTGGGCGAATCGCGCTTCGCCGACGTGATGGAGCGCGCGCTGTACAACGGGATCAACTCGGGCATGTCGCTTTCGGGCACGCTCTATTGCTACCGCAATCCGCTGGAATCGTCGGGCGAGAAGATTCGCAACGAGTGGTATGACACCACCTGCTGCCCGCCGAATCTGGAGCGCATTTTGGCGTCGCTGCCCGGTTATCTGTACAGCACCGGCCCGAAAGGGGTGTATGTGAATCTGTTCCACACCTCCACGCTGGATTGGCATTTGGAGAACGGCACAGGCATCCGCATTGCGCAGCAAACCGAATACCCGTGGAAAGGCGCGGTGGATCTGACGGTCGATCCGGCGCATGCGGCCGAGTTCAGCCTGTTCGTGCGCATCCCGGCTTGGTCGGATGGAACCACCGTTGGGGTCAAGGTTCCCGCGCCTTTTTCTACCCGGCAAGACACGCCCAAGGCTGGCGAATATTTCGAGATTCATCGCCGGTGGAAGCCCGGCGACAAGATGCATATCGAGTTCGAAATGAAACCGCGGCTGGTGCGCGCCAATCCCCTGGTGCGCGAAGACGCCGGCCGCGTGGCGCTGGAGTGCGGACCGCTGGTCTATTGCCTGGAGCAACCCGATCAGCCCGGATTCAATCTGTTTGATGCCGCCCTGCTCGACGACGGAACAGGCTTCGTCAGCGCTTTTCAGCCGGATTTGCTGGGCGGCATTATGGTGCTCAAACACCGGGGGAGCGTGGTGGACCGGCCGTTCTCGAGCGAGCCGCTGTACCGGCCGTTCAGAGAGCAGTTCGAACGCCCTGGCACCGTTGTGGCGTTGACCTTCATTCCTTACTATGCGTGGGCCAATCGGGAGCCATCCCGCATGGAAGTCTGGGTCCCTTATACGACAGTCGGGACCGAGTGACTGCGGAGCCGGCGAAACGTAGATTCCAAGTTTGCGGATTGGAAGACCAGTGAGCCTGGCACGATTGCGTCGGCGCCTGCCGCGCACAGTTCGCCCACGGTATGCGCGCGGATGCCGCCGTCGGCCACCAAACGCACTTGGCGCTTGGCATGCTCCCGCAGCAGGCCGCGCGCCTCTCGTAGGCGGTCGCATGCCTGCGGCGCAAGGCCGCGTCCTTTCACCCCCACCTCCGTGCCCAACAGGATCATAACCTCGACCGCATCGAGATACGGCAGCACGGCGCGCACGGGTGTTTCGAGCTTCAATGCCACTCCCGCGCCGCATCCCCGGCGGAGCGCTTGTTCGATGGCCGCGCCGGCTTCGCGCTCGCCGTTCTCTGCGTGCACCGTGAGCAGATCCGCTCCGGCGTCCAGGAACTCGCCGGCGAGCAACGACGGATACTCGGCCATCAGGTGCACGTGAAAGGGAACCACGGTGTGCGGGCGGATCGCGCGAATGAGATCGGGGAAGAAGAGCAGGCTGGGAACGAAGTGGCCGTCGGCCGCATCCAGATGGAAGGAATCGGCCCAGGGTGAGAGGCGGCGTACGGCCGTTTCGAGGTTGCCCAGGTCCGCGGACCAGAGAGACACGTCAGCCAGGAGGCGATCACTTGGCAAATGGGACCAGCCGCGCACGTCTCAGCGTAACAGCTTCTCCCCCGGCGGATGGTGTGCAACAATCGGGTAGGGACACCGCATGAAGCCCAAAATCTACATTTCGCATCCACGACTTCCCATCGAGGAGGTCGCAAAGAGAGCGGGCGTGTCCAAGCGCCGCTTGAAGGAACTGATGGTCATCGTCGCCGATGTGATTGAATCGGAGGCGCCGCGCCAATCAAAGCGCGCCGGCAAACAGAGTGCTCACAAACGACCGAAGACAACCGCTGGCCGCTGAAGAATACGGAGTATTCCTCAACATACCGTATGACCAAGGCTTCGAGTCTCTCTACCTGGCGTATATCGCCGGTCTACGTGCTTTTCGATTGGAGCCAAGAGCGACACTCCAGATTCCTGGCGGCCAGCGCCGGCTTGATCGAATTCTCGATCTGATCGGCGGTTGCCGCTATTCCTTCCACGATCTGTCCCGTGTCGAGCTGAATCGGAAACGGCCCGCGACGCCTCGCTTCAACATGCCATTCGAACTTGGCTTGGCCGTCGCATGGCAAAAGTTTCGCGAGCCAACCCATACCTGGTGTGTCTTTGAATCGCGCAGTTGGAGAGCCGGCAAATCGCTCAGCGACCTGAGCGGCACAGATGTGTACGTTCACGATGGCACGCCAGCCGGCGTTTTCCGCGAGATCTGCAATGCCCTCGTCCTGGCAGTCCACCAACCGACGGTGAAGCAAATGGCTGCCATTTATCGGGGGCTGCGTCGAGGTTTGCCGGATATCATGCGGAACGCCGGGGCAAGATCGGTATTCGAGGCGAGAGCCTTCGCCGATCTGATCGTTGTTGCAGAACGTCTGGCGGCGGAATACGTCGACTGACTCAGTGCCCTTCCTCTTCCAGCGACACCTTCCCCGCAAAGCTCCTGTACGTATACACGAAGTAGCCCGTCGTGAGCAGCATCCCCGGAATGAACCACGCCAAGCCCACCTTCAACCCATACGGCGCGGCGGCTGCATTGTAGACCGTCAGCCCGAGCCGCGGATCCGTGTTCGACGGCAGCACATAAGGATACAGCCCGAACGCCGCGCTGGTCAGCATCTCCGCGATGAACAGCGACGAGCACAAGAACGGCGCGAGACTCTGGCGGGCGGTCGCGCGCATGCCGATCAGCCCGGCCACCGCCAGCAACGGAAACAGGTAGCCCCAGGGCCGCGCACCGAAGCTCGCGCCGAGCCGCGGCTGGATCGCGAAGCTCGACCAGGTGATCGCCACGATGAGCGGCAGCAAGCTCCACCAGCCGGCCTGCGCCACCTTGCGCGCGCGTTGCTCCAACTCGCCATCCGCCTTCAGCGCCACCCATAGAGCGCCGTGCACCATCAACGTCGCGAACGCCGCCACCGCCACCAGCACGGTGTACCAGTCCAGAATGCCCACGTCGCGCCCGATGCCGAAATTGGTCCACAGCGGCAGGAAGAACTCGTTGGCCCCATCGAGCGGCACGCCGCGCACCACGTTGCCCAGCGCCGCACCGAAGAAGATGGCCAGCAGCGCGCTCGCTCCGCCGAACACCACGTCCCAGAAGGGCTTCCACACCAGGCTGTCGATGTGATTGCGAAATTCGATCGAAATGCCGCGCAGGATCAGCAGCCAGAGCACCATCATCAGCGGCAGATAGAAGCCGCTGAAGCTGGATGCGTACAACTCCGGAAACGCGAAGTACAGCGTGCCGCCGCCGGCCAGCAGCCATACTTCATTGCCATCCCACACCGGACCGATGGAGCGCAACACCTGCCGCCGCTCGCGATCCGTGCGCGCCACCAGAAGCTGGACGATGCCCGCGCCCAGGTCGAATCCGTCCAGCACCACGTACACGGCGATCATCAGGGCGACCAGTATGAACCAGACGGTACCCATCACACCGCCTCCGGCCCGTGCTCGATCTCGCGGTAAACCAGCAGCAGGAACAGCATGGCCAGCACTGCGTACATGCCCATGAATCCGATCAGGGTGAACAGCGCGTTGCCCGCGGAAACATGTGGCGACACGCCTTCGGGGGTGCGCATCAGCCCATAGATCAACCACGGCTGCCGGCCGGCTTCCGCCGTGATCCAGCCCGCCGTGTTGGCGATATATGGAAACGGCGCCGACAGCATCAGCAGCCACAACACCTTGCGCTCGGCGAACAGCCGGCCACGCCACAACTCAAGCGCGGCCAGCGCCATCACCGCGATAAAAATGGTCCCCAGCCCCACCATGATGTGATAGCTGAAATACAGCAGCGGGATGTTATCGGGCCAACGATCGGGCGGGAAGGCGTCCAGGCCTTTCACCTCCGCCTTCCATCGCTGGTAGGTGAGAAAGCTTAGCGCGCGCGGCACTTCCAGAGGATTGTCGAGCCGGCGCTTCTCCACGTCCGGCTGCCCGATCAGGGCCAGCGGCGCGCCCGCCTCGGTTTCGAACAGCCCTTCCATGGCGGCCAGCGTCGCGGGCTGATGCAACGCGACGTTCTTGCCTTGCCCGTCGCCGGTGGGAAACAACATGAGAAACGCCGATGCCAGACCCGCGATCACGCCGACCCTCACAAACGTCTCCCCATACCGCTGCTCCCGCTTCACCAATAGGTAGAACGCGCCCACCGCCGCCATGGCGAACGCGGCCGTCACCACCGCGCCCGTCATGTTGTGCAGATACTGCCACAGCAGCCACGGGTTCGCCAGCAACGCCCACAAGCTCGTCAGCAGGATCTCGCCGTGCGGCCCCAGCGCGTAGCCCACGGGATGCTGCATCCAGGCGTCGGTCGCCACGATGAAGAATCCGGAAAGCCACGATCCCAGGAAAACCAGGAAGCCCGCGAGCCAGTGCCGCTTAGGCCCCAACTTTTTTTCGCCGAACAAAAACAGGCCCAGAAAGCTCGATTCCAGGAAAAACGAAAACACGCCTTCCATGGCCAACGTCTGCCCGATCACGCCGCCGGCCGACTTCGAAAAACGCGCCCAGTTAGTGCCGAACTGGAACTCCATGGGAATGCCCGTCACCACGCCCATGGCGAAGTTGATGGCGAAGATGCGCGCCCAGAATCGCGCCGCGCGGTTGTAGTGCTCGTCGCCCGTCCGCAGCGCCATGGTCTTGAGCACTACCAGCAGCAGCGCCAGGCCCATGGTCAATTGCGGAAAGATGTAGTGGAATGTGACGGTGAAGGCGAAATGCAGCCGATGTATGGTCAGCGCATCCATTTTTTCAAGACGGATATCGAAGCGCGCCTTGCTCTTCTCATGGTCGCACACCCGGGCTGCCGTGGTTATTGACAGGCAGTCTGTTTTATAGCCTTGCGCTGGTGCGAGGCTGGTTCACGTTTCCGGCGGATGTTAGCATAAGCCATTCGATACATGAGTCGTCCTGCTCAGCCCGAAGGCTACGAGGATTTTCTGCGAGAGCTGAAGCAGCGGATTCGCACCGCCCAGGTGCGAGCTGCCGTGGGGGTCAACCGCGAACTCATCCTCCTCTATTGGCACCTCGGCCGCGATATCGTCGATCGCCAGAACCGGGCCGGCTGGGGCGCCAAAGTCATTAAGCGCCTGGCCGCAGACCTGCACAGCGAGTTCCCGGACGTGAAGGGGTTTTCCCGGACCAACCTGCTTTACATGCGAGCGTTCGC
Source organism: Bryobacterales bacterium (assembly GCA_003166475.1). Lineage (GTDB taxonomy): Bacteria > Acidobacteriota > Terriglobia > Bryobacterales > Bryobacteraceae > Bog-159. Next base: position 6,803 of record PMVV01000218.1, on the reverse strand, counting down.
GGAGGCTTGGCCGGAGGAATCATTTGTCCAACAGGTTGTTGGACAAATTCCGTGGGGCCATAATCTCAGAATCCTCGACCTCGTGAAAGACCTCCGCCAGCGGGAGTGGTACGTGAGGGCCGCGCTGTAGCACGGCTGGAGCCGCAATGTCCTCATCCACCAGATCGAGAGTGGCCTCGATCGCCGTCTAGGGAGGGCACAAACCAACTTCGGCGCAAGGAGGGTATTCCGGACCGTACGATCTCGTTGCACCTCGGGAAAGACTGAGCGGTCGCCAGGAATCAGACCTATCCCTGCCGCACGCCCAGCTTGCTTAGGAAAAACATCATCGGACACCAATTGGTGAAGGCCGACTGAAACAGGTTCAGCCCCACGAATGCGGTGAACAGAAACCACGCCGGGTTCACGTAGTAGCCCAGAGCCACACTGAGCATCACGAAGAATCCGGCGATCAGGCGGAGATATCGTTCGACAGTCATGCCAGTTTCTTCTTTCGATTCACAACGAAATAAACAACCGGTACAGTCATGCGCGAGAGAGCCAGGGAAGCGACTTCACCAGCCATGAGCGCGATGGCCAGTCCCTGAAAAATGGGGTCGAAGAGGATCACCGCGGACCCCACTACCACGGCCGCGGCGGTCAGCATCATGGGACGAAAGCGGACCGCGCCGGCATCGACGACGGCGGCCTCGAGAGGCATGCCTTCGGCCAGCCGCAGCTCGACAAAATCCACCAGGATGATCGAATTCCGCACCACGATGCCCGCCCCCGCAATGAATCCGATCATCGAAGTGGCCGTGAAGAAGGCGTGCAGCAGCCCGTGCGCCGGCAGAATGCCGACGAGCGAAAACGGAATCGCCGCCATGATCACCAGCGGCGTTGAGAAGGACTGAAACCAGCCCACCACCAGCCCGTAAATCAGGATCAACACCGCCGCGAACGCCAGGCCCAGGTCGCGAAACACTTCGTAAGTGATATGCCACTCGCCATCCCATTTCATGGCGTAGTGGCTATCTTCGGTGGGCTGATGCGCGGTCAGTTGCTCGACCTTGATCTGCGGCGACAGTTTGAGGATGGCGTAGACGGGACTTTCGATGGCGCCCGCCACATCCGCCGTCACGTAAACGACAGGCATCAGATTCTTGTGGTAGATACTCTTGTCCGCCGTCATCGGATCTTGGTGGACCAGTTCGCTCAGCGCCACGCCGCGCACCTTCAGCGACAGCATGCGGTCCAAGTCCGAGCGCGTGGCGCGATCGAGCCGCACGGTAATCGGGACGTCTTCCTTCTCCGAGTCCACGTGCAGCAGCCCCGCCTGGTATCCGGCCGAAGCCGCCTCCACCGTGCGTGCGATGTCGTCCTCGGAGATGCCGCTCAGCGCAGCCTTCTCTTTATCGACCACCAGCTTGTACTTGGTCTGATCGTCGTCCACGTACCAGTCCACGTCCACCACGCCGGCCGTGCGCTTGAACAGATCGCGAACCTCGCGCGCCACCCGCAGGCGGCCTTGCGGGTCCGGGCCGTAAATCTCCGCCACCAGGGTTTCCAGCACCGGCGGCCCCGGCGGCACTTCCGCCACCTTGATGCGTGCGCCGAAGGCATCCGCCACCGGCTGCAAACGCTGCCGCACTTGCTTGGCGATCTCGTGGCTCTGCAGTTTCCGGTCGCCCTTGGGCAGCAGGTTCACCTGGATGTCCGCCATGTTGGCGCCGCGCCGCAGATAGTAGTGCCGCACCAGGCCGTTGAAGTTGTAGGGTGAGGCTGTGCCCACGTAGGTTTCGAGGTCGATCACTTCCGGCTGCTTCCGCGCCTCGCGCGCCAGCGCTTCGGTGACGCGCGCGGTCTGCTCCAGCGTGGTTCCGGTAGGCATGTCCACGATCACCTGGAACTCGCTCTTGTTGTCGAACGGCAGCATCTTCACCTTGACGAATCCGATGTAGACCAGCGACATCGAGGCGAGCAGCAACACCACCACCATCGCCAGAAATCCCCAGCGCAGCGGCGCACGATGGAGCAACGCGCCCATGAACCGGCGATACAGGCGGGTTAGCGCACCTTCCCGTTCGCCGTGCGCGCGCGCCGCGCTGGGCTTCAGGATCCGCACTGCGGCCCACGGCGTCACTACAAACGCCACCATGAGGGAAAACATCATGGCCGCACTCGCGCCAATGGGGATGGGCCGCATGTACGGCCCCATCAGACCGCCCACGAATGCCATCGGCAGAATCGCAGCCACCACCGCCAGCGTGGCCAGGATGGTGGGATTGCCTACCTCGTTCACCGCTTCCACCGCCACGTCGAACGGCGGGCGCTCGCGATTCGCCGGCATGCGCCAATGCCGCACGATGTTCTCCAGCACCACGATGGCGTCATCCACCAGGATGCCGATGGAGAAGATCAGCGCGAACAGGGTGATGCGGTTCAGCGTGTAACCGTAGAAATAGAAGACCGCCAGCGTCAGGGCCAACGTCACGGGAATGGCGATGAATACGATGAGCGATTCGCGCAGCCCCAGAGTGATGGCGATCAGCACGCACACCGACACCACCGCGATCAGCATGTGCCATAGCAGTTCGTTGGATTTCTCGGCGGCCGTGTCCCCGTAATTCCTGGTGATGGCGACGGTCACGTCCGCCGGAATCACGCTGCCCTTCAACGGCTCGATCCGCCGCAGCACGTTGTCCGCTACCACCACCGCGTTGGTTCCTTTGCGCTTGGAGACCGCGATGGTCACCGCCGGGTCGAAGCTCCCGCCCGCGGAATAGCGCACGTACTGGCTGGGTTCTTCGCCGCCATCCGTGACCTCGGCGATATCGCGCACGAAGACCGGCTTGCCGTTCGCCACACCCGCCACCACGCCGCGCACATCATCGGCGCTGCGCAGGAACTCGCCGGTCTCGAGCAACAATTCGCGGTTGCCGCTCGCATAAGCGCCTGCATCCAGGCGCTGGTTCGAAGCGCCCAGTGCGCCGATGACCTGCATGGGTGCGAGCGAATAGGCTGCCAGGTGCGCCTCGTCCAGTTCCACGCGAATCTCGCGGCGCTGGCCGCCGATGAGAGTCACGGCCGAAACATCCGGCACCTGTTTGATCGCGTCGTCGACCTGCGCGGCGATGCGGCGCAATTCGAAATCGCCATAGCGCTTGCTGGCAAGGGTGAGCGCCAGGATGGGCACGTCGTCGATAGATCGCGGCTTCACCAGCGGCTGCGAAGCGCCCGGCGGGATCAGGTCGAAGTTGGCGTACAGCTTCTGATTGAGCCGCACGATGCTCTTCTCTTCATCCTGGCCCACCAGGAAGCGCACCACCGCCATGGACATTCCCGCGCTGGAGGTGGAGTAGATATACTCCACGCCGGGGACCTCCCACAGCAGTTTTTCCATGGGCTTGGTGACCCGCTCTTCGACCTCGCGCGCGGAAGCGCCGGGCATGCGGACGAACACGTCGATCATGGGGACGATGATCTGCGGCTCCTCCTCGCGCGGCAGCTTCCACACGGCGAAAGCGCCCATCAGCAACGAAGCGGCGATCACCAGCGGCGTCAGCTTGGAATCGATCCAGGCGTGCGCAAAGCGGCCCGCCGGCCCGAGGTGCTTCCCGTTCCCGACGCCGCTCACTGATGGTCCTCCACGCGCGCGCCGTCCGCCAATCCCGGCGGCAGCGGGCAGATCACTTTCTCGCCCGCGCTCAGGCCCGAGAGCACTTCCACCTTATCGCCCGACTTCTGGCCGATCGTAACCAGGCGCGTGTGTGCGTAGCCGCCATCGGCTACCATGACCGATTGCAGTTGGCCGCGCTCGGTCACGGCCGCCGCCGGCGCGGCCAGCACGTTGCGGGCGCCGCTCGAAAACACCGCTCGTCCAAACATGCCGGAGCGCAGTTGCGCGAGCGCCGGCAAATCGATCTTGACCGTGTAAGCGCGCGAGGCGGCGTCCACCGCCGGCACTATTTCGGAAACGTGCGCGTCCAACGTCCGGCCGAGCGCTTCCAGGTTCACCGCAACCGGCTGCCCGGCGTGAATCGACTTGACCCGCGATTCCTCCACGGCCGCTTCCAGCCTGTACGCGCCCTCGCGTTCGATGGTCACCAATGGCGCGCCGGGAGTGGCCATGCTGCCAGGCTCGGCGGTCCTGGCTGTCACGCCCCCCGCGAACGGCGCGCGGATTTCCGCATAGCCGCGCACGATCCCGGCAGATTGCACCTCCTGCTCGGCCTGCGCGATCTTCGCCCGGACCTGCGCGCCTTTGGCCGCGGCCATCTGGTAGGCCGCTTCTGCCGCCTTGCGCCGGGCGGTCGCCTCGTCGAATTCCTGGTTCGAAATGGATTTCTTATCGAACAATTCCTGCATGCGTCCGAAGGTTGCCTTCGCCAGATCGAGCTGCGCCTTGGCGCCGGCCAGCGCCTGGTCCGCTTCGGCCAGCGCGCTGCGCGCCTCTTCGCGTCCGGCTTCCGCACGCCGATAGTTCGCCTCCAGGTCGCGGGCCTCGAGCGTCACCAGCGGGTCGCCCTCGCGTACCCGGTCGCCAGCTTGCACGCGCACCTCGAGCACAGTCGCCATCACCTTGCTCGATATCACCGCCGCAGTCCGCGCCCGCACCGTGCCGACCGCCTCGTATCCGGCCGGCCACTGCTCTGCCGTAGCCGCTATCGTCCGCACTACGACCGCAGGCGCCGAGGCCGCCGTATCTTTCCTACGGGTCTCACTCCCGCACCCGGCCAAGGCGAGGAACAAGACCCCAGCCCCTAGCCCCCAGCCCCTAGCCCCTTTACTTCCCACCTAGCACCTCCGATGCTTCCGTCAACTTTCCCGCTGCCAACTCCAGCCCCACCGCCGCAACGCGCTGATCGTGCACTGCCGCCAGACGCCGCATCCGGCTCTCCAACACGGCTGTTTCGGTGCGCAGCAGATCGGTCACATTGGCGAGTCCGGCTGCGTAGCGGTTTTGCGTGATGCGCAGGCTCTCTTCACCCTCGGCGACCGCCGCCTGGGCCACCGCAATACGCTGTCCTGCGGCGTGCAGATCGGCATATGCGCGGCGCACCTCCAGGCGGATGCCGGACCCGGCCCGCTCCTGCTCGGCTTCCGCGCGGCGCAACCCCGCGGTGGCCGCCTGGATGCGCGCCCGGTCGCCGAAGCCATTGAACAGGTTCCATTCGAGCGATACTGCGGCCAGCCAGTTGGCGCCCCCGCGGTCGACGAAGCGCTGGCGATCGGCTTCAAAAGCGGCGCGCACACCCACTTGCGGCAACAAGGCGCCGTGCGCGGCCCCAATTTGCGTCTGCGCCAGACTCGCCGCGAGTTTCACCTCGCGCGCCTCGGGCCGTTCAGCCACCGCTCCGGTTTCGTATTCCTGGAGCGGAAGATCCGGCAATGGGAGCGCTTCCAGCTTGGTGGTCAGGCTATGCGTGGTATCGAGCGGCAACCCCAACGCGTCGTTCAGCGCCGCGCGCGCCACGTCCAGATCGGCCGCGCGGCGAATGCGCTGCTCTTCGACCTCTGCCCGGTGTACGCGGATCGACAGCACGTCCACATCCGTGGACATGCCGGCCGCGCGTACCGTTTCGGCGCGCTCAAGATCGGCGTCCGCCGAGCGCACGGCCTCCTGCGCCGCGGCCAGGCTCGCTTCGGCGAGCAGACCGCCATAGTATGCACGGGCGACGCCGGCGAGCACTTGCATGCGCGCCAGCCGTCCTTCTTCGCCGGACATCGCATGCGCCAACTCAGCCGAGCGCAGCGCCTGGCGGGTGCGGCCGCCGTCGTAGACCATCTCGTCCACCGTGAGCCGCGACTGGAAATTGTTGAGCGCATCCGGCCGGTTCAGCGGCCCTAGCTGGAAATCGTTGGTCGTGAATTGGTGCTGGGTGAGCAGCGAACTAAAGACAAACACGGGATTGTCGCTGCGGGCGAACGATTCGGCATAGTTCAGCCTCGGCAACCGTCCGCTGCGGGCTTCGCCGACGCGCGCCTCCGCGGCGCTGGCGCTTGCCGAGGCGACGGCGATCGACTGGTTATGCGCCAGGGCCAACCGCACGGCTTCCGCTAGCGAGAGTTGCTCCTGCGCCCAGATCGGCGCGGCGAGAAGCGAAATACATAATGGTATTTTCCACATCGGGATCTGAAATGGCGATATCCTATTTTCAAGGATGCAGAATTTGCGCCCGCGTGACATGTCACCACTTTCCAGAAACTGCATCACTAATTAGTGGGAATTCATATGGAAGTTATCGTTAGTCATCTGGGCGGCGTGAAATTCGAAGCCGTCGCGCGCGGCCATCGCGTGATATGCGACCAGCCGGCGGAGAACCATGGTGCAGACACCGGCATGACGCCGCCCGAGTTCATGCTGGCCTCGCTCGGCACGTGCGCCGGCTATTACGCCGCCGAATATCTGCGCACGCGCGGCTTGGCCACGGAAGGCTTGGAGGTGCGTGTGACTGCCGAAAAGGCCGCCGCGCCGGCGCGCCTGGCCGCATTCCGCGTCGAAGTGACCGTACCGGATCTCGACTCGCGGCATGAGGCCGGCGTCCTGCGCGCGGTGAAAGCCTGCCTGATTCACAACACGCTGCTGCATGCGCCGGCCATCGAGATTGCGCTCGAAACGCGCGTTCCCGCTACAATCGGATAGCGGGAGCCCTATTTGGAAAAGGAAGTCGAAATCCAACTGGCGCGCGATTTGATGGCCGGCCAACCGGAGGCGTTCGACCGTTTTGTGGAGCACTTCCGCGCCAAGATTTTCCAGTACAGTTGGCTGATGTGCGGCCAGCGCGAGGACGCCGAGGAGGTTTCCCAGGAGACGCTGCTGA
>PMVV01000221.1 GCA_003166475.1 Bryobacterales bacterium | reverse complement strand
GGCGCTCGGCGCCCAGCACCTCGTGGGTAAACAGCGGCACGTGCCTTACGGGCACGGGAGAGAAGTAGGCGTCGATCTCCGCCAGGACGCGCTGCTGCGACTCGCGCCATTCGGCGAAGAAAGAATCTTTGATGGTCTCGGGCAGCACGCGATTCACGATGATGCCATCCACGGTCAGGCCGTGCAGCGAGAAGTACACGAAGGCGCGCTGGGTCTCGCGCAACACCATCTTCTCGGGATTGGTGACCAGGCGCACGCTGGTGATGCGCGGATTTTCGAGCAGATCGTCGATGCCCTCCAACTTGCCGAAGAGGTCCTGGATGTTGGCGAAGTAACTGTCGGTAGGCAGTTCGACAGGGGAAACCCGGTTGGCCAGCGGGCGCACGGCTTTGAGGATGGTTCGCTGGAAGGGGAAGATGTGCTTCATGTACCAGTCGAGCGTGGTGGGCATGCTGACGAAGCGCATAGACTCGGCGGTGGGCGCGCAGTCGAGCACGATGACGTCGTAGCGCTGCTCACGCCGGAACTGGTTCACCCACATCATGGCGCTGAGCTCTTCCATGCCGGGCAGAATCGCCAACTCTTCCGCTTCCACGTCGCTGATGCCGGTGGTGCGCAGCACGGAGATGACGTAGGCGGAGATTTCCCGCCAATGCCGCTTGATTTCCTTCTGGATGTTGACTTCGTGGATGGCCAGCTTGTCGGCAATGGGGTAAGGGTCGCCGGTCTTTTCGTGGAAGAGGCTGGTTTCGAGGTCGAAGGAATCGGCCAGGCTGTGCGCGGGGTCCACGCTCATGACCAGGGTGCGGTAGCCGAGGCGCGCCAGTTGCACGCCCGTCGCCGCCGCCAGGCTGGTCTTGCCGACGCCGCCTTTGCCGCTGAACAGCAAGATGCGCATATGACTATGATAGCAAGGCACGCCTTGCGCGCCGAACGCGAGATTCGCTCGCGACAGAGCGGGGCTGAGAGCCCCGCGCAGGCTGAGAGCCTGCCCCACATGAGCTTAGCCAAGTTCGCGCCAGTCTTGCTCATTTAACTCGACTTTGTGTTTCTTGGCAGCGGATTTGATGCGCTTCCAGGCGGCATCGCGTTCAGCGTCGGTCACTCCTTCCACCTGCTTGAAACGGGCGATTGCGTTGCGCACGTGAGCAGCGTCATGGATGGGTTCTTTACGTTCCTTGGGAAAAGCGAAGTTTTCATCGGAGATATGTTCGCGGCTAGATTCAGTGATCTTGGACATGCTAACTTGATGAGCAAACCAATGGCCAATTTACGCGCGCCATCGCAGGAACGCGCCGACACCGCCGATCGATTCGAGCAAAGCCGCGTCTTCAATAAACGTCACGGTTGCGCCGGTTTGCTTGGCTTTAGTCACCAGTAGATCGGGCAGGGACGCCTGCCGCGGTTCTTCGCTTTGCGTTCCTCCCTCCGCATCGGGGATTTCCGGCGCCAGGATGGCTTGCACTGCCTCCGGCTGGGGATGGCTCTCCTCGAGCACGCCGCTGATGAGCAATTCTTCGACTTGTCCGTTGGCCAAGGCTTCGAGCGTCTCCTGCGGCCCGACTACGGCTAAGCCGCGCGCACGATAGTGCTGCATTAGCCGGTCCACCTTTTCCGCGGCAGTCTTGGCTTCTTCCTCCTGCAGCTTTTCGAGAGTGGCGGCCAGGACATCCTGCTCGGAAGCATGAATATCGAGTTTCATTACCTCCACCATGGGAACCATTTCCTGGGGCAGTTGTTCTTCGAGGAGCGGAATTATAACCTGATCTCCGGCAAGCACGATGTGACTTACTTTGTCTTCACGGACAATCTGAGCCAGGCGTTCAATGACCTCTTTGGCGTGCTCGTGGTGCGCGTTGCCCACACGCCGCTGGTAGCGGGCTTGGGACCATCCACCGACCTTAACCCGATGAACTCTCTTGCCTTTCACCTGCTCCGCGCCGATGACCTGGCCGAGCCCGAAGACGAAGATCCGCGCCGTGTTCGTATCCGTAAGCACCGCGGCGTAGCGCGGGTATTGCTCATCGAGATGGGCCAGATGATACAGATGCGGCTGGTTGTAGGCGTAGACGAGATTATCGCTGACAGGGCTGGTTAACTGGATTGCCTCGAAGAATTCTTGCGCGCCCCAACACGCGAATATGGCGACCCCGTTTGCGGCGGGGTCGATTTTGTCCGCGGTATACAAAACGATCCGTTCCACGTCTCGATCGAAACTGTGACGTTCAGGGGAATTCGGGGCCCAGGTCCTGGCGAGAGCTTTGAATTCGCGATGAAGATACGGCGCCGCATCGGGCGTGCGTCCGTGCTGATCCGGCTGAGTGTTCAGGTAGACGCTCAACACCGGAAACGTGGTTGGCTCGAAAGCCACCAGCCGGGCGAGAGGCTCTTCCATGGTAGTCGCCAGTGGCTCTGTAATGGTGGATGACATGAAAGCGCATGAGCACGCCGCGGGCCAAAGAGATGAGAAGCAGCCTGCATTGAGCCGGACCTATTTTGGATTGATGGGCGGAGTCTTCCGAGCGCACTTTCCTGCCGTCTCCGCGCAGATCATGCAGGTTGTGCGCGGGGTCCACGCTCATGACGAGGGTGCGGTAGCCGAGGCGCGCGAGTTGCACGCCCGTTGCCGCCGCCAAGCTGGTCTTGCCGACGCCGCCTTTTGCCGCTGAACGGCAAGATGCGCATATAACCATGATAGCGAGGCTTACTTTGCTTGCCTTGGCGGGACTGAAGCCCCGCGCGGGTTGAAACCCGCCCTCCATTCGAACGATCAAAGCCCAAATGGTTGGATTCAAAGATGCCGGTGGGTGTGCGCACGCTGCGCGACGGGGGCTGCGGTTGAGGGCTGAGGATCGGAGTTGTGTTTCGGGGGCGGTTCAGAGGGAGTGGTCGCGTATCCGTTGAGGTCTTTTACCTGGTTGTCAAAGATCAGGGGGGCGGACGGCTAACGGGTGTCGGGAGTGACGGCGGCGCAGAAGAGCGGTTGGTCCCCGGCGCTCTCCGACATCACATAAGTGGGGGGCGGTGCATTCGGTTGGGCCGGCTGGTGAACCGGCGCCGGCGCGGCCTTTGCGGCGGGCGCGGGCTGCGGCTGGGGCCGGGGTTGCCGCTTCAGTTGCAGGCGCTCCAACTCCCGCATGCCAGTGGTAAAGGAACGCTCCAGACGGGTGCGTTGCACGGAGATGCGGTCGAGCAGGGCGAAGCGTGCCTCATAATTCATGTTTACGTCATGCACGCGACTCTCGCTGCAGGCCATGCCGTGAGCAGCCACTGGGAGGTGC
>PMVV01000286.1 GCA_003166475.1 Bryobacterales bacterium | reverse complement strand
CAACAGCAGATTCGCAAGCTGATCCCCATGGCCGAGGAGTTGAAGGTCGTCATCGCTCTGGAGGAAGTCTGGAACAAGTTCCTGCTCAGCCCGCTCGAATACGCGAAGTATATCGACGACTTCCGTAGCCCTTGGGTGCGCTCCTATTTCGATGTAGGCAACGTGGTGCTGACCGGCTATCCCCAGGATTGGATACGCACGGTTGGCCAGCGCATCGCGAAGCTGCACATCAAAGACTTCCGCTTCCGGAAAATGCAGGCCGAATTCGTGCCCTTGCGCGAAGGCGACATCGATTGGCCCGAAGTCCACAAGGCGCTGGGCGAAATCGGATACCACGGCACTGCCACGGTGGAACTGGAAGGCGGCGGCGAAGCGTATCTGCGCGAAGTGAACCGCCGATTTGAGCTGATTCTGTCGGGAACGTAAACCGCTCCCTGACGGTCGCGGCTCGGTAACGCGGGTGTAACCTGCCCACGCGCGCGCGCATCGTAAACCATGGCCATGCAAATCCTCATTTCCAGGCGCCGTCTGTTCACGCTGCTGCCCCTGTTTCCGGCGGCGAAACTGCTGATCGCTCAGCAGAGCACCCCAGCGGCGGCCCCACCCCACCAGCAGAACCCCACCTTCACTACGGATGTCAACCTGGTCAATTTGTTCGCCACCGCGCGCGACAAGGATGGCCATATCGTCTCCGACCTCAGCAAGGAAGACTTCGTCCTGCAGGAAGACGGGCGGCCGCAGGTGATCCGCTATTTCTCCCACGAAAAAGGTCTGCCGCTGACCCTCGGTCTGTTGGTGGACACCAGCCGCAGCCAACGCACCGTGATCGATGCGGAGCGTTCGGCCAGCTACACCTTTTTTGAACACGTGCTGCGCGAAGACAAAGACCAGGCGTTCGTGGTCCACTTCGATCACCAGGTGGAACTGCTNNGTGGTGGTGGCGGCTATCCGGGCGGTGGGGGCGGGCGCGGTGGTGGAGGCGGCTCACGTCGCAGCAGCGGAGGCACTTTGCTCTACGACGCGGTTTACCTGGCGGCTGGCGACGACCTGATGAAGAAGCAGAAAGGCCGCAAAGCGGCCGTGATTCTCTCCGACGGCGTCGACCGGGGCAGCAAAGTGTCCATTACCGAGGCCATCGAAGCCGCCCAGCGTTCCGACACGTTGATGTACTCCATCTACTTCGCTTCGAACGAGGGCCAGGGTTTCGGACGCGGCATGGGGCGTGGCGGCGGGATGGGACGCGGCGGCGGGATGGGACGCGGCGGTGGACGATACCCGCAAGAAGAGCGCCCCGACGGCAAGAAGATACTCCGGCGGATCTCAAAGGAGACCGGCGGGACCTACTTCGAAGTGTCCAAGAAGCTGCCGATCGATGCAATCTACAGCAAGGTCGAGGAAGAGTTGCGCAATCAGTATAGCCTTGGTTACACGTCGGATCAGCCGGCGTCCCAGACAGGTTACCGCACTATCAGCCTGACCGCCAACCGGAAGAACGTGACGGTCCAGACGCGCGAAGGGTATTATCCGGGGAAGTAAAGAAGTGAGAAGACAGAAGTGAGAAGACAGAAGTCAGAAGTCAGAAGTCGGCCCAGCCACCGGCTGCGCCGGTTCCGCCGCCCCACAGCCAGACTCCTGTGGAATCAGCAGGTTGGAGGGGAGTCACAGACCAGAAGTCAGAAGGAACGCAGATGTTGGCGATTCTGACTTCTGACTTCTGACTTCTGTCTTCTGCCTTCTGCCTTCCCCCTTCTGCCTGTGCTAACGTCGGAAGTACCATGGCGAAGTTCCTGTTTGGCCTGATCACCGGCGTGGTCCTAAGTGTTGCCGGCCTGCTCCTGCTCTTCTTCGCGTTGGCGCGAACCTTCCGCGAAAGCCCGCCCGTCGTGGCGCAAAACTCGGTGCTGCAACTGCAGCTCTCGGGCGACATCCCCGAACGTCCGCCCGTGGAAATCCCCTTCGGCGCGCTTGCGGAGCGCCCGGCTGCCACGGTCACCGGCATTTGGATGACGCTGCGCAAGGCCGCCGTGGATGCGCGCATCAAAGCAGTGGTGCTGGAGCCGGAATCGCTCAGCACGGGCTGGGGCAAGCTCGAAGAATTCCGCGCCGATCTGGAGCGGTTCAAGAAATCCGGCAAGCCCCTATTTGCCTTCTTGAAGACCCCCGGCGCCCGCGAGTATTACCTGGCTTCCGCCGCCGACCGCATCTATCTCGGCCCTACCGATTGGCTCAACCTCAAGGGCATGCGCGTCGAGCTGATGTACTTCAAGAAAACGCTGGATAAGATCGGAGTGGATGTACAGGTCGAGCATGACGGCAAGTACAAGGACTTCGGCGACATGTTCACGCGCACGTCCATGAGTCCGGAAACCCAAGAGGTGATGACCGGCATCGTGGACGACCTCTACGGCAACCTGATCGGCCGGATCGCGCTGGCCCGCCAGAAGACCCCCGACGCCGTGCGCGCGCTGATCGATCAAGGACCGTTTCTCGCCAGAGACGCGCTCCACGATGGCCTGGTCGACCAGTTGCGCTACGAAGACCAGATGTTCGCCGACCTGCAGCAGAAAGTGAACTCCGGCGAGTTGCATAAGCTCTCGACTGGCAATTATCAGAAGGTCTCACCGGATTCGCTCGGTCTGGAGGGCCGCCACCGCATCGCCATGCTGGTGGGCGACGGAGCCATCACTCGCGGCGCGGCCGGCGACGATGGCGTTTCCGACGATGGCATACAGGCGACAGGATTCAACAAGCTCCTGCGGCGCATCGC
>PMVV01000298.1 GCA_003166475.1 Bryobacterales bacterium | reverse complement strand
CGCGAAATGTCCAGAACTTTCTTGCTCGCCAAGCAACTCGGAAGCAGCTACGGCCCCGTCTGGTCGACAATGCCGGGAATCAGGTACGTTTTTCGTGGCCTGCCGAGTTCGAGCATGGTGCGCAGACGACAAACAACGATCGTCTGCGCCACGCCGGCCTCCCGCCATCGCCGCCGCTAATGACGCATCCGCCTCCAGCCGATAAATAAAGTGCCCCAGCCGAGGCGCTAATTTATGGGCCGATCACACTTGCGAGCGGGCGCGCTCCTCTCACTGTCTCTGTACGCGGCGGCGAGCGCCCAGGCTCTCGATCCTGCCCTCCACATCGGCCAATACGGCCACGATGTCTGGACCTCGCAGAATGGCCTCCCCGGCGAGGCCGTCTACCAGATCCTCCGCAGCCCCGACGGCTATCTCTGGCTGCGCACCTCGGCCGGACTGGTGCGCTTCGACGGCGTTCGCTTCGTCCGGGTCGAACCGGCGGTCGCCGGCCGCACCATCGACGAACCGGTGAAGGCCATCTGCCTGGGCGCCGACGGCGACCTCCTGGTGCGCTCCATCTCCCGCACGCTCGTCTACCGCAAAGGGACTTTTTCCGATTACCGGCCCCCCGCCCCGCTTCCGGATGGCGACACCCGCGTGCTCTTTGAATCCCGCGCGCACCAGGTGTTGATTGGCTCCGACGACTTCCTGTATGTCATTCCGGACAATGGCGTACCGCGATTGATTCAACAACATACCGGCTGGATCAACGGCTTGCTGGAGGATCGGAAGGGCGCCGTCTGGGTTGCCGATGCCGGTGGGCTCATGGTTTACGAAGAAGGCCGCCTCTCCACGCTTTCCGGTAATATGTCCAACAGCACCGTCCTGGTGCAGGATCGGGACCATCTGTGGGTTGGGGCTTTGAATGGGCTATTCCTGATGGAGCGGCGCAATCCGTGGCTGCAGCCCGTGGCGCCGCAAGTAATCCAGGGCGAAGTGAACGCCCTTCTCCAGGATCATGACGGCAACCTGTGGGCCGGAACCACGGCGGCCGGGCTGGTCCGCCTCGCCGCGGGCGTAGCTTCGTCGTTCACCGCCGCCGATCGCCTCAGCGACGACAAAGTGCTGTCGCTCTACGAAGACCTGGAGGGCAGCCTGTGGGTTGGCACCGCCGCCGGTTTGGACCGTTTCCGGCAGACCAAGCTCACCACTTTCACCCGCCAGGATGGCCTCCCCGCCGATCAGACTAACCTGGCCGTGGAAACCAGGGACGGCAGCGTCTATGTGCTTTGCCCCGGCGGCGGTCTGGCGCGCATCAAAAACGGCGTCGTCACTGCCCTCACGGCCAAAGACGGCATGCCTGAATTGTATGGCAATGGCCTGCTGGAGAGCCAGGACGGCAGCCTGTGGCTGGGCAACGTCGGCTTGACCCGTTACTGGCATGGCAAGTTCACCCAGTACGACGGCGGACGTCTGGCCCACCATTTTGTTTCAGCCATCGGCGAAGACGACGAGGGCCTCATCGTGGCCACCGATGAAACCATGGCCTTCCGTTTCCGCAACGGCGTACTCCGGCCCTTTACCGTTCGCGGACAAATGACGCCGCTCTCCACGCCGGGCAACTACACGTTCACCATCTATCGCGACTCATCCGGCACCCTGTGGTTTGGTACCGTAAAGGGCTTGTTTAAATTCGCCAAGGGTGAACCTCCCGATGGCGCGTGGCAGCAGCAGGCCGGCTTTCCGGTCACTTCCATCTCCGAAGATCGCCGGGGCAGCCTATGGCTCGGCGGCAGAACTCCCGGACTGGTCCGCTTCGATCTTCGCAACGGCCGGGTCACCCATTACACCAAGAAGGATGGGCTCTTCGACTACTACACCACTCGCGCTCTCCCCGACCTCGACGGCAACCTCTGGATCGGCACCGCGGACGGCATCTACATGGCGCCGCGCCGGGATTTGGACGACTTCCGCGACGGCCGCGTCTCCGCCGTGCGGGCGGTGCACTACGACACCGCCGACGGCATGAAGACCAGCGAAGCTTCCAACCCGGGCGCGCAGCCCGCCGGCTGCCGCACCCGGGATGGCAAACTCTGGTTCACCACCTAGAAAGGAATTGTCGTAGTCGACCCGCGGCGCCTGCCGCACAACGACCGCATCCCGCCCGTGGTCATCGAGGAAGTGGTGGCCGATGGAGCCAGGCTCGCGCCGGTCCCGGACCTGCGCATCGCCGCCGGCAACGACAAAGTGGAATTCCATTACACCTGCCTGAGCTTGTCGGTTCCTTCCCGCGTGCGCTTCAAGGTCCAACTCGAAGGTTATGACCGCAACTGGGTGGATGCCGACGCGCGCCGCGCGGCCTACTATACCAACCTGCCGCCCGGCCGTTACCGCTTTCGCGTGATCGCCGCCAACGACGATGGCGTATGGAACCGGGAAGGCGCCTCGCTGCCCTTCGTTCTGCTCCCCCATTTCTACCAGACCGCCTGGTTTCGCGGCGCGTTGGGGGTGGCCTTCCTGCTGGCGGCCCTGGCCGGACAAAGGCTCTACACGCGGCAGTTGCGCGCGCGCGCCGCCGAATTATCGCGGCTGGTCGGCGAGCGCACCCAGGACCTGCAAACGCAAAAGAGCTTCCTGCAGCGGGTCATCGATTTCACCCCCAATTACATCTTTGTGAAAGATCTCACGGGACGCTTCACGCTGGTCAACCGGACTCTCGCCGAAGCGCATGCCAAACCCATTCAGGATCTGATCGGAAAGACCGGCGAGGATCTCTTGCCGGATGCCGCCGAGGCGAAGGCTTTCTCTAGCGTAGACCTGGAAGTGATGCACAGCGCCCTTGAAGTGTTCACCGCCGAGGCGAAGTTGACCACCGCCACGGGCGATGTCCGCTGGCTGCAGTTGGTCAAGTGCCCGTTGTTCGATCCTAACGGCAAGGTGAGCCACGTCCTGGGCGTGGGGACGGACATCACCCAACTGCGCGCCGCCAAAGAGGCCGCCGAAAACGCCAACCGCGCCAAGAGCGAATTCCTGGCGAATATGAGCCATGAAATCCGTACCCCCATGAACGGCATCCTGGGCATGACGGAACTGGCCCTGGATACCGAACTCACCGCCGAGCAGCGCGAGTATCTGGAATTGGTCCGGAATTCGGGAGAGGCCCTGCTCGGCGTCATTGGCGACGTCCTGGATTTTTCCAAGATCGAGGCCGGCAAGCTGGATCTCGATCCGGTCGTCTTCCCGTTGCGCGAATGCCTGGCGCAATCCATCCGCCCGCTGGCCGTGCGGGCCGCTCAGAAGGGCCTGGAGCTGACCTGCGACATCCAGCCCGGCGTGCCGGAGGAAGTCGTCGCAGACGCCGGCCGCCTGCGCCAGATCGTCGTGAACCTGGTGGGCAACGCCCTCAAGTTTACCGAGTCCGGCGAGGTGGCGCTGGCGGTCGCCGTGGAGTCCCGCACGCCGGAGCAGGCCGTGCTGCACGTCACCGTCCGCGACACCGGTATCGGCATCGCGCCGGAAAAACAGGCGACCATCTTCGAGGCTTTCTCCCAAGCCGATGGCTCCATGACGCGCAGGTTCGGCGGCACCGGGCTGGGCCTCACCATCTCCTCGCGGCTGGTCGGCATGATAGGCGGGCGCATCTGGTTGGAAAGCCAGCCCGGCAAAGGCAGTTGCTTCCATTTCACCGCGCCGGTCGGGCTGGCCGCCGGCTGCGCCGGGATCGCCCCTGTCGAACAGATCCGCTTGGCCGGCATGCGCGCCCTGGTGGTGGACGACAACGCCACCAATCGCCGCATTCTGGGAACCATGTTGGAGCGCTGGGGGATGCAGCCGGTCCTGGTCGCCGGCGGAGCGGAGGCCATGGACTTGCTCCGCCCGTGCGATCCTCCAGCCAGCCCCTTTCGCTTGATTCTGGTCGACGCGCAGATGCCGGACCTCGACGGCTTCTCGCTCGTCGAGCTGCTGATGAAACAGACGGACTTGCAGCACACCAAGGTGATGATGCTGACCTCCTCCGCCCGCAATGGAGACGCGGCGCGCTGCCGGGAACTGGGCATCGCGGCGTATCTAACCAAGCCCATCATGCGAGACCAACTGTTGGACGCGGTCCGCGCGGCGCTCGGAACCCAAGCCCCGCCGGACCGGCCGCGCCAGGCCGCCAGCCCCGCGCCGCGTCCAGATATTCCCAGCCTGCGCATCCTGCTGGCTGAAGACAATGCCGTCAACCAGAGGCTGGCCTCCCGGCTCCTGGAACGCCGCGGCCACAGCGTGGCGGTTGCCGGCAACGGACGCCAGGCGCTGGAGATGCTGGACGCCGGGCGGTTCGACCTGGTGGTACTGGATGTCTCCATGCCCGAGATGGATGGCTTTGAAGCCGCCGCCGCCATCCGCGCCCGCGAAAAGTCCACCGGCGCGCATATCCCGATTCTGGCCATGACCGCGCACGCCATGAAGGGGGACCGCGAGAAGTGCCTGGCTGCGGGCATGGATGGCTATGTGGCCAAACCGGTGCAAGCCGCGCAACTCTTCGCAGCCATCGAATCCGTTATCGTTATGGCGTAGCGAATTTCGTGGGGCAGGCCCTCGGCCTGCGGCGGCCTCTCAGGCCGCCTCTCTTGCTCCGTGAGGCAGGTTGTCGACTATTGTCCACCTGCAGGCCCTCTCGAAAGTAGGGTTAGGCTACTACAGGGCGCCTAAATCTATTTTCGAGAGGGCCTTTCCCCTCGACATTCGTCCGCGGCCGCTCAGGCCGCCTGAGACTGGTGTTCAATAACCTCAGGTTTTTCGAGACGTGTGCCGGTCCCCTTGGACCCGCCGGCTCGTCCGAAGAATCAAGGCTTTCAGCAGCGGAAAACTAAGTGGCAAAGATGCAGAGCGAAAACAACATCGTCATCGGCGGACAGGCGAGGGAAGCTCGGCGGGCTGGCTGGCGCCGCCGGGAAGCCGCGCCAGCGACACCTCGAAATCGTTGCCCCGCTCCGCCCGGCGGAACGGCGCCGCCGACCAATC
>PMVV01000273.1 GCA_003166475.1 Bryobacterales bacterium | reverse complement strand
ATGTGATCGAGCAGGCTCAAGGTAGCGCGGCGGGTGCGAATGGTGGCCGCTTCGTGCTGCAGGTCGCCGATGGCCTTCTCCATACGCGCTTTGACATTGTTCTCGACTTCCTTGATCGACAGGCAGAGTGCAGACCGGCGGTCAGTGTCCGAGATGGGAGGCGCCTTGCAGCGACGCCTGGCCTTGAAGGGAGGCAGAGCTCCCGCTCGAAAGCTGCTGCCAGAAGGCCCCCAAGAGGCTCTGCGCCGGCGTCGCGACGCCCGGCGCCGTACTCGAGTAGCCCACCTCGGCGAAGAACGGCACCTCGTAGAAAAGCGGGCTGGGACAGCCGCTCGTACATTGGTATATATTCCAGGAATTGTACCAACTCAGCGTCTGGGTGTTATACGTGCTCATGGAAGTGTAGCCGTTGGCGGCGGCCCAGGCGGTGGCCGCGCCAAACCAGGCGATGTCCATGCCGTCGTTTTGCCACTCCACGAAATCCGGATCATAGACCCCGTTGGCATTGGTGGGCGCGCAGCCGGAGGCCACCCATACCGGCCGGTTCGTCTCGTTGATTCGCACTGGCATGCCGGCCGCTCGGGCGGTGTTCGCCAGCCCGGAGGCAAGCGTAAGCGCGCCGCCCACCGCGTAGTTCGCCAGCGTGCCGGATACGACGTTGACGGTCGCACCGCCCGCGGGGCTGACGGCGACGCCGGTGCATCCTCCTGGGACTGTCAACGTGGCGGGGACGGTGGTTAAGCCTGCCCCAACGTTGGTCATCGTGATGCCCCCCACCACTCCGGAAGAGATGCTGGCCGTTGCCGTGGCGCCATTGGAAAATTTCACCGGGCAGGCGGTGTTGCTGCCCGTGATGCTGGAGCCGGCCCGGACCGTTCCCGCCACGGCCGATGCCAGCACCGCGCCGGATTGGGCCGTAATGCTCGAAGGCACGGTCCATTGGCATTCACTGTTGGTATCGGCTGTCGACGGCGTACACGGGATCAGCACCGTGGGACATTCGGTATCGCTGGACCCGGCGCTAGCCTGGCACAGCCATCGCCCCTGCGACGCGTACACCGAGGCATCCCACGTATTCGAGTAAATATCCTGCGCCATGTAGTTGAGCGGCGGTAGCCCAGTTTGGCCGAGCAGCCAGTCCGCCCAGTAGCCGGCCTCGCTGCTGTTGCTTATTTGGGTCTGGATCGCCGCGCCAACGGAGACGCATTGCGAGGAGCCCGGGCAGGTGATGCTGTTGTCCGATTCCGCCTGCTGAATCGCCTTATTGGCGTTGAAAAGGAAGGCGTTCACGGCGGCGGGTGTGAGGCCCACGATCTCGCTTCCCCAGATACCGTCAGGCTCATGGATGGCCGTGATGCTGTCGATCCACGCGCTTCCGCTATGCACGTTCCAGCGCAGGAAGGCGGCGTAATACAGGGGGTCATAGCACTTCTCCAGGTCCGTTGCCGTGGGACTGCTCAGGCCGCAAAGGGTCACCGTCGCGCCCGGCGTCGGTGCCAGGCGCACTTTGAGGCCGATGTTGTTGACGTAGTAGATCATGTCGTCAACGACCGCCAAGTCCACGCAGTAGAAACCGGTGGTGCCTGAGCCGGTGGGCAAAGTGTCGTAGCCCGGACTGGGATACCCCAACGGCATGGTCTGCCCGCCGATACACTGGCTGGCGATCGGCGGGGGGCCCCCAATGCTCAGTTTGGTTAATGCGGTCGTATATTCAGGACTGCTCCCCAGCCCCGACAAGTCAACGTTGATGTCGACCATCTGGACGCCAGCGTTTTCAGCGCCTGTAAGTAGCCGCGCTGCACTTTGTAATTATCGAACTCGCACGGCGGGGACGGCGGCGCCGTCACCAGCGGGCTGTTGTAGTAGGGCTGGCAGGTGGCGTGTCCCGTCTCCAGCACTCCCGCGACCCCGTAGACGTTCTGCCCGTCAATTTGGATTTTCGGCTGCGGCAGGCTCGCAACCTGCGATCGCATAGCGGCTATGGAAGACTGGAGTGAGGAAATGTAGGTGGGCAGCGACGGCACCACCGGTTGCACGAAGGGCACGGGGCAGCTCTGTGCACTCGCCATTGCGCATGACGCTAGAAATGCGATGATCGGTTTGAGCATCATCTAACCCTCCGCTTCCGGAGTAATCGACCTGGCGAGCTGCGCCTCCTCCCCGCCCGGGCCGAACACGGCCCTAGCCAAAGCGCGGCTCTGGGTCGCCCAAGCTACGGAGCGAGGGCGAACACCGCCGACACTCCCCCCTCGGCGTAGCCGGAGGCCGTGCCGTAGAGTACCCCGTTGGCGCCCCTAACAAGCGCCGCCGCGGGGGTTTGACCGCCGCTCCCAAGCTGAAAGTCCCAAAGGGCCGCGGGAGTCCACGGGTCGCCAGGCGAAGCCGGGGGCCGCAGGGCAAAAACGGCTCCGACGCCCGGCTCCCCGCCGTCGAAGGTGGTCCCGTAGAGCACTCCGCTCCCAGCCAGGAGCAGGTTGCCATAGGGACTGCCCCCACCACCCAATTGCTGTCCGTTTCCCAGGAACCCGTGGATGTCCTGCTCAGTCCAGACCCCGCCCGGCGACGCTGGAGGGCTGAGGGCGAACACCGTGCCAACCACGCCAATCTTCGAGCCCCACCGCGTTGTGCCGTAAAGCACGCCGCCGCTGCCGACGACTACGCCGTTGGGCCAACTGCCGTCGCTTGCCGTACCCCCGAAGCTCCAGAGCACGCTTTCCGCCCATGCTCCCCCCTTTTCGGTGGGCGGAGTCAACGAAAACACGGTCCCCTCGCAGTAGATGAATTCCCCGCGCGGGTCCGGGCACCCGCCGTCTGGCGGCACGTAGTACGGCCCACCGTTCTCTGTGGTGCCGTAGAGCACGCCGTTGCCGCCCATCACAATGTCGTTCGGAGCGATGCCGTCGCCGGGGTGTCCACCGAAGCTCCACAACACGGCCTCAGTCCAGGCGCCGCCTTCAGACGTCGGCGGCGATAGCGAGAAAACCGTCCCGCCGCAAGGGCCATACGGTGGCCCTGCGCAACTGGACCCGTACGCACCGCCGGCAAGGGTCGTCCCGTACAGAACGCCGCGGGGCCCCATGATCAGCGCCCCGGAAGGCCCGTTTGCGTTGGGGCCGAAACTGTATAGAACGCTTTCGGTCCAGGTGCCTCCAGGCGACGCGGGAGGACTGAGGGAGAATACGGTCCCGGGGCCGAAGGAGCCGCCGGATCAAGTGGTGCCGTAGAGCGTTCCGTTGGGTCCGATCACCAGCCCGCCGGTGGGGTATACACCATCCGTTGACGTTCCGCCGAAATTCCAAAGGGTGGTTTTGGTCCAGGCACCGCCCGGCGACTGCGGAGGGATCAGGGAGAACACAGTCCCGTACCCGACGCCGAGGGACGGCGGCTCCTCGTATCCGTAAGCGCCGCCGTACTCGGTCGTTCCGTAAAGCGCGCCGTTCCTTCCGATCACCAGGGGGCCTTCCGGATTCCAGCCGTCAGGGGCGGGGCCGAAGGTGTAGAGGGTAGCCTCGGTGGCCGCCTGTACCTGGGGCGGCAACAGCAAGGGGAACACTAGGGCTGATAAAGATACTGCGCGACGGCTCCAGCTCATAAATTGCGCCTCCTGGGCGCGATTTCGCGACCTAAGCTAGATTACACGATCCCGCGCCGCTTGGCAACGGCCCTCCCTGTGATATTTGACACAACGCTCCCTTGCATGTTCCAATGCGGAGGCAGGTTGGCCAGCGCGCCATGGACGAAGATCTTCTGGCGCAGCCTATTAGGAGCGAGACCGTATGAAATATCTGCTGCTAGTACCGGTGCTCTTCGCCTCGGTGTCGTTACTGCGGGCGCAGGGCCCCGTGGATCTTGGGGGTTACCCCGCGACAACGCAGGGTTACGCCGTTTACGAGGTGTGGACCACGAGTGCGGCCATAACCAGCGCGAACACGCTGGTCCAGAGGGACAGTAGTAGCCCAATAACGTACGTGGTGCCGGCGTCGGCCGCATCGTCGTGGGACGTGCTCGGAATCGCTATGAGCACTGCGACGTCAGGCGCCAATCTCAACGTTGCCCGGTACGGCCAGAACCAGTGCATCGTGGACGCGAGCGGGGCCGGGACAACCACGGCGGGCCATCTGGCCGTTATGGGCATTACTAACAACACCTTTTGTGCCGATTCCGGTCAGACCAATGTCAGCGCTATTCCGACTGGGACGCGTGTGGTCGGATATTTTCTTCAGGGCAGCGTCGCCGCCGGCTCGCCCGCTTGGGTCGAGCTGACCCCCGGCCTGATGGGCACCGAGCTTACAGGCGTGCCGCTGAGCGCCACGAGTTTCAGCACGTCCTCGAACGCCAGCATCAACGGTTCGGTCTATTCCACCCAGAACGTCTATGCCGGTACGTCGAGCAGCGCGCCGGGCTGCGTGCACCTGTCCGACTCGGGGCAAACGCACGACATGGGCATTTGCGCGCCGGCCAGCGGTTTCAGCGGCCTCCTCGACTTGCCGGCGGCGGGGCCGCTCTGGCTGGGGTCTTTCGCGAGCGGCTGGCAGATCAGCGGTATTACGGCGTCATCCGGGTCAACCCCTACACGTGCACGATCACGTTCACGAGTGGCGGAGGCACAGGCGCCACAGCCACCGTCACGCTCAACACCGGGCTGTCGGGGGTATCGATATTGAATTCCTCGAATTCCTCAATCGCCGTGTCAGGCGCCGGCTCAGGATATGCCGGGCCGCCAACAACGGCCAGCATCTCGACCCTGAGCGGCGGGACGTGCAGCGGGAGTGGGACCTTTACCGGCGCGGTTATGGTGTCCGGCCAGCTGCTTACGGCCAGCGGCTCGGACTCCAATGGTAATTCGACAACAGCTTGGACCAGTCTTCCGAGCGGCGACATCCTGGTGGGCAGCGGGTCGAACGCCCCGACTCCCGTCGCAATGTCGGGCGATTGCTCGCTCAACAACGTCGGGGCGATCACGTGTCTTAAGACAAATGGTGTCGCCTTCGCCCCGTCCGCTACCACCGACACCACCAACGCGAGCAACATTACAAGCGGCTCGCTGTCGTACCTGCTCTTTCCTTCCAACTTTTCCCTGAACTCGAAGTTCTATCTCAACTGGACGCCACAGGCATGGGCTAGCGGTCTCAGCACCACGCTCATGGCCGTAACGGCGCCAACCGAGACCTTTACGGCCGGAGGGGAGGTACACGACCTCAACTGGAACGGCGCACGCGTCGTGACGAACGCCAGCGGCGGCTACACGAACCAGCGCGCCGTGCTGTTCTCCGCGCCGACCTACGCTTACGCGGGCGCGACGACAGTAACTGGCGCCGCGGCGCTTGCCGTCTCCGGGCCGCCGGCCGCGGGATTGAACGCGACGCTTACCGGATCGTACGGCCTGTGGGTGCAGAGCGCCGTGCTGAGCGGCACGGGCGGCACCGTGAGCAACGGGTACGGCCTACGCTCCGACGCCCCCACGGGCGCCGGGAACAATTATGCGGCATACCTGAACGGCAGCACGGCGATAGGCCCCTTGGCTGCCTCGGTGGCGGGCCCAAACGCGACGCTCACCCTATACAACGGCGGCGGGTCTGGTAGTAATACTCAATTGGTGCTTAGAGCGGCCGGCAGCCAGTCCGCTCCCCTGTTCAGCGTCAACAACTCCGGCGGCTCGTCCCAGGCGCAAATCGACTCGAGCTTCAACCAGACCGCGCAGATGTTTCACTCCATCAGCCCCGCGACCACGGGGACTTGCGGTGCTGGGGCAGGGTCGCCCTGCACCTTCACGCCGGCCAGCACTGCCACCAACAACGCCGGCGAGTTCTCGGTGGCTACGGGGAGCACGACGTTGCCGATGATCAACTCGACCGTAGCTACGATCACGTTTGCAGGCACGGTCACAAACCCGCCGGGAGGGTGCCTGATCGGGCCGGGAAGCGCGCTCACGGCAAGAATCGCATCGGGCTCGCAACCCTTTGTATCTTCAGTTAGCACCAGTGGCTTCGTCGTGACCTCCAACGGCACGGCCCTATCGGGGGGCCAGACTTACGTGTGGTGGTACGTATGTATGTAGGTGCGCGGCGCGGCTCCCGGCGGCACGCCCCGCTCGGCGACGATCCTATTTGATTTCGAGGATTTCCTTTTCCTTGGTCTTGGCGGCCTGGTCGATCTTATCCATGTAGGCGTTGGTCAGCTTCTGGATCTCGTCGTGGGCCCGCTTGTCCTCATCCTCGGTGATTTTCTTGTCCTTGAGGAGGGCCTTGACCGCCTCGTTGCCGTCGCGGCGGATATTGCGCACCGATACGCGATGGTGCTCGGCGACGCCGTGCAGGCGCTTGACGAATTCCTTGCGGCGCTCCTCGGTGAGGGGCGGGATGGGCAGGCGGATCATCTTGCCGTCGTTGGCGGGATTCAGGCCCAGGTCGGAAACGCGGATGGCCTTCTCGATCGGGCCGATTTGCGACGCGTCCCAGGGCGTAATGGTGATCATGCTGGGCTCGGGAACGTGCAGGGTGGCCACCTGGTTGAGCGGCGAGGGCGTCCCATAGTAGTCCACGCGGATGTGATCGAGCAGGCTCAAGGTTGCGCGGCCGGTGCGAATGGTGGCCGCTTCGTGCTGCAGGTCGCCGATGGCCTTCTCCATACGCGCTTTGACATTGTTCTCGACTTCCTTGATCGACTGAAAAGCCGGCCCGGCGGGGGCGGCGGTGTGTTCGGTTTTCATAAGTGCCCTAGTGAATCAGCGTGCCGATGGGCTCACCCATCGACATACGCATTATATTGCCGCTGGTGTTCAAATTGAAAACGAGAATCGGAAGTTGGTTATCCCGGCACATGGCGATGGAAGTGGCGTCCATGACGGCCAGCGACTTGGACAGGACTTCCAGGTACGAAATTTCACGGTACATCACGGCGTCGGGGAACCGCAAGGGGTCCTTATCGTACACGCCATCCACGCGGGTGGCTTTGGCGATCACCTCCGCGCGGATTTCCAGCGCGCGCAGGGTGGCGGCGGTGTCGGTGGAGAAATACGGATTCGAGGTGCCGCCGGCGAAGACGCAGACGCGCCCCTTTTCCAGATGGCGCAGGGCGCGGCGGCGGATGTAGGGTTCGGCCACCTGGTGCATCTCGATGGCGCTCATCACCCGCGTATGCACGCCGATCTGTTCCAGGGCGTCCTGCAGGGACAGGGAATTGATGACGGTGGCGAGCATGCCCATGTGGTCGGCGGTGACGCGATCCATGTTTTGGGCGGCCGCCTTGACGCCGCGAAAAATATTGCCGCCGCCCACCACCAGGCCGATCTGAACGCCGGTGGCGGCCACTGTGGCAACTTCCGCGGCCAGTTCCTTAACCCGTGCGGCGTCAATGCCGAAAGGGGCGCCTCCGGCCAGCGCTTCGCCCGAGAGCTTGAGCAGGATTCGCTTATACTGCGACACTGGCTTCGGGCGGCCCCTCGGCGCCGGATTCGATCGCGGCGATGTCGCCAACCTTATAGCGGATGAAGCGCGAAACGCCGATGTTCTCGCCCAGCTTGGAGATCTTGGTCTTGATCAACTGGCCGACGGTGAGGCTGGCTTCCTTGACGAAGGGCTGTTCGAGCAGGCAGACCTCTTCGTAGAACTTCGCCAGGCGCCCTTCCACGATGCGGTCGATCACGTTGGCGGGTTTGCCTTCGAAGGCGGCGCGCCCGCGCTGGATGTCGCGCTCTTTGTCGAGCGCCTCGCCAGGAACATCCTCCTTGCGGATGTACTTGGGGTCGGCGGCGGCGATGTGCATGGCGATATCGTGCACCAGTTCCTGGAAATCGGCGGTGCGCGCCACAAAATCGGACTCGCAGTTGATTTCCACCAGGACGCCAAGCTGGCCGCCGGAATGGATATAGCTGCCGATCAGGCCCTGTTTGGTGACCCGCGCGGATTTCTTGTGAGCGGAGGCGATGCCACGCTTCCGCAGGATGACTTCCGCATTGCCGATGTCGCCGTTGGACTCCACCAGGGCGCTCTTGCATTCCATCATGCCGGCGCCGGTGCGGTCACGGAGTTGCTTTACGAGTTGAGCGGTGATTTCCATAAGCTGTCAGCTTTTAGCTATCAGCTTTCAGTTCTCGGCTCTCAGCTACGTAGCTTAAGCTGACTGCTGAAAGCTGATAGCTGATAGCTTTTTTCTAGTGGCCGCTCTCGGTGACCACGGCTTCGGCCACAGGTTCGGCGGTTTCCGAGGCGGGGCCCTTACGCGGCGACACGGGCAGCGGTTCGTCTTCCATCAGAGACTCCGCCATGATCTTTTCGGCGTATTTCGGATCCACGTATTCGGTGTATTCGGGCACCTCTTCGACCGGCGTTTCATCGGTCACCAGCTTCTCCGAGGTAAATTCCTGCTCGCTGGCGAGCGCGCGGCCTTCTACCACCGAGTCCGCGATCTTGCTGGCGAACAAGCGAATGGCGCGCAACGCGTCGTCGTTGCCCGGTATGACGTAGTCCACCTCGTCGGGATCGCAGTTGGTGTCCACGATGGCCACCACCGGGATGCCCAGACGGCGCGCTTCCTTCACCGCGATAGCCTCTTTGTTCGAGTCGATCACAAACAGAAGATCGGGCAAGCCGGGCATGTCCTTGATGCCCTGCAGGTTCGAATCGAGATGCTTGCGCTCGCGCTCGAGGCGGATAATTTCCTTTTTGGGCCGGCCGGTGTAACCGCCTTCCACGTTGGCCATGCCCTCCAGTTCCTTAAGCCGCTTGATGGACTTTTGGACGGTGGCCATGTTGGTGAGCAGTCCGCCCAACCAGCGCTGATTCACGAAAAACATCTGGCAGCGGCGGGCTTCCTCGGCGATGGCTTCCTGGGCCTGCCGCTTGGTTCCCACGAAGAGCACATTCTTACCCTGGGAGGCCATTTCGCCCACGAAGCGGGCAGCGTCCTTGAACATCTTCAAGGTTTTTTGCAGGTCGATTATGTAAATTCCGTTGCGTTCGCCGAAGATGTATTCTTTCATCTTCGGATTCCAGCGCTTGGTCTGGTGCCCGAAGTGAACACCGGCTTCGAGCAATTCCTTCATCGATATTGCGGGCGTAGACTACCTCCTGAATTATCCGTGCCTAAGCCACGCGCGCGATCCAAAGCGAGATTTGCGCGCGGAACCCGGACACACCAACTGCAATTGTCAGACATTAACGTTTGGAGAACTGGAAGCGCTTGCGCGCGCCCTTTTGACCGTACTTCTTGCGCTCGTGCTGGCGCGGGTCGCGGGTCAGAAAGCCGAGCTTCTTGAGCCGGGACCGCAACTCCACGTTGAACTCGCACAGCGCGCGGGCGATGCCATGACGGGCGGCGCCAGCCTGACCGGAAATCCCTCCGCCGTCAATGTTCATAAGGATATCGAACTTGTCGGCCGTCTCGGTCGCCAGCAGCGGCTGGCGCACGGAGGCGCGGGCGGCTTCGGTGGGGAAGTAGTTGTCGAAGGGTCTTCCATTGATGGTGAAGTCCCCTTTGCCGGGCCGAAGAATCACACGAGCCACCGATTCCTTACGGCGGCCGGTACCAATATATTGAACGATGCTTGCTGCCACTAATTAAACCTTTCGCTATTTGAGAGCGTTCTTGATAGCCATGGCGGTGGGTTTCTGCGCCGCGTGCGGATGCTTGTCACCCGCGTAGACCTTCAGCTTGCGGTACATCTGCTTGCCCAGCTTGGTCTTGGGGAGCATGCCCTGGATGGCTTCTTCCACCATGCGGGCGGGCCGCGTAGCGCGCACGCGCCGCGCGCTGGTTTCCACCAGCCCGCCGGGATAACCCGTAAAATGCCGGTAGACTTTGTTGTCGTCCTTCCGGCCGGTAAGCCGCACTTTGGCGGCGTTGACGACCACTACGTGATCGCCTGTGTCCAGAAACGGGGTGAAAATCGCCTTATGCTTGCCCATCAGGAGCATGGCGGCTTTGCTGGCTAGTTTGCCGAGGACTACATCTTCGGCGTCCAGCACATGCCACTGGCGAACAATCCCGTTCTTGGAGGGGAACTCGGTACTCATTGACACACGTCTCCACTTCGTCGGTTCAAACTATTTAGATTACCGGGCCGGGAGGGCGAATGTCAAATCGGGGCCTGCTGGCGCTGCTGGCGTATGACGCTGGCCCTGCGGGCCATGTTGGAGGGCGGCCAATCTTGGCCGCAGCCGGCTTTTAGCCGGCTCTGGCGCCTGAAAGGCGGCTGCGGGCATGATTGCCCGCCCTCCAATCTCAACTTGTAGAGGTCAGTTTGTGCTCGATCGCGAATTTGACCAGTCCTACCAGATCGTGAATGTTGAGCTTGCGCATCAGGCTGGCGCGGTAGGTGTCCACCGTCTTGGGGCTGATATCCAGCAGGTTGGCAATCTCCTTGGCGCGCAGACCGTTCACCAGGTGGAAAAACACATCGTGCTCGCGGCGGCTGAGATGCGCCACGGGATCGTCCTCGCGCGCCTCGCGCGAGGATGGAAACAGACCCGCGACCTTCAGCAGCGGCGACACGTACACGCCGCCGTCGCGGATGTAGTTGATGGCGTCGGTCAAATGGCGGGGATCCCCGTCCTTCAACAGGTAGGCGTCGACGCCGGCCTTCAAGGCCTCGCGGATGGCGCTCTCCTCGCGGCTGATGGTAAGGATGATGCAACGCGTGAGGATCTCGGCTTCGCGGACCTTGCGCACCACATCCACGCCCGAAAGCTTGGGCATGTTCAAGTCGAGCAGAGCGAAGTCCGGCTTGAGCGCGCGAATGGTCTCCAGGGCCGCCAGACCGTCGGCGCACTGCCCGACCACCTGCAAGTCGCGGCTCTGGCAAACCAGCACCAGGCCTTCGCGAATGATGGCTTGGTCCTCCGCGATCACGACCGTCGTTTGTTTGGGATTATTCATGGATCACCGGAAAAGAAATGGTCAATTGAGCGCCTTCGGGAGTGCTTTGCGCCTGCAGATCGCCGCCAAGCTGGCGCGCCAGATCGCGCATGGAACGCAAACCGATGCCGGCGGATGCCGCCGGGGCGCGAAAACCGGACCCGTCGTCGGCCACCTGGAGCGTGAGGCGACCGCCTTCCTCGCCGAGCGACATGCTTACGCGGCGGGCGCCGGCATGCTGAATGACGTTGGAGATGCCCTCCTGCGCCACCAGGTAAATGGCGCGTCGCACCTCCGGCGCCGGCTCGGCGGAAAGCTCGCACAGATCCAGCGAAGCCGCGAACTTCTCGGATATTCCCGAACCTTCCCAAAGACTGCGCAGAGCTTCCACCAGCGGTTGCGCCTCCCAGTCCGGCACATACAGCCGCCGCGAGACGCCCCGCACCTGCTCCAAAGCAGTTTCAGCCAGCGCCCGAATCCGGTTGAGGCTTTTGCGGACGGGCTCCGGCGGATCCGGCAACGCGGCTTCCAGCAGACCACTGTGGACATGAATGCCGGCCAGCGCCTGTCCCACTCCGGTGTGCAACTCGCGGCCCAGTTTCTGGCGCTCCGCTGCGAGCGACTCCGCCAATATGGCTCCCATCGTTTTCGGTGCACGGCGGGCACGTGCGCGCAAGCCGCGCTCCGCTTCGAGCAGACGATAATAATTGCGCGAAGCCCGGTGCTGCATGAACGCCAGGTGCTGCAGCTCCCGGCTGGAGAGCAGAGGGTCCGCAACCGCCGGCCCGGCGTCCACCAGCGCCAATTGCTGTAGCCGGCGTACACTATCGCCTGGGCTGTTCTCGAAAAACCCCGAGGCCAAAATGGTCGATCCTTCCTATTTTCGGACGAGCGCTAAAGGAATAGCCTTACCCAGAATGACAAGTAAGATGCGGCGGCGCAATCCCATATGTACTTAGTACCTCAGTGAACTTCTTAGTACTTGCTGTGCTAAGTTCCGAAGATTAACTTGGGAGTGTCCGGTATTTCTAATATTCCTAATGTTCTTGCAGCGATTGGCAGTGTTGCTCGGAGGTTTCGCCGCGGGTGCGGTTGTCCGGCGTTGGCAGGCGCAGGATACAACGGCTTCACAGCGTTCGCTCAACCGGCTCTCCAGAGAGTGGAAAGCGCAGGTACGGGCGCACGACCACAGGCTCGACCGGCTGGAAGCGCGATCCGACGCGCACGAGACCAAGCTGAAGGAGATGCCTTCCACGGCGCAGATTGTTTCCGCCATGGACGAGTTACTGGCCCACGCGATGTCGGGACTGGACGGACGATTGACGGCGCAGGCGCGGTCCATTGAGACGCTGCAGACCACAGTTTCCCAGACCGATGAGTTGCTGGAGCGGGTGTTGGAATCGTTGGACACGTTGCAGGACACGCCCGGGGAGCGGGGCTGAGAGCCCCGCGCAGGCCGAGGGCCTGCCCCACTCAGCGCGCCAACAAGCGCTGCAGATTGCCGCCCAGAATCAGACTGGCATGCTCCGCGGAGATCTCCATCGCGCACAGAGTTTGTATCTGCGCCTGAAAAATCTGCGCGTGCCATCCCCGCGGAAAGAACGACGAGTCGGAGCCGAACAACAACCGGCGCGGGCCGGCCACCTCCAGCGCCTGGCGAAAGACATCGGTGAGATCGAGCCCGCCGGGTTGATAGCGCATCCAACTGTTGCTGCTGGAAGTGTCCAGGTAGACGTTAGGGCAAAGGTCGCAGAGCATGAGAGTCTCGCGAAAGTGACCCGCGCCGAAATGTGGGATCACGAAATTCACGCTGGGGAACTCCATGGCGACGGCGTGCAGGTCGAGCGGATTGGAATAGCGCATGTCGAACCGCGAAGCGAGCCCCAGCTTTCGCCGCACGCCCACGGTGAGGACGCCGCAATGCACGAAGACGATCGCGCCAGGATGCGCGGCGGCGGCTTCGAAGACCGGGCGCACGCGCGGGTCCGCTACCGGGTAACGATGCATGGCGGGAAACAGGCAAACGCCTTGCATGCGGCCGCCGGCCAGGGCTTTTTGCACGCGTTCCACGCCATCCGGTGCAACGGGATTGGCCATGAAGAAGCCCCAAAAGCGCTCCGGATGGAGTTGGACGGCCGCGGCCACCGAGTCTTCGTCTCCCGGGATGCTGGCGATGAGCGCGGCCTTGGCCACGCTATAATCGTCCAGTTCCCGTTTCCAGCTTGCCGCCAGATTTTCGCAAGAAGGGGGAATGCGCCAGTCCAGCGTGCGGCCTGTTTCCGCGACGGTCTGGCCGCTTTCGGCCGCCAGCCGCGCGAAAAATGCGGGCGAGAAAAAGTGAACGTGCGCGTCACAGACGGCGAAATCACCCCAGGGAGTTAGCATCGGGCTTGTTCCAGTGCAGAAGGCCGGCCGCCAAAGCCATTTGGGTGACGCCGGCTACGTTGTTGACCCCCAGTTTCTTCATCAGCATCTTGCGGTAACCGCGCACCGTTTGCAGGCCCAGATCGAGCAGCACCGCGATGTCCTTGCTGGTCTTGCCTTCGGCGACCAGGCGCAGCACCTGCAATTCGCGCGGCGATAGCGTGTCCAACGGGGTCCGGCTGCTGGTGGTCCGCAGATCGCCGCTCTGGATGCGGGTCAACAGGCTGTCGGAAACCTGCGAACTGAGGTACGACCCGCCGCGGGCCACGATGCGGAGGGCGTCGATCAGATCCGCCGACGAGGCCCGTTTGAGCACGAAAGCGCGCGCGCCCGAGCGGATGGCGGTCACCACCGAATTCTCATCGTCGTATATCGAGAGCATCACCACGCGGGTCTGCGGCGCGTAGCGCAGGATCTCGATGGTGGCTTCGATGCCGTTCAGACCCGGCAGGCCGATATCCATGACGACCAGGTCGGGACGGGACTTCTTGCAGAAGCGCACTGCCTCGGCGCCGTTGTCGGCCTCGCCGACCACGCGGAATTCGGCGGTGCGCTCGAGAATCGCGCGCAGGCCGTCGCGCATCATCTTATGGTCGTCCACTAGCAGGATGTCGTATGCCATAGGTATCTCAGTCGCCCATGCGGACCGCTCGCTTACGCTCGCGGCTCGGTAGCAGAGCGGCAGAGGGCACGGACCACGTTTCCCGTATCCGGCGCGCTCTCGATTTGCAGTTCGATGCCCGCCCGATCCGCGAAATACCGCATCACCAGAAACTCCAGCCCTCCTCCCTGCAGCGCCCGGTCCGCATCGAACCCCGGCCCGTTATCCCGGATCTCCAGCGCAGGTCCACTCCGCAACGACTTTAGCAGTATCTCGATGGCGGAGCAACCTGCGCGCTGCGCCGCATAGCCGGTTGCCTCCTGCGCGATGCGGTACAGGGCGGCCGCGGTTTCGGGCGCGGGTTGCGCCGTAGCATCCGCGAACATCCGCACGTTCCCTTTGAAATCCGCGCGCAGATGCCCCGCCAGGACGTCCAAGGCCGCCCGTAATCCGATGCGCTCCGCGACCGCCGGATTCAACTCGCGGTTAATGTCGCGGACCAGCCCCATCAGGGCCTCCAGCATACCCTGGATTTCGCCGATGCGCTGGGGAATAGGAAGGGCGCTCGCCGCCAAGTCCATGCGCAAGAGGTCGAGTTGCAAGCCGGCGGCGCTCAGACTCTGCCCGACGTAATCGTGCAGCAGTTGGGAGAGCCGCGCGCGATCGATTTCCAGGGCTTCCAGCGCGCGCAGCACGAGGGTGGCCTCGGGCATCTCGTGGGCCATGCATCCGGCAAAAGCGACTTCGCCTTGCGGCGACTGGACGGGGAACATGGCGATGGAAAAAGCAGGAGCGCCTTCGCCGAAGCGGCCGGAGGCGGCCACCGTCTCGCCCTGGAAGACGCGCTCCAGGCGGCCGATCCACAACGTGCGCGCCGGCGGCACGGACACATCGGTGAAGTTCAGGCTCTCCAACTCCGCGCCCGCGCGGCCAAATACGCGCAGGGCGTTGCCATAGACGGCATGGAATGTCCCAGCCCGGTCGAGCAACCAGGCGCAGCCGGGGCTCTGGCGGAGCAGCATCTCGCACAGCGTGGCGGCGGGCAGCGGTTTTGCGGTGGCAGATGTCATGGCGATTCGCGCCGGCTTCGCGGTGAACGTAGGTAAGCGCATAATTCTAGCAGGGTGTGGAGGGTGGCGTCACGTTGAAACGGAACAGCCTTCCGCGCGCCACACGAACTCGGCGATGCGCTCAGCCAGTTGGGACCGCAAACCGGGTGGCAGGTCATGTCCCATTCCCTCGATCCGGACCAGTTCTGCGCCGGGAATCGCTGCAGCCGTCGCTCGCCCGCCGCTCACGTCGCACATGCGGTCAGCCAGGCCGTGGATCACGAGGGTGGGGACCTCGAGATGCCGCAGGCGTTCGGTCCGGTCGCCGGAAGCGACCGAGGCGACCGCCTGACGAGCGACCCCGGCCGGATCGTAGGAGCGGTCGTAGGCGCGGCCCCCTCGCGCGGCGACTTCCTTCTCGTCGTTCGGATATCCAGGCGAGCCGACCGCGCGGAAAGCCCGGACCATCCGCTGAATCACTTCGTCGCGGGTGGTTGCGGGTGGACCGCTGAACACTTCGCGGAGCGCTTCCGGCGAGGGCTGCCCGACCGACATGCTGCCCGTTGTCGACATCATCGAGGTGAGCGAGCGGACACGTTCCGGACGCTCGATTGCCATGGTTTGCCCGATGGCGCCTCCCATGGACGCGCCGACCACATGTGCCTTCTCGAAGCCCAGCGCGTCCAGCAACCCCACCGCGTCGGCAGCCATATCCGACAGCGTGTACGACACCGACGACAGGTCGCCGGCCAGCGCCGCGGGCAGGTCTGGAGGCGGGGCCTGAGTCAGGTGTGTGGAGAGCCCGGCGTCACGATTGTCGAAGCGGACGACTTGCAGGCCGCGGTCGACGAGCGCATGGCAAAACGCGTCCGGCCACGCAATGGATTGCGCGCCGATTCCCATGATCAGCAGCACTACAGGCGCATCGGGGTTCCCGAGGCGCTGGTAGGCGATGTCGATCCCGGCTGGGCCGGCCTTTGACGCCTTCTGGTCGACCATAGACGCATTCCCCCCTTGTGTAGTGGGTCGGTTTGCAATTGGAGGGCGGGCAATTCTGNNTTCAGCCGGCTCTGGCCGCCTAAAAAGGCGGCTGCGGCCAAGATTGGCCGCCCTCCGAGACGGTGCTATGCAGATTGACCCACTACCCTTGGCCTTTCCGGCCGCGCCATCTTTCAATGTCTCACCAATTGGAACATCCTGCGCACCACCGAACGCACACTTATTGAGCTGTGGGGATTTGTAATGGGTTAACTAAAGAGAGCGCCTAAATTGCCGATAAGGATTGAGGGCGCATGTTATCCTACCGTGCGATGGCCGCCGCAGTGTACCCGGCCGGGTGTCTTCATCCGGTCGAAAACGAAATCGAGCTGCTCATCCCGGACGGCGATGTCGCCGATCCGCTGCTCTCGATCGTGGTACCCGCGCTCAACGAGCGCATCACCATCGCCGCGTTCGTCGAATGGTGCCAAGCCGGCTTGGCCCGCGCCGGCATCAGCGGCGAAATCCTCATTATCGATAGCTCCACCGATGAGACCCCGGACATCGCCCTGGCCCACGGCGCGCGTGTCTTGCGCACACCGAAACGAGGACTCGGCCGCGCCTATATCGATGCAATCCCCTATATCCGCGGTAAGTATGTCCTGATGGGGGACGCCGATTGTACTTATGACTTCCGCGAGTTATCCGGCTTCGTCCAACAATTCCGCGCCGGCTGTGAGTTCATCATGGGATCGCGCTTTCGCGGCGCTATCGAACCCGACTCCATGCCCGCGCTGCACCGCTACTTCGGCACGCCGGTCACTACCGCGATCCTGAACGTCCTTTACTCCACACACTTCTCCGACATCCATTGCGGCATGCGCGGCATCACCCGCGATGCCCTGGTGCGCCTGGATCTCGAATCGCAATCCTGGGAATACGCCTCGGAAATGGTGCTCAAGGCCGTCTGCCTGGGGCTGAAGACCGCCGAAGTGCCCGTGCATTTCCTGAAGGACCCCGCCGGCCGCCTCAGCCACATGAAACGGAATGGATGGCTGGAGCCCTGGCGCGCTGGCTGGATCAACTTGCGCGCCATGCTCCTGTTCGGCGCCGATTTCTTCCTGCTGCGTCCCGGCCTGGCCCTGCTGGCCCTGGGTTTGCTGCTGACCGTGCCCGTCAGCCTGGGGCCCGTGCCGCTCGGTCCCATCACCCTCTCGCTGAACTGGATGATGCTGGGCCTCACGCTTTCCGTGGTCGGCCTGCAGTGCTTCTGCCTGGGCTGCATCGTGCAAGTGATGTACCGCTATTCGGCCGCGCGCGCGGAACGCTGGCTGCGCCTGTTCGCTTACAATCGCGCCATGCTGGCGAGCGGCCTTACGGGCCTGGCGGGCTGCGCGCTCGGGCTGCCGCTGGTCCGCCAATACCTGGCTGGAGGACTGCGCCTGCCGCCCGTCGCCACGCCGCAAATGCATCTCGCGGTGCTGGGCCTGCTCTTCCTGGTTGCCGCCTTCCACATCTTCAGTTGCACGCTGGTGCTGCACGTTGCCAATGGCCGGGCCCGAATGCCCCGGTTCAAAGTGCTATGAGCGGCCGCATCCTGGTCACGGGCGGAGCGGGCTGCATCGGCTCGGACCTCGCCGCAGCGCTGCTCGGCCGCGGCTGCCAGGTCACTGTCGTCGACAATCTCAGCAGCGGAAAGTGGGAGCACATCGCCGACCTGGCTGGCCGCCCCGGCTTCCATTTCATCGATGGCGACCTGCTGGACGAGGCCGCTCTGGAAGCCGCCATGGCAAGTGGCGACGGCGGAGTCGAGATGGTATACCATCTGGCAGCCAACCCGGACGTCAAATTCGTTCCCGGAGACCCCACCGACAAAGACCTGCGGCAGAACACCCTCTGCACCTATAACGTGCTCGAAAGTATGCGCCGCCACGGCGTGCGCCGCCTGGCCTTCTCCTCCACCTCGGCCATTTACGGCATCTGCGAGCGGCAGCCCATCGCCGAGGACCAGGCGCCGCACCCCATCTCCCTATACGGCGCCACCAAGTTGAGCTGCGAAGCCATGATCGGCGCCTTCCAGCACTTGTTCGGCATGGACTGCTGGATCTTCCGCTTCGCCAATGTCGTGGGACCCAAGGTCCGCAAGCGCGGCCGCACCGTCATCGGCGACTTCATCGACAAGCTGCGCCGCGATCCCACCCGCCTGCAGATCCTGGGCGACGGCCGCCAAGCCAAGTCCTACCTGCTCGCGGAGGAGTGCGTGGCCGCCATGCTCTTCGCCGTGGAGCACGCGCCGCGCGGCTTGAACGTCTTCAATCTCGGCTGCCCCGATTCGCTCAGCGTCAACCGCATCGCCCAGATGGTCGCCGCCGCCATGGGCCTCTCCGGCGTGCAGTACGAGTACACCGGAGGAGAAGGCGGCTGGCCCGGCGATGTGCCGCGTTTTCGCCTGGATGTGACAGCCATCAACCGGCTGGGCTGGCGTGCGCGCTACAACTCGGAAGAAGCCGTAGCGCTGGCGATTGATGCCTCGCTGGTGGCGAACACAACCACCAGCCACCAGCCACGAATCACCAGCCACGGCGAGCTGTGTTCGCCCCCGGAGCACGCATGCAGGCCGTAATCCTGGCCGGCGGCCTGGGCACCCGCCTCGGCCCGCTCACCCGCAAGATGCCGAAACCCATGGTCCCGGTGGCCGGCGTCCCCTATCTGGAGCATCAACTGCGCCTGCTCGCCCGGCAGTCGTTCCGCGACGTGCTGCTGCTCACCGGCTATCTGGGCGACCAGATCGAGAAATACTTCGCCGGCGGCAGCCGTCTAGGCTTGCGGCTCCGCTATTCGCGCGAGACCCAGCCGCAGGGCACCGGCGGCGCATTGCGCGACGCCCGCAGCCTCCTGGGGGAAAGCTTCCTGCTGCTGTACGGCGATTCGCTGCTGCCCATCGCCTACGCCGCCGCCACCCGGCGCTTGAAAGACTCCGCCGCCCTCGGCGTGATCGTGGTCTATCGCGACCCGTCCGGAGAAACCGCCGTGCACCCGAACGTGGCCCTCGACCGCAGCGGCCTGGTGACCCGCTACGACAAGACCGCGGCCGCGGACCCCGCTCTCGAATACGTCGAGGCGGGCGTCTCCTGCTTTCGCCGCGAGGTGCTCGACCTGCTCCCCGGCGCGGGCCCCGCGTCCTTCGAGCAGTGCGTCTTCCCGCGCCTCATCGACCGCCGTCAACTGGCGGCCCTGCCCACCTCGCAGCGCTTCTACGACATCGGAACACCGGAGCGGTTGCAGGCGATTGAAGAGTATCTGCGCGCGCCATCGGAGCCATCGGGCAAGGACGCCCCCAGTGCGCCCTTCTATGTAGGCTAGCACCAGGAAAAGGCCAGCAAGCCTGTCCCACATGAACGCGTTCTACTTTAGCGTCACTTCGTAGTATCGCGCCCCGCTGGCGGCCCCTCTCAGCCGCACAGTCGCGCCGTCCGCGGTCAACTGAGGCACCACCCACCCAGGTTCCACGACCACAAACCGCTTGTGCTGCGCTACAAAAGAGATGTACTCCGCGAAGTGCGACCGGAATGGAAAGAATTCCCGCAGAACCGGCCCCTTTACATCGAAGTAGATACACCCCCACCAACGGGCAGCCGCTTTGGCGTCGGTCAGGTAATAAAGCCGTCCAGCCAGCGCGGGGCTCGCGTAGTGCTCCAATTCCATAAAGGTCAGCGGCCAGCCAACTACGATCGGCAGGTTGTCTTCGCGCATGCCCTCCAGGGCGCCCTGAAAAGAGTCGGAGGCGTTGGACGCTTCTATGCCTGCGTCCAACCGCTTGCCCTGCGGCAGGAGTTGCTCCCCTACAAAGAACATCGTAAACAGCGCCGCCACTGCCATACCGGCCCGCGGGCGCGAGGCCGCCATCCGGAACAGGAGCACCGCCAGGCAACCGGCCATGCCGATCACGGCGTTCATGGAATAGCGGTGCCAGTACGGACCACCCAGCGTGGAAATCGGAACGGCGGCCAGGGGGATCGCCACGAAACCAATCAACGCGGCTAACTCATACCGGGGCATTCCACGGTTTGCCTCCGCCCGAATCTCGGGATCGGCCCTGGACAGCAGCAGCAGGAGTATCGCTGCGGCGGCTGGAACGATCGCCGGCAGGAGGATCAGGAAATAGGTGAGGCCGGCGGTGTAAAGAGGATGGACCACATTCTGGGCAAAACTGGCGGCGTGCGCGGCGCTCTTCAACTTCCATAGAATCCATAGCGGCGGCGTGGCCGCGGCAAAGGCGCACCACATGAGCACATCCAAACGCCTGCGTTGGATCGAGCGCGTCACCTCTCCGGCCAGAAACGGCAGCGCCAGCGTGACCGCCAACGGATGGCAGCACAAGGCGGCCGCCAGCGACGCCGCCAGGCCCGGCAAGGCAACGGGCCGTTTTCGGCCGTCGGCCGCCGCCTGCCAGCAGACCAGCGCAACGCCCGCCAGTCCCAGCACCAGGCCATACGGCCGGGCCTCATAGGAGAATCGGGCAGCCGATGTCAGTAGCGGGAACAGCATGCCTGCGATCGCAAAAGAGAATGGCAGCCGCCGCCGCAAGAAAGCATACAGACAGAGCGACATGATCCAGAACGCGACGATGGACGGCAGCCGCGTCCCCAGTTCGTTCCTGCCGAAGATTCGTTCGGACCACGCCACCAGCAAGAGTCCCAGGGGCGGATTCAGTTCCAGGCCGCGGTTCAGGAAAGACCAAATCGCGCTCAACGAGGGCAAGCCGGCGGCGTGAAAGGTCAGGACTTCGTCGCCCCAGAACTTCACCCGGGCCGCCCGCACGCACGTTGGCACGGCGTATGCGACGGTCAGCAGGATCAGGCACAATGCCGGCCCCCA
The DNA here is from genome assembly GCA_003166475.1 of Bryobacterales bacterium. Taxonomy (GTDB): domain Bacteria; phylum Acidobacteriota; class Terriglobia; order Bryobacterales; family Bryobacteraceae; genus Bog-159. The sequence goes on along the minus strand of PMVV01000273.1, from coordinate 19,838 downwards.
GCGGCGAAGCCTGCCCAAGCCACTGGGGGACCCTGTAGACAGGCGTAGGTCGGCGGTAGTTGTTTCGATTGCGGTGAGTGGCAAGGCGGTCAGACACCAGCTTACACGCGGTATAACACAGCGGACAACTGACGCCGCTGTTGGCTGCTAACTTTAGTTAACTGGCGAGACGGATTGGGCTTGCAGACCCACAAGCTACCTTGAGCAAAGCTCGCTCAGTCCCCTCGGATCACCACCAGCTTTGCGATTCAAGTTAGCCGGCGAACGCTGCGGGGGTGGTGTTTGGCGCGCTGGCCCGCTTCAGCCCCGACGCCTGACCGTTCAGTGGCGCGGCCATCTCGACTACCCTCGGTTCGCGTGCGTATTCGAAAGCGCCTCCCGCTTTGGCACCGTTCGCGAGGGCTTCGTAATCCACAATGTATGGCACGCGGTTGCGTGCTTGATCGAGGGCGCGCCAGACGTATTCTCCAAGGACACCGATCATGACCATTTGAACACCTTGCAGGATAAGCACGGCAATCAAGATCGACATCCAACCCGCGACTCGCGTGCCGAGGAAGATCCCTTGCGCAACAAGCCCCCCAGCAAGAACGATGCCGGCACCGAGGGATAAAATGCCGATCATCGACATCATCCTTATTGGAGCAAATGTGTGCCCGACGAAGCCGTCGATGAAGTACTTAACCCTTCTGTCCAGGGTCCAGCCTGGCGCTCCGCTGGAGCGGTCCTGCCTTGTGTACGGAATCTGAACAACCGGTCCACTCGCGTAAAGGATCTGGCCCTGAAGGAAACAGTTCGGCTCAACGTTAGCCAGCACCCGGTCGGCGACAGTCCGATCGATCAGGAAGAAGTCGAACCCACCGCGCGGCAGGCTGCTGAGGGCGTAGCGCTGCATAGCAGAATAAAAGACCCTTGAGGCCACGCGCGCGGTCCATTTATCTTTCCTTCCTTCCCGAACCGCCAGAACGGTCCTGTTACCAGCGCACCACTTGTCGAACATGAGCGGGATCATCTCGGGAGGGTCCTGTAGATCGGCAGATATCACGACGATACAGTCTCCCTTTGCGCGGGCCATGCCTGCAAGAATAGCGGGGATTTGGCCGAAATTCCGCACGAAGCTGACGACGCCTATGACCTCTGGGCGATCCCGCTGGAGTTTCTCAATGCACTGGAGCGAGTCGTCCGGGGATCCATCGTTGACAAGAACCACCTCGTACCGGAAATTTGCTTTGTGCCGATCGAGGACTGCGGTCAGCCTGCGAACATTCTGAAGGAGTCCTTGGCCTTCGCGATATACCGGAACCACAACAGAAACAAGAGGTAATAGCTCCACGTTAGTCAACCTTTTCCAACATAACCGGCGTAGTCATGCATCCCCGTCCGTCAGCGCGCGTTTGCCTCGTAATATTGAAAATGTTCGGCCGTTTCTCTGCACAGCAGACTGAGCCGGCCCAAAGACTGCTCCCGCACAATTTTGCGTATCGGTTGAACAACGTAAAACCGCTTGTACGCTGCAACGAAGGAATGATAGTTCTCGTAATGCGCGCGAAAAGGGTAGAATCGAGCGAGCATCGGCATTTTGACATCAAAAAGAACGTCGCCGTCGATGGCGGCTTCGACGGCCGGCTCTGTCAGGTAATAAAGCCGTGCGGCCAGCCCAGGCCTGGAATAGTGCTCCAGTTCGACAAATGTCATTGGGGGGCCAATCACGATCGGCGCATCGGACGGCATCCGCTCCAGGAAGGGTTGGATCTTTTCCGAGGCATTCAGGACCTTAAGGCCGTAGTCCGGACGTTTTTCCTCCGGAAGGGACTGGACCATCACGAAGGACATCCCGAACGCAGCCAGTACGGCGGCTCCGGACAGCCGGTTTGTTCCGCCTATACGGAACAGAAGAACCGCGATCAAGCCCGCCAGACCGATGGTACAGTTCAGCGAATAGCGGGGGAAGTACATGCCACCCAGGGTAGAGAGAGGAACGGCAACGAAGGGAATTATCGCGAAGCCCACTAAGGCGGCCAGCTCACACCCACGTATCCCAAGCGTGCGCTTCGATGGACTGGTGCTTTGCCCGCGCAGGACGAGTACCGCAAGCAAGGCAAGGATAAGCGGTGTGATGGCGGGTCCCAGCATCTCCAGGTAGGTGTTGAAAATGTTCAAGGACAAACTGCCGTTGAAGCGCCAGTATGCGGACGCGTTGCCGGCGGTCTTGAGTGTCCAAAGAACCAACAACGCCGGCGTCGCCGAAGCGAACGCGCACCACACAGGCCAGTCCAAGCGCTTGCGCTGGACGGTGCGCGTCAACTCACCCGCCAGGAGCGGCAGCGCCAGAGTGACTGCCATTGCGTGAGACAACAAGGCCCCAACCAGCGCGACCGCCAGCGCGACTAGCGCAGTACGTCTTCTGCGGCCCTCAGCGGCGGCTTGCCATGCGACGAGCGCGATGCCCGCCAGCGCCAACATTACGGCGTAGGGGCGCGCCTCGTAAGAGTATCGCCCCGCAGCCGTCAATGACGTTAAGAGCATGGCCGCAATCCCATAGGGCCAGGGAAGCCGTCGGCGGAAGAACAGATACACACAAAGCGCCATGATCCAGAACGCGATTACGGAGGGAAATCTCAGACCGAACTCGCTCCTTCCGAAGACGCTCTCCGATCCGGCAGCGAGAGCAAATCCCAACGGGGGAAAGACTCCGTCCACCTTGAGGAACGACCAGAGTCTCCCAGGCGAGGTTACTAGCGTCGCTGCGTTGAATGTGCCAATCTCATCGAACCAAAGCTTCTCCCTGGCCGCGCGTATACACGTCGGTACAAGATAAACGGCGGACAGCAGGACCAGCCACGGCGCCGGCCCCCAGCGGCGAAACCCACTCGGGCTGGCGACGCCGGACTCGGGCAGATCGGCAATAGAAATTGCGGCTGCAGTGAGTGGCACAATGAATCAGACACCAGCTTACACTCCACACACATAGCTGACAACTGACGCCGCTGTTGGCGCGCTTGGCTGTTAACTATAGTTAGGCACGAGCGCAGGCCCGGCGCGCAAAGCGCGCCTAAAGCTACCGACCACCTCAGCCGATACATACTCGGCCCCACATGCCCGCCACCATTGAACTGGACCACCCCGTCCGGCAGGAATCCTACCTCCAGCACGGGAGCAGCTTCGTCGACCGCCTCCGCACGCGCCTCGTCGAACGCGAAATCCTGAAACGCCTCCCGCGCACCGGCAGTCTCCAGGTGCTGGATCTTGGCTGCGGATATCACGCCGCGTACCTGAAAGCCATCGGGGATCGCCTGGCCCACGGCGTGGGCGTGGACTTCCGGGTCAGTGAAGAAAGCCGCCGCCATCCGCGCCTCCGCTTCGTCGACTCTTCGGTCGAAGAGGCCTTGCCGGCGCTTCCGGCGGAAGCCTTCGACGTGGTCCTGTTGATCTCGGTCCTGGAACACCTTTGGGATCCGGTCCAATCCTTAAGCCACTGTCAGCGTGTCCTGAAGCCCGGAGGCCGGCTCCTGGTAAATGTCCCGACCTGGTATGCCAAGCCGGTCCTGGAAGTGTCCGCGTTCAAATTCGGAACCAGCCCAGCGCTGGATATGGATGAGCACAAGATGTACTATTCGAAGAGGGACCTTTGGCCCCTGCTAGTGCGCGCCGGCTTCAAGCCTAGCCGCATCCGCCTTGAATACCGGAAACTATGCATGATTCTGTTCGCCACGGCGATCAAGCCGTAGATGACTGGGTCCGCCATTGGATGGATTTCAGTGCCGCTGGCGCGCAGGCCATATTCGATGCTGGCGCCAGGCATGGTATGCTCGGGCGTCATGGGGACAGCGCGCAAGATCACCGTCGAGGTGCCGCCGGAGCTTCTCGAAAAGGCTCAGCGAGCCAGCGGCAGCGGCATCGCCCAAACAGTTCGTGCCGGCCTGCAGTTGGTGGCGGCGTCGCAGGCCTACGCGCGACTGGGCCAATTCCGGGGCAAGGTTCGCTTCGCGCACACGTCCGCTGAGTTGAAGGCAGACCGATGATCGCGGTGGACACCAGGTCCTCGGTCGCCTTTCTCCAAGGAGATGCCGGCGAGGACGTGGAACTGCTCGATAGGGCGCTGCAGGACCGGCAGGTGCTAATGGCGCCCGCTCTTTTGGAACTGCCGTTCATCGCGGTCAGGCTTGGCCACTGGCAGCGGGCAGGCCAGGTGCGAGCGAGGGTGTTGGCAAAGCGCCGTAAGGCGCTTCTCTATCGCGGCAAGTAAGGAACTGGCACCGGATCCGGTGCGTCCGCCTCCAGCAGCCAGACCTCGCGGCCCCGGTAGTAATCCAGCAATTCGCGATTGGCCGCGTCCCCCATATCGCGCGCCCACACAATCGCCGAGCCGTCGATATCGGCGTGATTGTATACCCATTCCTCAAAGACGTTGTGATCGGGCGCATACCGCACTAGCACCAAATGCCGCCCGCGCTCGCTCTCCAGCCGGTGAATCACGCCGTCGCGGTGCGCGGTGAACAGCTTGTGCGGATACTCGTCGTCGGTGAGCCGTGAAGCCTGGATCGCCGCGACGCCAAAGAACAACAGCGTGAAGGCTGCCAGCACGCGAAGCCCGAACTTCACCTTCAGATATTGCGCGCCGAGCAGCACCAGAAGCAGCACCAGCCCGGTGGCCGGCGCAAAGTAATGCGGATTCGAGAACCGCTCCAGCAATAGCCCGGCCGTCGCCGTTCCCGAGATGGCGAGAGCCATCCGGACCTTCCTGCCGCACCTTAGAAACACGGCGGTAAACAAGGCCATCGCCGAAACCGGTGTCAGGAAGTACCGCAGCGCCGTCAGAAACGAGATCGCCACGCGCGGTGGGAATGATCGGGCTATGTTGTAGTACGACAGATCCCACGTCTCCCAGAACCGCCGCATCACCTCGTGCCGGTAGACGGGCATCCGCCCCAGCGGCATCATCCAGAAGATCGGCGATGCGCCGTACTGCGCCTGGTTCAGAGCGTAAGGCATCAGCAGCGCGTGTCCGGTGACGCGGTAGTTGTAGTAGAGCATCGCCGCCAGCCCGCAGCCCAGGATCGCCGCGGCGGGCAGCGCCACTCGTCGCGCGAGCAGTTCACCGAATGTCCGCCGCGCGCGCCGCCGCCAGATCCACAGCGCGCCACCCGCGGCCGCCGCCGTGACCGCGCCCTCGTAAGGCCGGCTATTGGCCAGCGCTACCAAACCCAGCGCCGCCAGCGCCGCCACGCCCGCCGTGGGACGCCGCGCCAGCCGTGGCACCGCTCCCACCACCAGCGCCCCCGCCGCCGCCGCGATCGCGCCTCCCATATACGAATTGACCCAGTACCCGGCTATACCCCACTGCGCCACCGCCATCAAACCGCCCAGCAGGGCGTAGCGCGGCGGCAGCCAGCCCTGCAGCATCCAGGTGAGCGCCGCGCACATTAGCCCGCAGCTCAGCCAGACGCCATACCAGGGATGCCCAAACAGCTTCCAGCCCAGCGCCAGAAATAGCGACTGCGCCGGTGGATACTTGCTGTTGTAGGTAGGCTGGAAGTTCTCGTGGAAGGTTTCGAAGTGTACCCACATGGGGTGCGGCGGGTTGGTCACCCGCCCCAGGCAGAAAGTCTCCGCACCTAGGAGGTAGGCAAACTCGTCATGAACGGCAGGCTGCGGAATCGGTCGCACCGGCAGGAGCGCCAGGCGCAGGGACAAGGCCAGCAGGGCTACGCCCAAGCACGCTACGATCCTGAATTGGGCCGGCCTGAGAGGCCAGCGCAGGCTGAGAGCCTGCCCCACGGCTTTACCTCGCGGCCATCAGCGCCCGTAAGCGCCGCGCCCGCTCGGGAGCCCGCAGTTGCCGCAGCGCCTTGGCTTCGATCTGCCGGATGCGCTCGCGCGTGACGTCGAACTCCTGGCCGATCTCTTCGAGCGTATGCTCCCGCTCGCAGCCGATCCCGAACCGCAGCCGGATCACCTTCTCCTCCTTGGGAGAAAGCGTCTTCAGGATGCCGGCGGTCTCGTCGCGCACGTTGGTCTCGATCACTGCGTCTACCGGCGATCCAACCCAGCGGTCTTCGATCAGGTCGCCCAAGGCTGACTCGCCGTCGCGCCCGACCGGCGTCTCCAACGAGACAGGGTCGCGCGAAATGGTCTTCAGCTTTTGAACCTTCTCCACCGGGATGTCCATCCGGCGTCCAATTTCGTCATTTGTAGGAGTCCGGCCCAGTTCCTTCTCCAACTCGCGCGAAGCCCGCAGGAACTTGTTCATGCTCTCGTTCATGTGGACCGGAATGCGGATGGTTCGCGACTGGTCCGCAATGGCGCGCGTAATAGCTTGCCGGATCCACCAGGTGGCATAAGTCGAAAACTTGTAGCCGCGGCGGTATTCGAATTTGTCGGCCGCGCGCATCAAGCCGATATTGCCCTCCTGGATGAGGTCCAGCAGGTGAAGTCCGCGGTTTACGTACTTCTTGGCCACCGAAACCACCAGGCGGAGGTTGGCCTCCACCAAGTCCTTCTTGGCGCGCTCGGCTTCGGCTTCCCCGTGCCGGATTACCGTCAGCGTGTGCTTCAGGTCGGGCAGACTGGCACCCGCCATGGTCTCCCGTTTGCGGATCTCCTTCTTCAGGTCCTTCAGCCGCTGCTGGATTTGCGGCTGGCCGGGCGCTTTCACCTCGATCTTCTTGGCCTCGCGATCCAACTGGCCCAGTTCCTCGACGGCGCGCTCGATCTCCTTGGAAAACTCCTTCCATCTGATGGAACGAAAGGGGATCGCTCGAATCCCCAGCGACACCTGCACCTTGGTCCGGTTCAACCGGCTGCACCAGCGCTTACGCTGCTTCTTCAAGTTGACCGGTATGGTCTCCACCTTCTCGGAGACCTGCTGCAGCTTGCGGTATACCGCGATCAAATCGGTGAACAATTTCAGCAGATCGGCGCGCTTCTTGAGGTCGGCCGGGGTGCCTTCCTCAACGTCGCCTACGTCCACCACGTTGTCGATCTCGTCGGTGCCTTTCTTCAACTGCTCGGCCAGTTCCACCACCACCCGCTCCACCAGTGCCGAGCGGCTGATAGCCTTCTGCATGCGCAACTTGCCGCGCTCCATGCGCCGGGCCAAATCCACTTCGCCTTCCCGCGTTAGCAGCGGAACCGCTCCCATTTCACGCAGATACACGCGTACCGGATCGTCGGTGTAGATGGACTCTTCCACCGGCGCGGGATGCAGGAAATCCGCCTCGTGACCTGCCTCGGGATCGAAAAACTTCGCATCTTCCTCGAAATTGAGGCCCAAGGCGTCCGGATTATCCGCTAAGAATTGATCTTCGAATTGATCCACCGTTCGACTCACCTCCCCCAAATCAACGCCGCTTGAAAGTATCTCGCTTGGTTAGATTCTGGGGCTCCTGAAAAGCTTCGGACTTGTTGGTTCGGCACGCCAATGCGGGGGGCTACCTACGCCACCGGCACATCAATTGATGATAGCATCGATCGTCTGGAAAGTTAAGTCCTATCTTTAAAGATGTTTCAGAACGGTTTTGGTTACAGGAGATACCGGCTACTACGGCACTTTGTGCCGCATCAGGTTCTTCAGCTCGTTAAAGAACGCCTCCTCATCCTGAAAGTCGCGGTACACCGATGCGAATCGCACGTAAGCGATCTTATCCAGGTCCCGCAGCGCATCCATGAGCATCTCTCCTATTTCAATAGTAGATATCTCCCGGTCTGCTGAATCGGTGACCTTCCCCTCCACCTGGTCCACCAGTTCCGCCAGCCTTCCCATGCCTACGGGACGTTTCTCACAGGCCTTCAGCAGCCCAGCCAGGACCTTTTGGCGGTCGAACTTCTCCCGGCGGCCGTCCTTCTTGATGACCATATAGGGAACTTCATCGATACGCTCGTAGGTAGTGAAGCGCCGCTCGCAACCCAGGCACTGCCGACGGCGCCGGATGGCGTCACCCTCCCGGCTCTCGCGCGAGTCCACGACCTTATCTTCTATGTGATTGCAGAAAGGACACTTCATACGTCAACCTCGGGTTCCAACTGCTTTAGAGTGCGCCAGCGAATGCCGTCGTGCAGCGCCAGCGCCACGCCTGGCGGAACAACTACTACAAATGAAATAAACCAAAGTACAAGTGCTACACTTGTAGATATTTCAAGGGGAACGCGGAACAGCTCCGTCAACACCAGCACCGAAACCACCTGCGTGCCGCCGCCCACTCCCGGAATTTGGACCACCGCCCCGAAAGCCAGGAACCCCAGGAAGATCAGCACGTCCAGCCAGCCGAAGTGCAGCGCGTCGCCGAACGCCCGCATAACAAAATAAACGGTCAGGGCGATAGTGGCCCACTCGAGCACGGTGTACCAGACTACCAGCAGCATCGCCTTCTGGCTTTTGGTGGATGCCACCCCTTCGACGAACGCCGTGATCAGACGATCGGCCTTCTTGAAGTGGCGTTCCGGCAAGGCAGACAGTGCGCCCAGCAGCCGCCGCCGCATGCCTGCGGAGAAGTGGCGGAACGCCGCCAAGAGCCCCAATACCACAACAGACAATGCCCCCACCAGCCATCCGCCCGTGGCGAACACCCACGACAGCGCCGGCCCCAGGGCGGCATCGGAACGGCGCACGCGGCCCAGCGCGAAGCCGAATATGGCTAGCACGATCAAGACATCGTATATGCGTTCCAGCACCAACGCCGCCATCTGCGAAGAGGTCGAAACTTTCTCTTTGCTGGCAATCAGATACGGCCGCACAAATTCGCCCGGGCGCCCCAATACGGTGATCGCGCTGAAGCCGATCACGGTGGCGGAAAACAGGTTCCACAGGCTGGGGTCCGGCTTAACCGGCCGCATCAGTACGCGCCAGCGCAACGCCCGGCCGTAGTAGCCGGCCATCACGGACCCGCTGGCCGCCGCCAGCCACCACCATCTCAAAGCCAGCAGGGTGGCGCGGAACGCACGCCAGTCGAAGCCCCGGCTCTCCAGGAAACGGCGCACCAGCCAGATCCCCACAGCCAGGCCCGCCACCCCCACTGCCAGCCATTTCCAGTTGCGTTTAATCGGAGATCCTCATTTCCCGGAGAGAATGAACCTAACACGGCGGTTTCGGAAATGCTACACAGCAAGCGCAATTATGTTGTAAACGGCTGCTGGAGGCGCGGCTGCCGCCAGCGCAGCGACAGCCCGACGGCGCCTGCAACCACGAGCCATTTTACAATTTCGTGTTGCATGCCGTTGCATTTCGTCGCTCCCAGCAATGAATCCCCGGGGCTGCCCCCGCGATTGGAAATTGGCTTTCCTGATTCGCTTTTGTTGAAAACAAAGGGAAAAATTGGGTTCGTCGTCTGGCCCGGACCCCTGCCGACCTGCGGCCGGTGGACCGGCGAGGGCGCCCGCCCCACTCGGTGTTGATTCGGAAACAGGTCATGGATCGCGCGTGATTTTCGCGCTTGTGCATTTTTGAAAACAAAGGGCCAAATTGGGTTCGCTTCGTAAGCCTCGTTTGGGATCGTCCGAATGGCCCGGATGATGCGCTCCACCCGATGCAAGCGTAGCATGAGGACGATGGAAACTCGGTTGACGGATTGTCTTTGGGCGTTTGTTTTCAACGTGGACGGTTGAGTCCGAGTTGCGTCACCGTTGCCGGTTAAGAAGGGGCTGACAGCCCAGCGCGGCTGGCAGGATCCGTGATTTCGGCGGAGGGCCCACATGCGCCCGGCTGTATGATAGGGGCTGCGCTATTTGGTAGGATCGCAAATGCAGCGACCAAATCATGCATGCCGTAGTAAGCGGACGACAACGTCCACGGTCCGCCGTCTCCTACTGGCATACGCGGCGCTGAACGCTGTCCTTTACAGCATGCTGCTGCCCCTATGGGAGGGATTCGACGAGCCTTTTCATTTTGGCTATGTTCAGCAGTTGGCGAACGGCCAAGGCTTGCCCGACGCCCGGACCGCGCGTTTGTCGCGCGAGGTCTGGGAGGCTATCCTGCACGCGCCGGCCAGCGATCCCGTGAAAGCCAACTTGCCCCAAGTGGTCACGTACTCTGAATACTTTTCCTGGCCGCCGGAGCGTAGGACAGGCGTGCAACGGAGCCTGCGCGACATTCCCCGCGATTACCGCTGGCAACTTTCGAACGCCGGGAATTACGAAGCGCACCATCCACCTCTGGCGTATCTTGCGCTGGCGATTCCCGAGCGTCTTCTGGCCGGTATTCCACTTCCGCCGCGGGTCCTGATCCTGCGAATCGTTGCTGCGTTGGCTGGCGCCTTCCTTTTATTCACCGCCACCGTTGCCTTATGCTCGCAGCTTTCAATCGGCGAGGCGCACCAGAACGTTGTGCTGTTCTGCGTGCTGTCGTCGCAAATGACCTGGGCTACTCTGGCGCACGTGACGAACGACTGGCTGGCGGTGCCGCTCGCGGTTTGGACCCTGGTGTTCATGATTCGCGCCGCATCGTCCCCGGCGCCCGCCAATCTTGTGCCGGCGTCATTGATTCTGTCCGCGGGATTGCTCACCAAGGCCTATTTCCTGGCGCTCGTGCCAGTGCTGTCTGGCATCGCTGTAATCGGGGGAGGCTCTCGTAGGGGAAAGCTTCGTGGGTTCCTGACCCAAGCGGCCATAATCGCGATCTGCGCAGCGCCTTGGTACATCCGCAACTATCGTCTGTACGGCGTCCTTACCGGCATGCAGGAAGCGCGCGCCGGCGTTGGCCCGTCCAAAGTTCTCGGCGCGGCATTCGCCCTCGACTGGCGGCGTGTAGTGGCCGGCAGTATTCGCGCCGCACTGTGGACCGCCAACAACACATTCCACAGCTTCTCCTTGGGCACCATGAATCTGGTTGTCGCCGTGTGCACGGCGGCTTTCTTGCTTTGGGTCTTCAGCCGCCACACTCTCCGGGAGCGGGTGGTGATGGCTTACTGCGCGGCATTCGCCTTGGCCATCGCCTATGCGACTGTGATGGTGTACGTTGGCACAGGCAATCCGCTCTCCACGCCCTCTGCATGGTACGCGCAGGTCCTGGCGATTTCGATCGCTCTCCTATTTGGCTACGTGCTAGCCGTCACCTACGTTTTCAAGTTGATTCCGCTCTATGCCGGGCATGCAGGGCGCGGCTCCTTAAAAGACATCGCCGCGCTGTATCTGGGCAGATTCCATCTTCTGAGCGCCAACCTCGATTCAGCCGCCATCGGTCCCACTCCGCTGATCCTTGCCTTGACGTTCGGAGTGATCCTGCTGATCCTCACGCTGGAGATCCTGCTGGTTCGCGGTATCCTCGCGTCTGGCGCAAGATCCTCTTCATACTCGGAACCCGCCTCGAAGCCATCAGGCTCTGCCCGGCGCTATTGAACCTGCGGCGGAGAACGCATTCCAAGGTGCGTGCCTGTGTGACCGCGCAGCACCCGCTCCCTGCTCGACCAAGTGCTGGCGGCCTTCGAAGCGACCCCGGATTACGATCTGGATTTGATGCAGCCCGGGCGCGCGGCGGGACGGCCCCGGAGCCCCACGCGACCTCAGGACACTACCGGCCAAACAACGCCGCGGGCCCCCGTTCACACGTTCCCAAAATATACTTCCCCAGTGTTTTCAATCGCCTGCCCAAAATGCCCCCCGCATTCGCCAATCCCTCCCCATAGCATGAGGGCGAAGGGAACGGTACACACATGAAAAACCGGAACGAACAGCACACCCCCAGCGAGGCCCGCATCAGAGCGAATCGCGAAAACGCGAAGAAATCTACTGGTCCGCGCACCCCTGAAGGTAAGGCCGCATCCAGCCGCAACCACCTGCTCCATGGCCTGCGCGCCAACAAACACATCCTCCCCGGCGAGGATCCGGAAGACTTCCTCGCCCTCCTCCACGACCTCTTCGACCGCTTCCTCCCAGTCGGCGAAGGCGAGGAAAAACTGGTGCTCCGCATCGCCGCTGACCAATGGCGCCTCGACCGCACCCTCCCCATGGAAGCCGCCGTCTACCGCCAGTGCCTCGAAGTGGTCGCCGCCCGGGACTACACCCGCAAACGGGAATTGGTCAACCATAAACGGAACCACGAACGGAACCCCGAAATACCGCCCGCCCCAGCGCCCCCCGACCCAGGCGACCGCCTGACCCGCGCCTTCATCGTCGACGGCGATGGTCGCAACTCCCTCACCCGGCTCGCCCGCTACGAAACCAGCATCGAACGCTCTATCGACCGCTGCCTCCGCCAGTTGCAGGCTTATCAGGCAGCGCGTATCGCCGCCGCACCTGAGGCCAGCCAAGCGGCCCCACCTGCCGAAACCGCCCCACCGGAGGCGGAGCAGGCCACCCCATCCGAGCCAACGCCCGCCGCAACCCCTTCAAAAAAGCGGGATTACCATTCGAACCCAAATAATGAGGGTATCGCTCAACCCGCTGCACCCTCCGCCCCGCCGCAGCCGCCCCAGCCCCAGACCCCCACCCCCGGTCCCCGGCCGCCGCGCGCAGCGCCACCCGCCCCCTAGCTTCCGGGAAAAAATGAACCTATCATGAGAATGCCTCGTTTCTTTAAATGTAAGCCGGATGAACACGATACACCGGTAAGAAGGTTCAGGAGGAGGACGAGGCGATTATGGCTGCCGCGGCCCTGGCGATGGTTTCGGGCGCTCCGTTTCGAGAAAGAACGGACAGCGGTGGCCAATATTGGGTAAAACAGAGTTTGGACCTCGATCACAGCCTGGTGGAGCGGTGTCTGAGCGGCGACGAAGCCGCCTGGGAGGATTTGGTCAAAACCCACACCCGCCGCGTTTACGGGCTTTGTTATCGTTTCACGGGAAAGGACGGCGAGGCGCAGGATCTCACGCAGGAGGTGTTCCTGCGGATCTACCGGACGCTGAAATCGTTCCGCGCCACGGAAGGCGCTTTCACCACCTGGCTGGCGCGCCTGACGCGCAATTTGCTGATCGATAATTACCGGCGCACGCGCCAGGAGCGCCTGACGGATTCGATCGAAGAGCAGCTTCCCCGGGTGGAGGAATCGGTCTCGGCGGAGTCCCGGCCCGAATCCATGGTGGCCGGCCGCGAGGCCAGCGAGATTTTGCAGACGGGCTTGCAGAAGCTGTCGCCCGAGTTGCGCGAGGCGGTCATCTTGCGCGACTTGCAGGATATGGAGTACCGGGAGATCGCCGACATCCTGCGCATCCCGGAGGGAACCGTGAAGTCCCGGCTGAACCGGGGCCGGGCCGAGTTGGCCCGCGTTTTGCGAAGGCAGAAGGTACTGGTATGACGTGCGCGGAATTGGAAAATCTTATCTGCGACTACGTTGACGGCACGTTGGGGCCGGACGCCAGAGCTACGGTCGAGCAGCACTTGGCCGGCTGCCGGGGTTGCGCCGAGTTGGCCCGCGACGGGGCCGCCGCCGTGGGATTCATGGAGCGCGCGGCCGAGGTGGAACCTCCGCCGGAGTTGATGACCCGGCTGCTGTTCCACGCTCCCTGGGCCAATGCCAAGACCGCCGCCACGGGCGCAAGGAACTGGTTCCGCAAGGCGCTGCACCCGGTTTTGCAGCCGCGCTTCGCCATGGGAATGGCCATGACCATCCTGTCGTTCGCCATGCTGGCGCGGTTCGTAACGCCGGCGCGTCAGTTGCGGGCGGCGGACCTGGCGCCGGCGCAGGTGTGGGCCTCGCTCGAAGACCGCGTGTACCGCGGCTACCAGCGCACCGTAAAGTTTTACGAGAGTCTCAAGGTCGTTTATCAGATTCAATCCAAGTTGCACGACTGGCAGCAGCAACAGGAAGAAGAACCTAAGCCGGCGGCGGATACGGAGAAATCCGGCCGCACTCCGGACACGCACCGGCTGCCAGTGAAGGGAACCGAGGACAGGCCGGGAGGCCTGTCCCACTGACGTTAGGGGAGACCGTTATGAACTGCTTTAACCATTCCGAAACGCCCGCCGTCGCCTATTGCCGCGCCTGCGGCAAGGCGCTCTGTACCGAATGCAAGCGCACCGCGCAAGGCACCATTTTCTGCGATGAGCATGCGCCGGCCGCCACCATCTCAGACGCCGTTCGACAGGCCCTGGTGGACCGCATCGCGCAGGAAACCGCCGCCGCAGCCTCCCCTCCAACCCCTCCAGGGTACATCGCTACGAGCGACGTCTCTCCTGGCCTCGCCTGCCTGCTGGGCTTCATTCCCGGAGTGGGCGCCATATACAACGGCCAATATGCCAAGGGACTGGTGCACGCCATCATCTTCGGGCTGCTGGTGTCGATCACCAGCTCGGGCACGGCGGGCGACCTGGAACCGCTCTTTGGCATCATGATCGGCGTCTGGGTCATGTACATGGCGCTGGAGGCCTATCACACCGCGCGCAAGCGCCGCGCCGGCGAGCCTGTGGACGAATTCTCCAGCATTCTGGATGTGCATGGCCGCCGCAGCGGCTTTCCCGTCGGCGCCATTACGCTCATCGGGTTGGGCGTGCTGCTGTTGCTCAACACCATGGATGTCATCCAGCTCCGCTACCTGTTGCGATACTGGCCCATTCTGCTGATCCTGGCGGGCGCCTACATGCTCTTCGTGCGGGTGGCCGGCGACGGTTCGGTGCGGCAAGAGGTGCGCCATGAACGCCAATGATGTCAATTTGCTCCGGGCCATTCGCTGGCCCGTGACTCTGATCACGCTGGGCACGCTGTTCGCCCTGAACAATTTTACGAACTACGGCTTCCATCAGACCTGGCCCGTGCTGCTGATCGTGTTCGGATTGCTGAGCCTGCTGGGCCGCACCACTAGTATCCCGCCCGCGGGGGTGCCTCCATCCGGGTCGAGTCCCGGAGCCGGAGGCGCGCGATGAGACGCCGCTCGGTGACCGGGCCGATCCTGCTGATCCTGCTCGGCGCCGGATTCCTGGTCTACAATCTCCGGCCGGATATCCAGCTCTTCGACCTGCTGTCGCAGTACTGGCCGTTCCTGCTGATCGCTTGGGGTTCGCTGCGTCTGGTGGAAGTGCTGGTGGACTATTTCCGCGGCAGCCTGCAACACGCCGCCGGTCTCAGCGGCGGGGAAGTGGTGCTGATCGTTTTCATCTGCTTCATCGGTTGGGGAGCTTTCGAGGCCCATAACCACGGTGTACATTTCCGGCCCGCGTGGGAGGCTTTCGGCGAGCACTACGATTTCAATGTCGGAGACCAGAAACCGGCGGGCAACGTCACACGCGTGGTGTTCGAGAATAACCGCGGCAACCTGAAGGTGGTCGGCGCCGACACCGCCGAGGTCAAGGTCACTGGACGCAAGACCATCCAGGCCATGAATCAAACCGAGGCGGACCGCGGCAACGACAGCACGCCGCTCGAGATCGTGACGCAGGGGGACACCATTACGGTGCGCACCAATCAGGACCGCAATCCCACCAGCGGCAAGATCTCCGAGGATCTGGAAATCACCGTTCCCAGCCGCGTCAGCGTGGAGGCGCACGGCAACTACGGCGACTTCGACGTCAGCGAAGTGAACGGGAGTGTGGTGCTGCAGTCCGATCGCGCCGATGTGCGCCTGAATAAAATCGGAGGCAATGCGCGCGTCGAGATGCAGCGCAGCGACCTGGTCCGCGCGGCGGATCTGAAGGGCAATCTGGATTTGCAGGGCAAAGGCTCGGATATCGAACTGGAAAACATCGCCGGACAGGTGACCATCAATGGATCGTATTCAGGCAACCTGGAATTCAAGAACGTGGCCAAGCCGCTGCATTTCGAATCGCCCAACACGGACCTGCGGGTGGCGGCGCTGCCGGGACAGATCAGCATGGATCTGGGAGAGCTCACCGGCAATAACCTGGTGGGGCCGGTGCATCTGGTCACCAAATCCAAAGATGTGAAGATCGAAGACTTTACCAATTCGCTGGAGCTGGAAACCGACCGCGGCGACATCGAACTGCAGCCCAAGCACATGCCGCTGGCCAAGATCGATGCGCGGTCGCGCAGCGGCCAGATCAGCCTGGTGCTGCCGGATAAAGCCGCGTTCCAGTTGGTCGCCACCACCGATCACGGCGAGGCCGTGAACGAATTCGGCTCGCCCATTCAGAAGGAGACCGATGGACACTCGTCGTCGTTGAAGGGGACTGTTGGGCAAGGCGCCAGCATCCACGTGGTCACCGAGCGGGGCACCGTTACGGTGCGGAAGGCCGGCTCCGAGAACGAAGAAGCGGAAAAACCGGAGAAGGCGGAAACATAGCTGGTGGGGCCGGCCCTCGGCCTGCGCGGGGCTCTCAGCCCCGCGCGCATTCTGATAGTCTAATGTTTCCTTGGGGCAACTGGGGAGGAGCCCTGGAGGCTTTGTATAAGGTAAGAGAGCAGGTGTTGCATTCCGGTCTATATCGCTGCACGACTTGCGGCGTTATGATCCCCCTGAACGCCGGGGAGACGCTGCCCGCATGTCCCAGCCGCTGCGCCGATGGCATCTGGAGCTTCTTCAACGAAAAGTGGAGCACTCCGCCCGGAGAAATTCGCGAAACCGCCGAGTCCTTTCCGGCCCATAACCTGAGCGGCGATCCGCGGCAGATTCCGGTGGGCGCCCGGTTGACCGAGGTCCATATAGGGCCGGAGCATCAGGGCCTTCCGCGCACCGATCCCAACCTGGCTGCCTTCCATTTTGACGGTCAGGTCTACTTCGGCAGCGCCGCGGAACTGTTTCACAAGACTCGCGTGATTCGGTAATTCGGGCCCGGCCCCACAGCTTTAGCGCAGAATTTGCCAGGAGTCGCCCAGCACCCCGATCATGGCGGGGAGGAAAAAGGTAGCGGGGCTTTCCTTGTGCGCATACTCCAGGGCATGGTGGCGGTTGGTGCGCAGGCATTCGATCATGCGTCCACCGGCGACCAGGCGCAGATCGATTTCGCGCGGTTCGAGAGGCAGCAGGCTCCATTCCTCGTTTGCCGCATGCTGCTCGATGGCTTGGGTCAAGGTACGGCGCAGGGGCTGCGGCGACACTCCGTAGGCCCCCCTCGTGATCTCTTCGAGGCGCAGTCTGTTGATCTCCACGAATTCCGCAATGCGTCCCGCCGCCAGCAGGCCGTGCAGATACGCAAGGTAGTCGTAGGCGCGCGCGCGCAGCACCCGGTCGAACGATTCGTAGCGTTGCGCGGATTGCCAGGCCCATGGACCGTACGCGAAGTCGACGTTGAATCTTCGTTCCATCATGACCGGCAGCGGCGCCGCCAGGCCCTGCCATTCCAGTGTGGCCAGCGGAGAGGGGTTAGCGGCGGCCACGGATTCCGACGGGCTGTACTGCGCCACGCGGACGGAGAGCGATGCCGGTCCCGTGTAGGAAGCGGCTTCTTCGTCCGATGCCCAAGGCTCGCCGGCGGCGCTGGGGCGCGGAGCGGCGTGCAACAGGATACCGAGCGCGTTGCCCCCCAACACGGCGAACTCATTCACCGGGATGCTTACGGGCGTATCCGCTTCTCCAGGCAGAAGCATGGCGACGGACGCGCCGTTCAGCCAGATTTCGGCGCGCAGGTTCTTCGTCTGCACACGAACGATCAAGCGGGGATTGGGCATGGTGACTCCTGAGATCCAAGCATGGCTCTTACGGGGGTGGGAACGTAAACACGGCGAACCGGGGATCCTCTTCGATAATTTCCACCTCGGAGCTAGAGCTTCCGAACAGCCGGCATCCGGCGGTCAAGGTCCTATTCACGGCCTCGCGAGAGATCAAGATCTCACCAGTGAGTACGGCGTCTTCACTCACCCATGTAAAGTTCTCCGTATTGGTCTTGAAGGACGTCTCGATGCCAACCGATCCCTTGACAAACCACATGAGAACGCCCTCGAGGGATCCGGACAACTCCAGTTCACCCTCCGGCTCCGCGCTGACTTCGGGCGAGTCGTCCGGGCTCTTTTTCTCGATGCTCGGCAGGGAGATGCTGATGGCGCCTTCGCCTTTCAGCACCAACATTAGATCCGCCATACCGAGGAACTTGTAGCCGACCGAGAGACTGATCTCAGCGGTCATAAGTACAAGCTGCAGCGAGCCGCTGTACTGGAGAAAGACCCGATCGTCGGTGAACTCGGTGTAACCCCAACTGGCGGTTATTTTGCCGGCTAAGAACTGGCACTCGATCGAGAAGCTGAATCCGGGGCCGACCTGCATGTCTTTGATCCAGCCGCTCAACTGCTTCAGGGCATATTCCGCGCTGCGGATCATGCGGACCAGCTTGATGATGTCGTCGATCGGCGCTTCAAGCTTGCGCACGCCGTCGGTCTGAGTCAGCTTGACCTCCAGCTCGTCGACGAAATCGTCGTCGTCGTCGCCGCTTTCTTTATCGTCCATGTCGGCGGCGAACTGCTGCACCGGGGTGGTGTTCGTTAACTGGATGTAGTCCTGGTTGCTTTCGTAATACTCGCCGTCGTCGTCTCCGTCCTGATCGTCGTCGCTCCAACTGCTGCTGGCGGTCTCGTATTTGAGCGAATCCGGCTGCAGGAAGGCGGGGATCGACAGTTCCAACTCATATTGGTCCGCCGGGAAGATCTGGATATTGCCGCTCAACGATGCTACTGAACCGGCGCCGGGCTGGGCGGGGAGGCCGCAGCAATCGGCGGTCACCGAGCAGGTCTGCGGCGACTGACCGAACACGGCGTTGATTACCGCCCAAAGCCCGATTTCGCCGTCGTCCCCCGGCATGGGCGGACGGTTGAAGCTCAGCGTCTGCTTCTTGGTCACCTTGGACGTGGAGTCATCCGGCCCGTCGGCGGTCAGCTGCGGATGCGTCGCCAGGCTGCAAGTTGCTTGCATCTGCACCAGGGCGTTCACCTGGTTCGGCGGATTTGCTGTGGATTTCGCGGTGATCTGAAAGGTGCCAGCGGGCGGCAGCAAAGTCGGGGTTGACGACCGGTCGAGGGCCTGGCCCTGGCGTATCTGGACGCTGCGAGTGCCTTCCTCTTCGCCCATCTCGGCTTTCGGTTCCGTGAAACTCAGCATCGCCAGGTTGCAAGGTTGGACGGGAACCGGTTTGGCCTTCGGACAGCCTTGCACCGGCTTTCCGGCAGGCTGCGATGGCGAGAAGTTCTTCTTCAGCGCCGTGCTGGTGTTCTTGCTTTTCTTCTTGCCCATCAGTTCTCCGCCGCGGATTCCTCTTGCTCCGCCTGCTCGATCGCCATGGCCAATTGCGCGGCCTTCAGCCGGGGCTCTACATCGGGCTCAGTGAGAATCTTCTGATAGGGCAAGTCGCTGCGCGAATCGAAGTCCATGCTGAACATCACTCCGCAAGCTACGAAGGCGGCCACTTCGAACTCCGTGGTCAGGCCATAGGCCTCGGCGCGCTTCATCAATTCCTGGCAGGTCTTGCGCAGCGCCGGCTCGTCTTCGGGCGGCTCGCCGCCGGAGACCAGTTCGACGAGGCGGTCGAGGAAACGGGCGCTGGTGGAGTCGCCCAGAACCTGGATCTGCTGGGTTCGGATCTGCATCAGGCGGGCCCGCCGACCGGCGCCTCCGTGGCGCGTGTGCGAATCTGGAGTACTTTGGCGCTTCCATCCAACTTGGGATCCGTCAGGATGCGGCGCAGCCATTTAGGCTCACCCGGTTCGGAGCAAGGGCCGCCGACCCGCAAGAGAAGCGCGCAAAACTCGGCTAGTTCCGATTGGGAAGCGATGCCGTGCCGGCGGCCGCGGACGATGGCGCGGTGAACGAATTCCTGCATCTCCGCGGTGTCCGCGGCAAGCTGTTTGCTCAACTTCCTCTCGAAGGCAACATTCGCCGCCTCCTGCATGGCGGCGATTTGTTCGTCTCGCACGATCACTTGGACTCCTGTTGCACCAATTTCCCGCCGCGGACTTCAAACCGCAACGCCGTATCCGGCTCCTCTCCTTCCGCTACGTAACAGACGACAGGGCCGAAGATCTCCGCCAGTTCTTT
>PMVV01000012.1 GCA_003166475.1 Bryobacterales bacterium | reverse complement strand
CTGCGATGCCACACATATAAGGATGCTGTTAGGGCTACCTTCCTGAATTCTCACACAAGGCGCGGCATGCGAGTGCGGGATCATGCAGCCGGGGCGGAATTGTAGTATCCGCGCGCACCGCGCGCATCCGAGATTACGTGCGCCTGGCGGCGCCGGAGCCGGAAGTGCTCCGGTTGATCGGCGAGGGACCGAAGCACAAGGGGACAGGCAAGGTTGCGTCCCGCGAGATCGACCGGGAGACAAAGGCCGCGCGGGCCGCAAAGCGTAAGTGTGGATGATCCCGCCGCCGCGGCGCACCGTTCTTATCCTTGCGCTCACCAAGCCGGCCACGCTGCACGTGGCAGAGGCGATTATCGCGAATACCCCTACGTGCCGAAACGGCGAGAACGGACGTTCCCAAAGGCCGCCGCCAGGAGGTCCTGCAACTGATCGCGCACTCGCGTTCCGTCAGGCCCGCCGCGCATAGCCGATGCGCGAGACGCTGGCGGCTAGAGCTAGAGCTTCAGGGGTCCCGGTTCGAAAATCCCGGTTGGTTCTCCATTCGGTAAGCCAGGACCAGCAGGCCGATGCCCGCCAGAACCGCTAGTGGCGCGGCGCTCCACAACAAAGGTATGGCCTCCAGGAGCATCAAGAGGCCGGCGCCAACGACCGGGAGTTGTCGCAACCGAACCGTGCCCCAGACACCCAGGAGCGCTGCTAGGATGATTACGCCCTGTAGGGGCAGCGCCGAAAGTAAGGCTTGGATCCTCGTCTGTGAGGCGGTGGAGTACGCGTTGCACGAACGGTTCGGGGCGGGAGGCTTGCCACCCCAACCGAGGCAAGGGCTGAACATCTGACCCACACCCCAAGCAAGGGTGCCAACTGCCACTGCTGAAATCGGCAAAGTGACCAGTATCGCTGCGAATATTCCCTTTCGCCACATACCTTTCCTCCCGGCGAAGACCTCGGCGGCGCAAACCAGATCGCGAGCGCGTCCGCTGTTACGATCCGCAGGCCGTCCGGACAGAGATCGGCGTGATTGAAGATCTCGCCGTTATAGGTGATCCAGAGCGCGCCATCCTCGTTGGACATGGGCTGGTGGCCGCCGGCGACATCGATGAGGCTGAGGCGGCGGTGGCCCAGCGAGGCGAAGGGATCGCGGTAGTAGCCGGAGCCGTCGGGGCCGCGATGGCGGATGATGTCCGTCATGCGGGCGAGCACCGAGTCCGGCGAGTCGCCGGGGGCGCGGGTGACGAATCCTGCGATGCCACACATATTAAGGATGCCGTTAGGGCTACCTTCCTGAATTCTCACACAAGATGCCCTGGGCGAGCATGGCTCACCGTGGCTGGCGGCCAGAGCGACCTTATGCCTCTGAAACGAACAAACCCCAAGTTACTGATTATAAATGCGTAACATACTGGAAACCGCAGCTTGACACATAATACGCGCGCACGTATTATGTGTGTATGAACGTCACTTTATCCATCGATGACGAGGTGATCCAGGAAGCGCGGCGCCGCGCCGAGGCCATGGGCACAAGCGTGAACCAGCTTGTGCGCGAGTACCTGGAGCAACTGGTAGGGAAGACCGATCCGAATGCCGATGCCGCCGAGTTTGAACGGCTCTCGCATATCGCACAGGGGGACTCGCGCGGATGGAAGTTCAACCGCGAAGAGTTGCACGAGCGCACATGAACGGGCTCGCCTTCTTCGATACGAACGTGTTGGTGTACGCCGACGATGCTTCCTCGCCGGAGAAGCGGGAGCGGGCGATTGCGCTTTTTGCGGAGCATCTTCGTCGCGGGACGGCGGTTGTGTCGCTACAGGTTCTACAGGAGTATTTTGCGGCTGCGACGCGCAAACTCGGGGTTGCGCCCGAGATGGCGCAGCGGAAGGTCGAGATCCTGGCTCGCGGCAGAGTCGTTCGTTTTGACGCGGGGGATGTCATCGCCGCGATTGAACTGCATCGGCTTACGCAGATCTCGTTTTGGGAAGCCTTGATCGTTCACGCGGCGCGGTCGGCGGGTGCGGTGGTGCTTTACACCGAGGATCTGCAACCCGGAGCCGTCCTGGGCGGGGTACGCGTGGTCAATCCGTTTCTTGCGTGAAGCGCGGTCTTACTACTCAACTCGCCAGCCTTTTCTCTTCGGCTGCAAGAGCTTCGTGAAGCAGCATCTTGAGGTAGGTTTGGTAGCGAACGCCCCGCTTGGCGGCGAGCGCGCGCGCCCGGGAAATGTCCTGCGGGTCGAGCCGAATGGTGGTGGTCGGGGTGATGCCTGTGGCGTGCTGGCGGGCGAGTCTGGCGGCCGTGCCGGTCCGCAGTTCGCCGCGGGCCGCAGCCTCCTCGAAAACTTTGGCGACTTCTTCGCGGTGGTCATACCACCATTGCGCCTCCTCGGCTTCGCTAGCGAATGCGGGTATTTTGAGTTTGTCCGCCATGGTTTCACGCCCCTTTCTGCGTAAAGTAAAAATCGGTCAGGGCC
The DNA here is from genome assembly GCA_003166475.1 of Bryobacterales bacterium. Lineage (GTDB taxonomy): Bacteria > Acidobacteriota > Terriglobia > Bryobacterales > Bryobacteraceae > Bog-159. Next base: position 190 of record PMVV01000012.1, on the reverse strand, counting down.
TTGGGAACTGGGAACGCCGCGATCTGTGCAGCCAGCGCTCGTGGTGCGTTCTTCGCCGTCCACGGTCTCTGCCTCAATGTCGAGCGGATCGTTCTCAATGATCTGCTCGGCCTCCCCTGGAGAAACCTGATGGCGAGTAATGTGAGCGAGGTTGGCATCATCCCATTCGACTTCGGCGCTTGGCAAGAGT
>PMVV01000417.1 GCA_003166475.1 Bryobacterales bacterium | reverse complement strand
TCGCCCAGCGCCAGGGCGGCGGCTTCCGCAACGGCCTCTTCGCGATGGTCGAGGAACTTCGCCACGAACTCCAGCGATTCGTTGGGCGCGGCGCGCAGCAGGGCGGCGAAGCATTCCCCCAGAACTTCCGGCTCGTCGCCGCTCAGCGCTTTGAGCCGCAGCAGCAGCGCACCGCCTGGAAGGCCGGAGGCCGCGACGGCCCGCACTGCGCCGATGCGCGCGTCACGCTGGGGGTCGAGCAGCAGCGGCACGATTTCCTCCAGCGCTTCCGGATAGTCCGTCTGCGCCAGGCCCATTGCGCCCAGCGCGCGCACTTCGGCCGCGGTATCCACCGAGCCGCCCCAGGTGGGTTCCATCTGGATGTGCTGAAGGGCGCGACGAAATACAGACGGAGAGGAATACTCCAGTTTGCAGAGGGCCTTGAGGATTTCGATCTTGGCGGCGCAGCGTTTGTCGGTGGTCTCCGGCTTCACCATGAAACGGTCGAATGCCGCCACCAGTTCCGGCGTCAACTCGGCGGCCAGCCACTCCCCGGCGATGCGCGCGGCTTTGGCCGCTACCAGATTCATTTTGCTGGTGAGACATTTGGCAACTTCGGCGTGCCCCTCCGGCGAGGACGGCTGGCTGCGCAGTTCCGCCAAGCGGTCGAGTTGCTCTTCGAGAGACGATACTTTGCGGGCCACCAGACGATTCTAAGCCACTGGCGTGTGACATATACTGATAGCATGACCATCGATGAGCGGCTGGAGGCTTTGACACAGTCCCTGGAGTTGTGGTCGCACATGCACATGGACGCCAGCTAGGAGTACGACGAGCGGTTCCGCTCGCTCGAGAAGCTGTTCCGCGGCAACGAGGAACGCGTGGCGCAACTGATGGATACGATGAACCGGCTCGGACGCATTCTGGAGATCCACGACCAACAAATCGACGATCACGGCCGACGCCTGGACGACCTCGAACGCCACTGAGAAGTCCGGCGCATTCTGCTAATCTCAAGTGTTAAATCCCTTTTGAGAGCTTCTTATGCCTAAACTATCCGTCCGCGATCTCGATCTGAAGAATAAGCGCGTCTTTATCCGCGTGGATTTCAACGTTCCGTTGGCCCCCGGTGGTCGGGAGATCACCAGCGACAAGCGCATCAAGGCGTCGCTGCCGACCATCCGTTACGCGCTGGAGCAAGGGGCCGGCCTCATTCTGGCGTCGCATCTGGGCCGGCCGAAAGGCAAGCCCAATCCGGAGATGAGCCTGAAGCCGGTGGCCAAGCGCCTGGAAGAATTGCTGGGCCGCCCCGTCAAGATGGCGCCCGATTGTATCGGTCCCGAAGTGGAAGCCATGCTGCCGGCGCCCGGCGAAATCCTGCTGCTGGAGAATCTGCGCTACCACCCGGAAGAAGAGAAGAACGATCCGGAGTTTTCGAAAAAGCTGGCGGCGCTGTGCGACGTCTACGTCAACGATGCCTTCGGCTCGGCGCATCGCGCGCACGCCTCCACCGTGGGCATGATCGCCTACGTGCCGCAGGCTGCCGCCGGACTGCTCATGGACCAGGAGTTGAAATACCTCACGATGGCGACCAGGAACCCGGCGCGGCCGTGCGTAGCGATTCTGGGCGGGGCCAAGGTTTCCGACAAGATCGAAGTGATCGCGAATCTGGGCAAAGTCGTGGACAAGCTGTTGATCGGCGGCGCCATGGCTTATACGTTTATGAAGGCGGAAGGCGAGCCGGTGGGCAAGTCACTGGTGGAGGACGACAAACTGGACCTCGCGCGCAGCCTCATGTTGTCGCTGAAAGACAAATTGGTGCTACCGGTGGACCATGTGGTGGTGTCCGAGATCAAGGAAAACGCCGAAAGTCAGGTCGTCGATACCATTCCGGACGGCATGATCGGCGTAGACATCGGCCCCCTGACTATCGACCATTATTCGCACGTGATCCGGACCGCCAAGACCGTGATCTGGAATGGCCCGATGGGCGTGTTCGAGAAGAAGCCGTTCGACCGGGGCACGGTCGCGCTGGCGAAGGCAGTGGCGGCGTCGGGCGCGACATCGGTAGTGGGCGGCGGCGATTCGGAAAAGGCCATCAAGAGCGCGGGCGTGGCCGACCAGATCTCGCACATCTCCACCGGGGGCGGCGCGTCGCTGGAGTTTCTCGCCGGGATTGAATTGCCGGGCGTGGCCGCGTTGACGGATAAGTAACACCGGCGTGGCTCTGCGCACCGTGCTCGAGCCCGGCAGGCCACGAAAAACGATGGCCTGCCCTACCAGAGATGGTAGTACCCGGCGCGCTGGGTGAGATCGACCGGCAGGCCGAACAAGTTCGCCAGCGCCGCGGCGGTAAGCACCTCCTGTTTGCGGCCGTCCGCCACAATGCGGCCGTCGCGCATCAGAATTACGCGATCGATTTCGGGAATGATATCGGCCAGGTGATGCGTCACCAGAATGATCCCGATATCGGCGCGCGCCAGCTTGCGCATGGTCTCGCGGAGTTCGTGCTGGGCAAAGACATCCAGGCTGTTGCTGGGCTCATCCAGCACCAGCGCGCGGGGATCGTGCACCAGCGCGCGCGCCAGCAGCACGCGCCGCGCCTCTCCCGATGACATTTCCGTTATGGTCCGTTCGGCCAAGTGGGGAATCTCGAGCAGCGCCAGGATCGCGGCTGTCTGGCGCTCGATTTCCGGCGTGATGCGATGGTAGGGCTGCACGCCAACGCTGCCGAAGAAGCCGGATTCGATCGCCTCGCGCCCGGTGATCTCGCGCGTGCACAGCGCCATCCAGTCGTTCGACACCACGCCCAGCAGCGGACGGAGATCGAAGATATTCCAGCGCTCCTGGCCGAAGATCGCCATGCGCGATCCCTCGCGCACCAGCGGGTAACATTCCCGCGTGATGGTTTTGATCAGCGTGGATTTTCCGGACCCGTTGGGACCCAGGATGGCGACATGCTCGCCCACGCCGATGCGCAGGCTGACATCGCGCAGCACGATCTTCTCGCCGCGCATCACCCAGACGCGTTCCATGTCGATGAGTGGCCGCTGGTCAGATGGCACGGGTAAGCAACTCCTCCAACTGGCCGCGCGTGAGCACGATGGGATTGGCCTTCATGCTGCTGGCGCGGGCGGCCTTGGCGGCCAGCGCGGGCACCTTGGCTGGGCGGACTCCGTATGCGCTGAGCGGCTGGATTTCGAGATCGCGGCAGAGGCGGTCGACCCACGCGGCCCCATCTCCGGGCGTGGCGTCCGTGCGGCCAGTGAGGATGCGTGCAACCGCAGCGTAGCGCAGCAGGCTTTCCGAGTGGGATGGCGAAGCTTCGAGCGCCGCGATGTTCACGCGCATGGCATGCGGCAGCAGCGCCGCGCAAAGGGCGCCGTGCGGCGCGTCGAACATCCCACCCAGCGGCGCAGCAAATCCGTGCACCGCGCCTAGACCGGCGTTGGCCAGCGCCAGTCCGCCTAGCAGGCTGGCGAAAGACATGTCCGTCCGGGCGGCGAGATCGTGGCCGTCGCGCCAGGCACGCCTCAGCGCGGAGGCCGCCACGCGCAGGCCTTCGACGCAGTAGAGGTCCGTCATGGGGTTGGCGCGATTGGAAACGTACGGCTCGATGAGCTGCGTCAACGCATCGAGTCCCGTGCTGGCTGTGAGCGCTTGAGGCAGGTCTAGGGTCAGTTCGGGGTCCACCACAGCCAGGGCCGGCAGCATATGCGGACTCCGCAGGCTGGCCTTTACGCCGTCCTCGGGCGAAGCCAGAACCGCATTGCGGGTGACTTCCGAGCCGGTGCCCGCGGTGGTCGGGATGGCGATGAAAGGCGCGGATGGGCGGCTCAGCGGTTTCGCCTGCCCCACGACCTCCAGGTAATCGAGCGGATCGCCGCCGTTAGCCAGCAGCGCCGCGATCGCTTTGCCTGCGTCGATGGCGCTGCCGCCGCCCAGCGCGATTACCAGATCGCAACCCGTGTCACGCGCCAGTCGCGTGCCGTGCCGGACCAGGTCGACAGTAGGTTCGCCGTGGATCGGAAAAGACTCGCCTGTTATGCCCATGCGAGAGGCATCCGCGGACGCCCGCGTGACGACCAACGCCCGCCGTCCCATTGCCGCAGCCGCGGCGGGAACCTCCCGCACCGTTCCAGGGCCGAATACGATCCGCGCAGCAGTCGCAAATTCGAAGCGCACGCCGATCTACCAGCCTTCGTCGCCCGGGAAAATGTTGGTGTAAGTCACGCTCGTGCGCGGCTCAGCCATCATCTCCGCGACCGTATCGCGCCAGGTCTGGTAATGTGCGGTTTCCCTGTGCTGCGCGCGCCCTTCGGCGGTGCGATAAACCTCGACCAGGACGAAATGCGCGGGCGCCTCTGCCGGCTGCAGCAGATCGAAACGCGCGATGCCCGGCTCCTTCACGCTTTGCTGCGCGTTGGCGATGGTGGCTTGCCGGAAGGCTTCCACAAACTCCGGCTTCACCTGGACTTGAACGTGCACGATAAACATGCTGCCATCTTATAACGACGCGACCGTTCGACGCCGGGCTGCGGTCTTCCCGGAATCGGTAAGATGGTGGGTTGAGGTCACGCGCATGAAAGCGGAAGATTACAGTGAACGCCAGGTGGAGGTGGATCCCTGGCAGGTGCGGCTTACTTCGTATAAGCTCGGGGACGTTTATCACTGCAAAGCGGATAATGTTTCCCCGGGGGCCGCTTTGGCGCGTACCACCGGCGCCACGCGCGAAGAAGCCGAACAGAAGGCGCTGGATCGGGCGAGGCAGTTGCTTTCGCGCACGCGCCGTCACGACGTCTAATCCTACTCATGCCCAATTCACCCGGTACCCACTACGACCTGCCCGCGCTGGCGCGCCAGGAGATGATCGCGGAAGGTTTCACTCCGGACTTTCCGCCCGAAGCGCAGCGGCAGGTGGCGGCCTTGCGCGCGCACGCCGCGGCGCCAGCTTTGAGCAGCGCGGTGCGCGATCTGCGCGGCCTGCTGTGGTCGTCCATCGACAACGACACTTCGCGCGACCTCGATCAGATCGAAATGGCGGAGCGCCTGGCGAACGGCGCGATCCGCATCCGCATCGGCATTGCCGACGTGGATACTGACGTACCCAAGGGGTCGCCGATCGATACGCATGCCGCCGCGAATTGCACCACGGTCTACACCGGCGTCAAGAACTTTCCCATGCTGCCCGACGATCTGTCCACGGATCTCACGTCGCTGAACGAGCATGCCGACCGGCTTTCGGTAGTGGTGGAGTTGACGGTCGCCGCGGACGGCACGGCGCAAGATGGCACGGCCTACCGCGCGGTCACGCGCAATGCCGCGCAGTTGGCTTATAGTTCAGTCGGGCCGTGGCTGGAAGGGCAGGGAACTGCGCCCGCGAAGGTGGCTGCGTCGCAGGATTTGCAGGCGCAACTCCGTTTGCAGGACGAAGCCGCCCAGAACTTGCGCGCGCAACGGCACCGCCTGGGCGCGCTCGATCTGGACCGCAGCGAGACCGAAGCGGTATTGACGGATGGGAAAGTGACCGGCATCCAGCCGCGGTTTCGCAACCGGGCTTCGCAGTTGATCGAGGATTTCATGGTGGCGGCCAATGGCGTGATCGCGCGGCTGCTGCGCGACAATCGCATCTCCTCCATTCGCCGCGTGGTGAAGATTCCGGAGCGCTGGGACCGCATCGTGGAACTGGCCGCGCGCACCGGCGACAGCCTGCCCGCCGACCCGGACTCCGGCGCGCTCAACACGTACCTGATGAAGCGCCGGGCCGTGGACCCCGTGCATTATGCCGATGTCTCGCTGGCGGTGGTCAAGCTGATGGGGCCGGGCGAGTATGTCCTGGAGCGTCCCGGCGATACCGCAGTCGGGCACTTTGCCCTGGCCGTTCACGATTACACGCACTCCACCGCGCCCAACCGGCGTTTCGCCGACCTGGTGACGCAGCGCCTGGTGAAAGCGGTGCTCGCCAATCAGCCGTCGCCTTATGGAGACGCCGAGTTGGGCGGCGTGGCCCGTAATTGCACGCTGCGGGAAGACGCGGAGCGCAAGGTGGAGCGCGCCATGTCGAAACGCATCGCGGCGGTGGCGATGCACGACCGCATCGGCGAAGTCTTTCCTGCCGTGGTCACCGGCGTTACGCCGAAGGGTGTGTTCGTGCGGGCTTTGTCACCGGCGGTGGAAGGCCGCCTGATGCGCGGCGAACAGGGGCTCGATGTGGGCGATCAGATCCGGGTGAAGCTGTTGAACACGGATCCGGTCCGCGGGTTCATCGACTTTGGAAGGGTGTGAGGCTGGGGCGATCAAAGCCCAACATATTGATTATAAATGACTTATATTCAACTGCTGTCAGGAGTTCTCGATCAAAGCGGGCCCTGGCGCGTGCGAAACAGGCGTTGCACCTTACCAACGGCCGTGACATGCAGGAGGCTTGCCGTCCGCGGACCAGTCGATCGAATTCAATACTCCCCATCCGGGCTTGATCGGAATTTAGTGCCAGTTCCGGTCCGATCGAGTGAATACCGCGAAGCGGGGCCGTGGGCGGTGAACAGCAGGAATTGCGTGAAGCGCAGCAAATCCGCCGAGGGATGATCGGCGGCAGACCCCTTTGGGCACTCGCGAAAGCCGCTCGTCCAGCACCGCGCCGAATAACTGTTAGCCGGCGGAGAACTGCTAAAGCGGGAGGAAGGCGACCCTGTCCGTCCATTCTTCCGCCTCGCTAGCCGCCCAGACGATTAGCAGGTCCTCAATGGCGAGACCGATATCCAGATCTTGCGCGACAATGATCAAGCCTGGACTCGAGCGGCGAGATCCGCCGCTTTGCGGAGGACATCGGGATCTGGCACACCGATGACCCCTCCCGCGTGGGCATCCTGGAAATCGACGGCCGGCTCACGGCGGCGCAGGCCAAGAACGATCTTTTGATTGCAGTCTGCGTCAGCCTGGAACCGCGGCCTCATGCACTGGGGCTGGGCGCCCCGGACCGGGCGGCCTCCAGCTTAGAGTAGAGCCGTGGATGTTTGCGCCGAGACTCCTCTCGCATACGTGAGAACTCAGCTCTTCCATCCCGCAGGTAGGTGTCGATCCTCTCGCGATTGGCAAGGTAAAAGGCGACGGCCCCGAACACCTGCTCCAAGCTAAGAGCAGGGAACGATTCGACGATGCCTTCCGGCGACTCGCCCCGCAGGAACGCGTATGCGACGGAGTCGAGGGAAACCCGGCTCCCGGCAATGTAATATCCGCCATCGCGCTGTTCGACGTATCCGGTCGCCATACTGCGTCTGGGTATATTATAGGGCGTGCTGAGGCGCGCCGCAAAAGCCTCTCGTCAGAAGAACGGTTCGTCTCTTCCCCGCCGCTTCCCCACCAGCGGTGCGTTCAAAAAATCCAGGAACGGCGTCAGCGCGCGGAAGCGCTTCTCCAACTCCGTAAACAGCTTCGGCGTGGTGACGATCGCCGCATCCAGCGTGGTGAACAGCAGGAATTGCTTGAAGCGCAGCAGATCCGCCGCCGGATGATCGGCGCAGAAGCCTTTGGGCACGCGCGAAAGCTGCTCGCCCTGGACCGCGCCGAACAGGCGCTTCACGACGGGCGAGGCGGCCAGCTTGCGGAACTCCGCGTGCCGCTCGGCGATATGCGTGCGCACCGCCAGCAGCGTCTCCGGCGGAGGCAGGTAGATGCCGCCGCCCACGTCCACGCCCTTGTGCGAGATCGCGAAATAATATCCCGCGGCGCCGTGCTTCTCCATGCCGCGCCGCGAGAATGACGCCGCAATCTGCGTCTTATAGGGCGTCTTGTCGGGACTGAAGCGCGTGTCGCGATAGATGCGGTAGATGGCCTTCGGAGCGTCGGTCACGTAGTCCGGCGCGAAGTCCATCATGGCGCTGTTCAACGCCGTCACCAACTCCACCATGGGCGCCTTCACCTTTTCGTCGTAGATATGCTTGCGCGCCTGGAACCATTCGCGCGTGTTGTGGCGTGCGAGGCCGCGGTAAAACGTCACCGCCTCCGCTGGAAAGCCAGGAAACCCGGATCGCATAGCTGCCTCCTATAATTGAATCGATGGACCTCACGCTGGCGCGCCTGTCCGAAATACCCAATTTAACCGTTTCCCGCGACGCGCCGCTTTCCGCTTACACGCGATTTGCCATCGGCGGCGAGGCCGATCTCTATGCCGAAACAGAAAGCGTGGAGTCCTTTATCCAGGCGCTGGCGGTGGCGCGCGCGAGCGGCCGCGACTACATGGTGATGGGCGGGGGCACCAACCTGATCGTATCCGATCTGGGTTTCCGCGGCATCATGCTGCGCTTCGTGGCGCAGCGGATTCTGGCGGCCGGTGAGCGCGTCGCGTGCGATGCCGGCGCGGTGCTGCAGGACCTGGTGGACTTCGCGATCGATCGCGGCCTCGCGGGACTCGAAACTCTGGCCGGTATTCCCGGCTCGGTGGGCGCGGCCGTATATGGCAATGCCGGCGCTTACGGCTACTCCATCTCAGAGCGCGTGCGCCAGGTGCGCTTCTTCGATGGCGAATGCGTGCGCATGCTGGATAACGCCGGGTGTGAATTCCACTATCGCGAGAGTGTTTTCAAACGCCACAAAGACTGGATTATTTTTTCGACCGAGCTGCGCCTTGCTCCCGCCGATGCCGGCGCTCTGCGCAAGACGGCGGACGACATCGTGAAAGTGCGCAACGAGAAGTTTCCCGTCACCATGAAATGCGCGGGCAGTATTTTCAAGAATTTTCTGCTGGCCGAATTGCCGGCTGCGGTGGCCGCCGCGGTTCCCGAGAAGGTGGTCCGCGAAGGCAAGGTGCCGGCCGCATACTTCCTGGAACAGGTGGGCGCCAAGGGGATGTCGCGCGGTGATATCCACGTGGCCACCTATCACGCCAACCTGATTTACAACGCCGGCGGGGGCACTGCCGCGGACCTCTGCGCGCTGATCGCGGAACTGAAGGCGCGGGTACGCCGCCAATTTGGGGTCGAGTTGGAAGAGGAAGTGCAATACGTGGGATTCTAAACAGCCGCACTTCGCGCGGCGGGGCTGGTGGCTGGTGGTTGGTGGCTGGTGGTTTTGCCACCAGGCCCAGGCGGTCGATCTGCATGAGGCGGTCAGGTCCGAGAATGTGGAACAGGTGCGCGCGCTATTGGCTGCCGGAGCGGACACCAACACGCGCGACGAGCTGGGCGCCGCGCCTTTGCACGACGCAGCCTGGACCGGCAACCGGGAAATCGCCGCGCTGCTGATCGCGCACCGGGCCGACGTGAATGCCCATCATCTGGAAGCCGGATCGACGCCCCTGCAATTCGCAGCGATCAAGGACAACCGGGACGTGGCCGAACTGCTGCTGGCGCATGGGGCCGCCGTGGAAGCCGTGGATCGCTCCGGCGCGACGGCGCTGCACCTGGCGGCTACGCGCGGCTATCGGGACATGGTGGCGATGCTGGTGGCGCACGGCGCGAACGTCAACGCGCGCGACAAGGCGGGCGCCGCTCCGCTCGACGAGGCCTGCTGGAAGGGCTATCGCGCGATCGCCGCGCTGCTGCTCGACAAAGGCGCGGGGATCGACGCGCGCAACCCGGAGACGGGCGCAACGCCGCTCATGGAGGCGGCGGCGAAGGGGCACGCGGAGGTGGTCGAACTGCTGCTGGCGCGCGGTGCCGACGTCAATGCACGCGATAATTCGGGCGCGTCGCCGCTCGAAAACGCCGCGCGCTTCCGCTATGCATCGGTCGTGGATCTTCTGATGGCGCACGGCGCGACGCTGGCCAGGAAGGATCAACCTGGCTCTACGCTGCTGGATGAAGCCGTACTCAAGGGCCAGGCGGATATGGTGGAACTGCTGGCGGGCAAGGGCGCGGACGTCAATGCACATAACGTGGAAGGCGCTGCGCCGCTGGCGGACGCCGCGCTCAAGGGCTATGTGGAGATCGCCCGGATACTGCTGGATCGCGGGGCGCGCGTCAACGAGAAGAACTCCTCGGGCGCCACGCCGCTGCACGACGCGGCGCTGGGCGGGCATCGCGAGATGGCGGCGCTGCTGCTCGACCGCGGGGCGGAGATCGACGCGCGCGACGACTCGGGCGCGACGCCGCTGTATAACGCCGCTTCGTGGGGACGGCGCGAGGTAGTCGAGTTGCTGCTCGCGCGCGGTGCGGATGCCGCGCTGCGGACCAAGGCAGGCGCGACTGCGCTGGACGGCGCGATGGCCAATGGGTTCGAAGATATCGCCGCCCTGTTGCGCGCCCGTGCTACCAAGTAGGCAGGAGAGGAGTTAGCTCATGAGGTCCGCAGGAAACCGTGAGACACCGCCCTTTCCGCCATCCAACAATGGGTCAAGTGCGCTGCGCAGCAGGCATTTTCCATGGATGTCGACTGAAAATCAGACGCACCGTACTACAGGCAGGCCAAACGCGCGGCTCCCGATCCCGCCGCGCTATCCACTGATGCTGTCGATCCCGCCGTCGATGTGGACGCAGTGAAGCGGAGGCACAAGAAGCGGTCGGTGCCGCAATGGATCGCACAAGTATGCAGCGTTGACGTGTGGTAACACGCTTGTTACCATAAATCTGAGATGGTCGAGATCCGCGGCTACATTGACGAAAACGGGAACAAGCGGTTCGCCCAATGGCTGGAAGGGCTCGACGCGGCGGCAGCCGCCAAGGTGACCATCGCGCTGGCGCGGATGGAGCAAGGAAATTTATCGAAGGTCAAGGGCGTTGGGTCCGGCGTCTTTGAATACAAGATCGACTTCGGCCCCGGCTATCGAATCTACTTCGGCAAGGATGGCGACGCCTGGTGATAATAATTGGCGGCGGCACGAAGAAGCGGCAACAAGAGGACATCGCGGCGGCGCAGGAACGCTGGGCCGCGTACAAACGAAGAAAGAAACGGGAGATTCAATAATGCCCCTTACCCACGACTTCAAGGAAACCATCCGGGCGCGGGCGCAACGCGACCCGGATTTCCGTCAAGCGCTACTACGCGAGGCCGTCGAGTGCGTCATCAATGGCGACCTGGCGACCGGCAAGGCTGTCCTCCCCGACTACGTCAACGCGACAGTCGGATTTCAGGACCTTGAGAAACGCACGCACATCCCCGCCAAGAGCCTGATGCGGATGCTGGGGCCAAAGGGCAGCCCCTCCGCCGCGAATCTTTCCAGCATCCTCACCGCGTTACAAAAAACGGAAGGCGTCCAGTTCGCGCTTTCGCTGAGGCGGTAGAATCGGCGGTGTTTCAGGATGGCTGGAGGATTGCGAGAAAATTCCGCCTCTTCCGCCACCTGTACTATTGGCACAATCTCATCCCGCGCATAACTCCAGCATATTCCGCGAGCCGCCGGCGGGGCAACTGGGGCGCTTTGCCCAACTCGTCGAAGAGCACCTGCCGCGTCTGGATGCCGCATTGCGGCGCCGCCTGAAAGCTGCGAAGCCGGCCCAGCCCTGCGATCCACGGCAACTCAAGGCGCTCGCGCTGATCACGTCGGGCGCAGCGGCGCGCCTGGCGTCCGCCGGCCGGCCGCCCGCCGATTTCCTCGAGCAGGTGGCCTATAACGGCCGGCGCCTGGCCAAGTTGAACGTTCCCCCGATGGAGGTGGTGGAGGCCCT
>PMVV01000217.1 GCA_003166475.1 Bryobacterales bacterium | reverse complement strand
GATTGGCCGGTTTTCGGTCACAACTTGCTTCGCGGCCGCAACCCACTCCAAACAAACCACTTCGCCACGACCCACCCAAACCGCATACCAATCTCGCCCGCCCGACGCGCTACCCTGAAATCGGGTAAATCAATTCTCCCGCCAGTTTGGCGCATCGGCGCAACCAGCATCGCTGACCCCGGTGGCATTCTCAGCAGGCAACGCCAAAAAAACCGGCATTTGTTCTGTCTTATCGGCGTTTATCGGCGTTCATCGGCGGCCAATGCCTTTTCCCAATTGGCATTGCTCGGCAGAAAAGGTAACTATGGCTACAATCAAGCAGATACGCGCCAATCGGCGCAATGCGCAAAAATCTACCGGCCCCCAAAGTCAAGAGGCCAAGGACCGCGTTCGCTTCAATTCCCTCGTCCACGGCCTGCGCGCCGAATCCGTGATCATCCCCGGCGAAGACCAAGCCAAATTCGACCAACACCTCGCGCGCCTCTCCGCCGCCTGGATGCCCCAGGACGACATGGAAAAGTCCTTGGTCGAGGACATCGCCGTCACCCAGTGGAAATTGGCCCGCATCGACCGCAACGAGGCTCAGCATCCACTCGCCCGCCGTGCCCTCCGGCGAATACGCCCTGGCCTTGCACCGCATCTACCTCACCCAGACTCGCCTCCAGCGATCCATTTCCTCGACCATCGCCGACCTGCAACGTTACCGCAAAGAACGCACCGAACGCCTGAAAGAAGAGCACGACAAGAAACCCAACAAGATCAAAATGGGCCTGGTCTGGCTCAACCCCGGAGGGGCAAGTCACTATGCCGTGCTCCCGCGGGTCCTCGGCCTCGACGGGACTTGGCGCGAAATCCCCCGCGAAGTGCTCGGCGACTTCCCCGACCCCCCGCCCACACCCGGCGTGGCACCCAACCAACCAGCCGCCAGCCACTCGCCAACCGACCCGCGATAACCAACCGACCCGCGATAACCAACCGAGCCGCGACCGTGGGAGCGGTAGAATAATATAAAAGGACCCGCATATGACCATCAGCCGCCGGCGGCTTCTCCAATCGTCGCTCGCCGGCGCAGCGGTCGGTCTACGAGCCCAGACCGCCAGGTCCGTGGTAGTGATCGGCCAGGACGCCCGGCTCCGCGCGGGAAACTCGGCGCCCGATTCCGCCCGGCTGCTTGCGCTCCTCGACCGCTGCGTGCAACGCGTCTATGATCGCGACACTCCGCTCGAAGCCTGGAAACAGGTGGCAAAGCGCGGCGAAGTGGTCGGCCTGAAAGTGAACTGCCTGGCGGGACGTGGCGCTTCTACCAGTGTGAAGCTGGTGGAAGCCGTATCGGAGCGCCTCCAGCAGGCGGGTATCCCGGCCGCCGATATCGTGATTTGGGATCGGCTCAACTCCGACCTGGAGAGCGCCGGGTTCCACCCTTCCGCGCGCACCGGCCGCCTGCGCGTCATGGGCAACGACGAACTCGGCTACGACAACGAACTGGCGGTTTACGGCAGCGCTGGAAGCCTGCTGGCCCGCACCCTCACCCGCGTCTGCGATTGCGTCATCAACCTGCCGGTGCTCAAAGATCACGGCATTGTGGGAGCCACCATGGCGCTCAAAAACTTCTTCGGTGCCATCCACAATCCGAACAAATATCATATGAACGTGGGCAACCCCTACGTCGCCGACGTCTACATGCTGCCGCCCATCCGGCAGAAAGTGCGGCTGCATATTTGCGATGCGATCGCGCCGCAGTATGAAGGCGGGCCTTCCTACATGCCGCAATGGAGCTGGCCCTTCAACGGCCTGCTGGTTTCGCGCGACCCCGTGGCGCTGGATCGCACGGGCTGGCAGATCCTGGAACGCAAACGCGCGGAGAAGGGCATGCCGCCGCTCGCCTCCGTGAAGCGCGAGCCGGTTTACATCTTGACTGCGGCCGATGCCGATCATCGCATCGGAATCTGCGATCCCGCGCGGATCGCGCGCGTGGAGGTATGACGTGCAGCGCCGCGCATTTCTCGCTCTTCCGTGCCTGGCGCTGGCGGCCGAAAACGACGCGCAATTCGTCACCGAAGCGAAGTTCTACGAAAAGCTGCCATATAAGAAGATCCGCTGCAAGCTCTGCCCGCGGGAGTGCGTGATCGACGACCGCGAGCGCGGCTATTGCGGCGTGCGCGAGAATCGCGGAGGGAAGTATTACACGTTGGTGCATTCGCGCGTCGCGGCGGCCCACGTGGACCCCATCGAGAAGAAGCCGCTGTTCCACTTCCTGCCAGGTGCCTTGGCCTTCTCGGTGGCCACCGCGGGCTGCAATGTCAATTGCAAGATGTGCCAGAACTGGGACATCTCGCAGTCTCGCCCGGAGCAGGTGCGCGCCACGTACTTTCCGCCGTCGATGCTGGTGGACGCCGCCCGGCAGAACGGCTGCCCGGCGGTGGCCTTCACTTACAGCGAACCGGTGGTGTTCTTTGAATACGTCCTGGACGCGGCCGGCGCCGCACGGGCGGCTGGTTTGAAGACCGCGGTCATCAGCGGCGGATACATCCAGCAGGAACCGCTGAAACTGTTGTGCGAGCGCGTGGATGCCATCAAGATCGATTTGAAAGGCTATTCGGAGAAGTTCTACAAAGAGGTGGTGAACGGGCAGTTGAAGCCGGTGCTGGAGGCGCTGGCGACCATAAGGCGGCTCGGCCGGTGGACCGAAATCGTCTACCTGGCGATTCCCACGCTGAACGATTCCGACGCCGAATTCACCGGCCTGGCGCGTTGGGTCAAAGCGGAACTGGGCGTGGATGTGCCCGTTCATTTCACCCGCTTTCATCCCGATTATCTGTTGAAGAACCTGCCGCCCACGCCGGTGAAGACGCTAGAGCGGGCCAAAGCCATAGCGGACGCCGAGGGCCTGCAGTTCGTGTACATAGGCAACGTACCGGGGCATCCTGCCGAAAGCACGCGATGCCCGGGTTGCCAGCGCATTGTGGTGGAGCGTGTAGGGTTCACCATAAACGCCCTGCATATCGAAAAAGGTAAATGCACCTTCTGCCGCCGGCCCATCCCCGGCGTCTGGAGCTAATTGGAGGGCGGGCAATCATGCCCGCAGCCGGCTTTTAGCCGGCCCGGTGAGCAAACATGCGAAAGCTACTACTGTTGTTTTTCTGTATCGCCTGGGTCTCAATCCAAGGCCGTGTCCAGACCCAGTCCCAAACCGTGCGGCCCGCCGCGGTAGCCGGATCGTTCTATCCCGCCGACCCCAAAGAACTGGCCCAAATGGTCGACGGCTTCGTAGCCAAAGCCACCCCGCCGCCGGTCCCGCACCTGCTAGCCATCGTGGCGCCGCATGCGGGCTACAAGTATTCCGGCCACGTGGCGGGGTGGTCCTACGCGCTGCTCAAGGGCCGCCACTATCAGCGCGTCGTGGTGATCGCGCCCTCGCACTACGAGGCCTTCCCCTTCGCTTCGGTGTTCGATGGCGCTGCGTACGAGACTCCGCTCGGCCGCGTTCCCGTGGATCAGGCGTTCGCCAAGAAACTGGCCGGCGCCAGCCCGCTCATCAAGCTCTCCGGCAGCGGCCACACGCCGGATGCCACCAAGCGCGAGCATTCCGTGGAAGTGCAGCTTCCATTCCTGCAGCGCGTCTTGGGCGATTTCCAGCTTGTGCCAATCGTTATGGGAGATCAGGATTACGCCACGTGCCGCGCGCTGGGTCTGGCTCTGGCCAAACTGGCCGGTCCGGAGACGCTCATCGTGGCCAGCTCGGATCTGTCGCACTACCACACCTATGACCAAGCCGTCACCATCGATCACAAAACGCTGACGGCGATTGAGGAGTGGGACTATCTTTCCATGTCGCGCAATTTCCAGCAGCGCGTCTGGGAAGCTTGCGGCGGCGGTCCGATTATCGCGGCCATGATCGCCACCGAGCGTCTCGGCGCAAACCAGGCCATTGTTTTGAAGTACGCGAATACCGGAGACGTCACCGGGGATCGCTCGCGGGTGGTGGGTTATGGCGCGGTGGTGCTGGCGGCCGGGCCGGCGCGGAAAGCCGACGCGGGGCCGCGTCTCACTCTCAGTGCCAGCGAGCGGAGCGAGTTGCTGCGCGTGGCGCGCAAGTCGGTCGAGACGGTGGTTCGCGAGCATAAGCTTTACGATTATTCGCCGCCCGCCTCCGGACCTCTGGCGCAGGAGCGCGGCGCATTTGTCACGCTGACCAAGCACGGCGAGTTGCGCGGATGCATCGGCTACGTAGCGCCATCGTCGGCGCTGGCGCTGACGGTGCGCGATGTAGCCGCTTATGCGGCGGTGCGCGATCACCGGTTCACTCCAGTCACTGTGGGCGAGCTGCCGGAGCTGGAGTACGAAATCTCGGTGCTCTCGCCGCTGCGCCGCGTGCTCGATATCAAGCAGATCCAGCCGGGACGCGACGGCTTGGTGATGAAGCGGGACGAAGCCGAGGGGCTTTTGCTGCCACAGGTGGCCACCGACCAGCGCTGGGACCGCACCACTTTCCTCAAGCAGACCTGCCTGAAGGCGGGGCTGCCTCCGGACGCCTGGCAGGACAGCGAGACCGACATCTTCTCGTTTACGGCGCTGGTGTTTGGCGGCGGGCGCGCGCGGCCAGCACTGGAAACAGATTTACGAGTGCCATCAGCGACGCCGTTCTGAGGAAGCCGAACACCGGGATCGCGTACGCGCTGACCAGCAGGGCGCCGGCGCAAGATCCTGCCAGATCGATTGCATAGAGCTTCCCGCCGCCGCTGGCGGAGTGCGTGAAATAGCGTCTGCTGGCGGCGGCGAACTGGAAGCCGCCGAGCGCGCCGCAGACCAGGGCCAGCACCGGCGCCGCGGCCGCGCCGAGGCCCAGCAGGCCGAAGACCACCAGCGGCGAGGCCGCCACGGCAACCTGAATAGGCGCGAGCGGGGGCGGCGCGGACCGGCGCAGCGCCAGCCAGCTTCCGCACGACATGCCTGCCATGAATGCGGCCACCAGCAGGGCGAGTTGCTGGTACACGTATCCGTAGATCGCCTGGAACCCCAGCAGCAGGAGGATCTCGACGCCGATCATGGTGAAGCCGGTGACGCCTGCGCAGAGGGCCGAGGGCGTGGGGCGGCCCACCCGGACGAGCCCGGCCAGCACCGCCAGCGCCGCTACCAGGAGAGCCCAAAACGGAACCTGTCCGGCGTGTTCCAGCAACCCGCGATAGAGGCCGCCGAAGCGCGCGCTCCACAGCGTCAGATCGAAGTAGTAAGCGATGGGCGTAAAGTCACGGTTCACCGGCGTGGCGGCGTCCGGCTCGATCTGCGACGCCAGTTCGCGGACGCGTTCGGGCGCCAGGCGGAAGGGCAGGAAGTGTTCGCTGATGTAGAGCGTCTTCACATGGCGCGCGTGCAGTCGTTCGATCAATTCCCGCGCATCGACGACCAGCGGCGCGGTGGAACCGAACAGGTGTACGGTCTCGCCGGGCAGCGCAGCGACGTGCGGAAACACGGCCGCCAGCGTTTTGTGAATGCATCGGAGAAGAGCTTGCGCTTCCGGCGACAGGTAGTTCTCGGAAGCCGGAAAGGCCAGCGCCAGCAGCCCGCCCGGGCGCAGGCGTTGCGCGGCGGAAGCGAAGAACTCCAGGGTATAGAAGCGATTCAACTGGGCGGTGCGCGGTTCGGGCAGGTTCACCACGATCACGTCGAATTGGGAAGGGCCGGTTTTCAGAAACCGCCGCCCGTCGATAGCATGCAGGCGCACGCGCGAGTCCGGTGGGATGGCGCTCGGGAAGAACTCCCGCGCCAGTTCCCCGACGGCGGGGTCCAGCTCCACGCAGTCAATCTGCGCCACGCTCGGATGCTTCAGCGCTTCCGCAAGGCTGCCATTGGCGCAGCTTCCGATCAGCAGTACATGCTCCGGGCGAGGATGTTCCAGTAGTGGAAGATGCACAGCCTCTTCGGCGGCGGCCGGATCGGGTACGGTCGTCACCACCTGTCCGTTCTCCGCCAGGCTGCGGCTGCCTTCCGATTCGAGCACGGCCAGGTTTCCGTACAAGGAGTTGCTCACGGCCAGCAGCTTGAAGCCTTGCCAGAATCGGTCGAGCGTGACTGTTTCGGCGGGCCGGACGGCAAACGCCAGCAAGCCAGCCGATAGCAGCGCGACCAGCACCGGCCGCCATCGCTTGGCGCCAACGAGCGCCGCGACGGCTGCCAGGTTCATGGCGGCAACCACCGCCGCGATTCCGAATGGCGGCAGAAAGCGCACCAGCACCAGGCTGGCCAGCAGTCCTCCGCATGCCGAGCCGGCGGCTTCCAGCACATAGACCGAAGCGGCGGGGAGCATGCGGCTACCCACCGCGAAAAGCCATCCGGAAAAGGGACAGACCAAGCCCAGGGCTACCAGCGCGGTCAGGAACATGGGGCCAAAGCCCAGCAACTCGCCGCCCGCGTGCTGGAACAGGGGACGGCTCTCGCGCACCGCGGCGATCGCCAGCGGGAAGCCCACGGCCACGGCGGCTTCGAGCGCGGCAGCCATTTTGCGATCAAAGCCGCGGGACTCCCGGCCGGCGCAGATCCGGCCGAACACGCCGCTCCCCAGGGCGGTCCACAGCAACCAGCAAGCCAGCACCAGTCCTAGCGAGATTTCGTTGCCATAGAAGGCCACCATCAGTTCGCGCATCAGCACCACCTGCGCGATCACCGAGGTGAATCCGATCAGCGCCAGAATGCCGCGAAGTTGCGCGGGAGGCTGCATGCCTAGACCGATTTGATGCGCAGCGTCTCGAAGCGGGGTGTACCCAGCCCGCGTGCGGCGGCCAGCGAGAGATAGCGCAGCGTGCGCTCGTCAAGGCCAAAGAAGGACTGGGCGGCCCAGGCGTCCACCGCTACCGGATCGGTTCCGGCGAGCACCGTGCGGTGCAGTTCCACGTCCGCCAAGTCGCCGCCGGAAGGCCCGTTGCGCTGGAGCACGCGCCAGGCATCCAGGATGGTGAGCGTGGGGCGCATGAAAGCCGCCAGGTCGGCCAGGCTTTCGTGGATGCGCTGATGCAGCCGGCGGCGCTCGCCGCCCAGAATACCGTACCAATTCTTGATTCCTAACGAAACTCCGGTGAGGCTGTGATGCTTGGCGGCGGGCACGTTGACGATTTTGTCGGCTTCCAGAAACGGCTGAAACACGGGCCACGCGCCCAGGATCTCGCCGTGGAGGTGTACGTCGCGAAAGCGGCGCTCGCCAGGCAGGACGATGGTTGCGCCGGCCGCGCGCGCGGCCTCGGCGATGCCGCTACGCTCGAAGCAACGGTGCGGCTCGTTGATGCTTACGTCGGTGACGATCACGCGGCGGGCGCCCGCTTCGAGCGAAAGCCGCACGGCTGCGGCGACTACCGCGGGATTGGTGTTGGCGGCTTGCGAGGGCGTGCGGTCCCAGGCCATGTTGGGTTTGACCAGCACCACGTCGCCGCGCGAAACGAAGCGGCGCATGCCGCCCAACGCGTCCACTGCGCGGCGCACCAGCGCGGCTGGATCGTCGCCCTGTGCGACTGCGAGATCGGGATACGCCGGGTCGGCGGGCACGCGCAGGTCGCGGGCGACATCAACAGGCTGGATCTCTTGCGGGCGATGGCTGCGGCTTTCGAGCCAAAGGGCCAGGCCCACAGTTGTTGCGCTTACTCCGCTCAACCGCAGGAGATCGACGAGCGCCTCGCGCCGCCCCAGCGCGTGAGCTAGCGCTCCGCTACCCATTCCAGCATGCTCAACGCGATCTTTTCGACACAGCATGACAGGACATGATCGAGGTCGCTGGTCCACAAACCGGTACTGATGCAGAACACCAACGCTTCCGAGGAGGGAGATTCCAGAATGGCGGCGACGATCAGATCGTGAACGGTCAAAGCGCCTTCCTCACTCAGAGCGCCCAGGAATCGCGCAAACGCCACGAACTCGAAGGCGAAGTCGGGTCTCATGCGCGCACGCAGCTCAGGCGGAACAACCGTCACGATTTCGACCGGACCGTTGCGCGAATCGTTGCAGTAGATCATGGCGACTGCGCAGTCGCACAGCGCGTGGATGAGGCTGAAGAACCGAGTGGGTGCTTCTCCCGGGACGTTGCAGTTCACAGGGCCGTACCACGACCGGCCGGGTGCGGCCCGCAGCGCTTGCACCAGGCGCCGGGACGCACGGAGGGAGAAACTCAATCCGGTCGGCCCGTTCCAGGACTCAGTCCGCGAGTCCCAGCCGTATAACTGAATACGGCCTTCCTCGACGCTGCTCCCGTGCGCCTGTGCCCGGGCAGGCTGCATGGCTCCCATGGATAGATCATAGCATAACAGGCCCGATTATCTCTTAGTTAGTCTAGGGAAGCGGGGGAAGCGGGCGGGTCTGGAGACCCGCCGGGCCCAGAGGGCACCCCGTGGACGCCGCCCCACACGATCAGAAAATCAGCTTCAGCCCGAACTGAATCTGACGCGACGTAGTCGCCGTCGTGGTGATTAACCCAGCCGACGGGCTGATCGCGCCGCCTGAAAATACGATGGCGTTGGGAGTCCCCAGGTTGGTGTGATTGAGTATGTTGAAGAACTCCGATCGAAGCTGGAGTTTCATTTTCTCGGTAACATCGATGTTCTTCACTAACGATAGGTCGAGCGCGGCCAAGCCCGGTCCCGTGTAAGTTCCGCGGCCCAGGTTTCCATAGGTTCCGGCCGCGGGCAGAATGAACGCATTCGGGTTGAACCATTGTTCCGGGTTGCCCACCACCACCGGCCCGCTGAAGGCCGGATTCAGTGACGGCCGGTCGGGGTTGCGTGTGTCTCCATCGCCGGACCGGTTCGAGCCAATCTGAGGAGTGAACGGGAAGCCGGTCAACAACGTCGCGATGCCGTCGATCTGCCATCCCGCCAGCCAGCGCCGGTCGCGCGCGAAAGGCAGCGCGTAGGTCCAGGAGATGCTGCCCTGGCTTGCGACATTCAATGCCGAGGGTCCCCAGTCCCTCTGCAGGTCGTTGCGGTCCAGGATCATTTGCGCCTGATTGTTGGCTTGCGCGCCGGTCAGCGCCGAGTTCATGTCGAGACTCTTCGACCAAGTGTAATTCGCGCGGAATTCCAGCCCATGCGTAAGACGACGGTTCACGTCCACCTGCAGCGCGTTGTAACTGCTGTTGCCCTCCGTGTACCAGAAGAAGCCCGCACTCAGGTACGGGTTCGGCCGGCTGCCGCCGGGGATATACTGCGCGCCCTGGGGCACGCCTGCCGCGCAACCAGAAGGGCTGGCGCAGATCTGGGTGGGAATGGTGTTGGGATCCACGCTGAGCAGACCATGGTATCCGAACGACCCCACATAGGCCAGCCGCAGGACCGTGTTGCGGTCGAGCTGCCGCTCCACGGTGAGACGCCACTCCTCGACCGTTGGCGTTTTCGCGTTCGGTTGTACACCTTGCGGCGCGTAAGTAGTGCATGGCGCCGGGACGCCGGGGCCGCACGAGGGTGGGGGAGCGACGTTCGGCAGAATGGGCAGGATCGAGGGCAGCGAGACGTTCGCGAAGGAAAGTGCCCCGTTGTAAGGCGGGAGGGAATTCAGGAGAAAGCTGAGATCGTCGATGAGTGAGTAATAGGTGCCGAAACCGGCACGCAGCACGGTGCGGCCATTGCCGAAGACATCCCACGCCAGGGCGATGCGGGGACCGAATAGATGGGTGGCGTTGTTTTGAGTGAACGCCGAACGGCCGACGATCGGAGTGGTTTCCAGCACACCGCTACCATTGGTGACGTAATTGGCTGCCCGGCCGGCCACTTCATTCCAGCCGTTGGTGAACTCATCGCGGATGCCCGCCTGGAGCGTGAGATTCGGCAGCAGCTTGATGGTGTCCTCAAAATACCAGGCGCCCTCCAGACTTCTCCAACCCAGCTCACTCGCCGTGGGCACGACCTGGAAGCTGCTGACCTTGCCCTGCAAAAACGTCGTCAGGCTGGTGAAACTCGCTTGTCCCAACTGCCGCGATGCGGTGTCGTCGTTATCCTGAAGGCGCTGAAACCAAACTCCGGCGCTGATCTGATGCTTCCCCTTCAAAATCTGAACGCCATCGGTCCAGGTGAAGAGATTGCGGCGGGACCAGGCGTTCGCGGCATTGTTCGGGCCGGCTGAAGTGACTGAACCGGAGCCCGTGGTAGTGACGCCGCCCCCGATCACGATTCCGCCCGGCCCCAATCCGCCGACAAACGAGTCACTCGCCGGAAACGAAGCCAGGGGCGATGAATCCAAGTTGAAGCCCGCGCGCGAGAATCCGGCATCGAACGTGTTCAGAAACCGCGGCGAAAAAACGTGGGTTTCCTGCGCGCTGGCCACCTGGGCGCGCAGCGGTTCGTAGGACGCAAACAGCGGATCTGCCAGCGGGATGAGGCTGTTCCCATCGTCGATGGTGTAGATGCCGGCGAGCCAATCGCGGCTGCCCAGCGTGTAATCGGCGCGCGTGGTGCCGAAATCTTCGCGGATCGACTGGCGGGGATTGTTGTAGGAGAGCGCCGTCCCGCTCCCGCGCTCCGGACCGTTGGGCTGGGGCCAAAAGGACATGTATGCGAGCATCGCCGGATTCAGATTGGCGAAGGCGTTGGGCAGCCGACCCAGGCGCGCCTGCGCGTCGGGAACCACCGCGACGTTGGTGACTGCCAGGGCTTGGCGGAAGCCTTCGTAGTTGCCGAATAGGAACAGCTTGTTTTTCCGTAGCGGCCCTCCCAGCGCCCCTCCAAACTGGTTGCGGCGAAAGGGAGGGACGAAAGCCTGGTCGAAGAAGTTGCGGGCATCGAGTGCGCTATTCCGCAAGAATTCAAACACCGACCCGTGCGGCACGTTGGCGCCGGACTGCGTCGCGACGATGACCTGTGCGCCGGCGCGCTTGCCGTACTCCGCTCCGTAGGTATCGGTCAGAACATTGAATTCCCGGACGGCGTCGATTCCCAGCAACTCCCCACTGGCGCCTCCCGGCGTGACAGCGAGTTGGCTGGCGCCGGTATATTCGATTCCATTTAACAGGAACAGGTTCTCCGCGGTCCGCCGTCCTTCCACCGAAAAGGTGTTGCCGTCGCTGGTACTGGTATTGGCGCTCTTCATGGCGCTGTAATTGATGGCGCCTGGGTTCAGGGCGATCAGGTTATCGAAGCTTCTTCCGTTGAGCGGCAGATCCTTCACGGCTTGTTCGCCAACCACCCCGGCGACCGACGCGGTAGTGGTGTCGACCACTGGGGCCTGTTCGGAAACAGTGACCTGCTGGGCCAGATCGCCCACTTCCAGGCGAAGGTTCACGACCGCTTGCTGGCCAATCCGCAGATCGATGCCGGTGCGCAAGGCCGCCTTGAACCCCGGCTTTTCCGCCTTCACTTCCTGCGGCCCGAGAGGCAGGGAGAGCACTCTGTAGTTGCCGTCCGCATTTGTGGCGGCGGTTCGCGATGCGCCGGTTTCCAGACTTTTGACTGTTACCGTAGCGCCGCCAATGGGGCTGCCGGAGGCGTCCTCCACTCTTCCGGAAATGGACGCGGAGGCTTGCCCCCATGCGGGAGCGGCGATGAGGGCCGCGACCCAGAGAGGCGTGCAAAACAGCCGGTTGAGAGGCGTTCGGTTCATAGGCCACACGAATGCGGGGGCAGCGACCCGCCAGTGCTTTGGGAATGTGGTGCGCCCGGAGGGACTCGAACCCCCGGCCTACTGGTTCGAAGTTCGTAGGCCCTCAGTCCATGGCGCGCCACTGTGTCTATCAGTCAATAGCTTAGCACCACTGTCGTCTCAGTGCGTCCATAGAGAACGCCTGCCTGCTACCCAGGTTGCTACCAGCGTTGCTACCAAAAACGCCCGGGCCACATCGCGTGCTGCGGCTGCTGGCGCGCCGATCCGGGGGTGCAGCAGGCCGCCAAACTTGGGGGCGGCCGGCATGCGGTGCGATGCGGTGAGCGGTGCGATGCGGTGAGCGGCGCGCGCGAACGCGCGGGGAGCGTACTTGCGTGGCCTTGGCTCGGGAAGGTATACTGATAACGGATCGGGACATCCGAATCCGGTCCAAGGGCGCCCGATATCGGGCGCCCCTTCATTTTCTGCCAGTTTCTAACTGGAAGGAATTTGAATCCCCCCTCTGGCGGTTCGGCCTGGCGCAGCACGGAGCTGCTGGGCTTCTAATACACCGCTGGCGGTGCCTTTCATTTCTGCCCGCTTCTAACCTGGAAGGAATTCCATCCCGCCTCTGGCGGGTGCCGGAGCCACACCGAGTTGCCCGGCTCAAAGGTCCACGGAGGCCTCCACGGTGCCTGGAAACGACAGTAGTTTACGAAGCGCACATTACGCCGTAGGGCCAGACGAGAGCTGTGGCAAAAACATTGGGGAAAAAGGGCCAGACCGCGCGCCAACCGCCCAGAATACGCAATCTGGGCGGCTGAAGCAGGGCCAACGGCAGGCAACAAATGCCGGAAGGCGAGCCGAATGAAAGCCGCGATCTACGCGCGGGTGTCAACAGTTGACCAGAAGTGCGAAATGCAGCTTCACGAGTTGCTCGAATACTGTAGCCGGCGGGGCTGGGAAATCGCCGGTGAATACGTGGACACGGGTTGGAGTGGAACCAAGGCGTCACGTCCGCAACTGGATCGGCTGATGAAGCACGCCGGAGAGCATCAGTTCGACTGCGTGGTGGTCTGGAAGTTGGACCGGTTCGGACGTTCAGTGCTCAACCTGGTCGAGAGCCTGAACAAGTTGGCATCGGCCGGCGTGCGCTTCATCGCGACGACCCAATCGATCGACACCGACGAGTCGAATCCCACCAGCAAGCTGCTCCTGTACATCCTGGCGGCGGTGGCGGAGTTCGAACGAGAAATGATTCGAGAGCGCGTGGTGGCCGGCTTGGCAAGCGCCAGGCACCGCGGGAAACAACTGGGGCGCCGCAGGCTGCTCTTTGACCGGGAGCGAGTGCTGAACCTGCATCGCGGCGGCAAGTCCATCCGCGAGATCGCCGGCGCACTCAATGTCAACCGCGGCACGATCCATCGATTCCTGCTGGGACAGAAACGAGCAACCGGCCCAGAGTCGCCCAAATCGGCTCGGCTCCCGAAAGCTGCATAAAATGCGGGTTTCGGACTGTCACTAAAACCCACTTCGGGGGCGTTCTGTAAGTTATTGAAAACAATGAAAGGGGATTGCCGCTTTTGGGTGTCGCTAAAACTGAAGTCATCGTGACAGTGGACCCCAGTTTCAAGGCGAACCGCGCGGCAAGGTTGCGAGACTGGCGAAGAAGCGCCTCGATGCGTGTTCTTCCCTTGGAGGCGGCGGGACAGCCGCGGCTGGCGCCGGGCCTGGCCGCCGGCATTCACAACGTCAACGAAATAGCACGTTGCGCGACCGATCGCCTACCATGGAGTAGAGGGGGATGAACTCGTCGCTGCGCCGAATATCAGAGGATATACCAATGAAAGAACTTAAAGCGAGTGAGCCATTGCTGCTTGACGGTGTCTTAACTCGCGACGCCATCCTCAAGGACCCGACCCTCAGCGCAGGCGCGCGGTTACTGTGGGTCCTGCTCGCCGAATACCAAGGCAAGGTCCCTGAGTGTTATCCGTCCCAAGAGATGCTGGCGGTTCCCCTCGGCGTGAAGGTTCGTCAGCTCCAATCCTTCATCAAAGAACTGCAGAGCTACACGCGGGGGGATCCCCCGGAGCCATTTCCCTTGGTCGAAGTGAAGTTGGTTTTTGTAGAGAAGGACCGGAAGACCAGGAACATCTATAATCTTCTGCGGTGGCCATTCCTGGCGGTTGATGTAAAGGCAAACGGGGCCGAACGACCCCACTTGGCAGATGGAGGCGATGCGCAATATGCTGCGCATCGGTCTGAGGGCGAGGCGCAAGAGGCCGCGGCTGCGCCGCTGGCAATGCCCAGTGAAGACGGCGGCGCCGTAGCGGACGGCATGCCACCTAGCGATGCGCAATCCTTTGCGTATCCTGGGGGCGACGCTCAAGATACTGCTGCTGCGCTACCTGAAATGCTCGGCAAGGATGGCGGCCTGGCACCGCACGGAATGCCACCCGGCGATACGCAATCCTCTGCGCATCGGTCCGGGAGCGACACACAAGATATCTGGACCGCGCCGTCGGCAACTCCCGGTAAAGACGGCGGCGTGACACCGGACGGCATGCGCGACACGCAATCCGCTGCGCATCAGTCCGAGGGCGCTCCTGGCGCCCTGCCGTCGCTGGTAGAGGAGTTTCAATCGTGGATTGGCGCGGAGTCACCACCAGCACCACTCGCGCCACCCAGCGAACTGACGGAAGATCAGGAGCGCCGCCTGATGGTCGAATACGCGAAGTTCCACGAGGCGGAGACCGTCCGGTTGTTCGATGCGCTCCCCGCCTTAGTGCTGCGCAGGTTGACCGATAAGAAGCAGAACCAATTGCGCCAGGAAGGCCGGCTGGACAGGATGGCCCTCGATGTCCGCCGGCGCGAGGTGAAGAATCTGATACTGCTGGATATCGAGAGGGAGCAGGTGATGCCCTTCGCCGAGTGGGTCGAGCCGAAACGCAAGAGTGGAACATCCACATGATCTCCGCCGCGAAGCCCAGCTGAATCGCCAGGTCCAAGGCTGCCCTGCACGATCCCCCTACCGCCCGATCAACCGCTGGAGCACGGCGCGCTCGATACCGCCGGTAGGCGGCGAGGATCGGAGATTGCATTCTCCGGTGAAGATTCGCCGCGGTAGCGCGTGCCGATTGCAACTGCTTCAGTTCCACCTCAGCTACAGCTTGGGAACAGTGATCGACACCAGCAAAGTGCAGGGTCGCTTCCCGGAGGCTCTGTTTGGTGGCATGTGCGAGCCTTCGGAATGGCCCGAGGACCTGCAAAAGTGCCGTGAATTTCCGCCCGTTTCCAGGTGGCAAAAGTGAGGCCGCCAGTTCGGCAATAAGCGCATAATGCCGAACTCAAAAAAGTTGGCTGAAGCAACTAAAGAGGTTGCAAACCGGGATTGCGCGATGAGACCTGTTGTAAAGCCGAACTGGGGGGAAAATAGCCTTCTTTTCAGCGGTTTGCGGCGCTGGCGCGTGGGATCCAGCCAAAGCGGCCGCGGCTGGCCCGCGTGTCCGAAGGCTTATGCACTACGGGAGGCGTACAAGAACACATTCGGCGAAATGTGCCCAGCGGAGATCACCTGCTCCGGTGCTTATTTTATGCGGCGCGAGAAGATCATTGGACGCGCACAAGGCGCCTGGCTACGCGCCCTTGGCGTGCAGATTCTCTTTCCCGACCAGTTCTTCTTCCCAGACACGTACTGGACGCGCCGGCTACTGGCCGTCAGCCCCGGTTTGACGCTAGATGCGCCCCAGACTAAACGCACGATCAGCCGGGCCGGAGGGACGTTTTTCTAACCGTGGGCTACTGCCAAGAGTGCAAAAACCGCAAGCACACGATCGGCTACTACCTGATGCGCGGGGCGCGAATAAGTTCCCTGACGCACCTCGAGGAACTCTTCGCGGAGGGCGAGCCGGTCTGGAATGCGCAGTTTGGCGCGGCGCCGGGGGCGCGTAAACCGGGTGCTGATGAGCAGGGCTAGGAGGTGAAATCGTGAGATACGATCTGACAAGCGCGGAGCATGCGCTTGGTGGACTCGGCCGCCGGCGTCGGTTCGCTGGTGGCGGCGCCAGACCGCGGGCGGCGGAACGGGGCGGTGGCATCGGGCGCCGCATAGCGCGTTATACCACCCAACGTGGGCAGCCGGCAGTCATCGCACGGCGCAACTGCGCCACGGGCGCGCAGGCACAGCCGACACCGCGCCAAATCCGTTAATCTCTGGCTACTCCGAAAGGGTGTCTCAAGGTATCGCATAGAGGGGCATCGTATTGCAGCGACTTGCGTCCGCCAGCCTGCATCTTTCGGCTTTTTGTAATAATCTCAATAGCATGGATGAGCCATTCTGCGTGCTTGCCGACGCTCCCCGCCAGTACCAGGCTTTGCTGGAAGTGTCGCAGTCGATAGCCTCACACCGCGATTTGGCCGCGCTGTTCCGGGATCTTGTGGAGC
>PMVV01000427.1 GCA_003166475.1 Bryobacterales bacterium | reverse complement strand
ATAGGCCAATCTGAACTGTTGCCAATCCGTCGAGAATGAAGCCCCGGATCGCAGACTGGCAACTCTCACCGAGAGCGGGTTCCAAATAGGTCACGCCAGTCACGGAATCTGGATTCGCCGGCCGAAGGAAGCGGCTTAGGAGCTGAGAATGAGCCAACGTCCGAATGGTTGGCGCCGCGGGAGCACCGGCGGCGGGAAGCACAGGGTTCGCTGCAGTCTCCGTATCTTTGACAGGAGAGTTGCTATTGATCACCGCGCCTACCGGACTCTCCTGTGATCCCCCGAGGGGTTCCTTGGGGGAAATCCCTGGGAGCTTCTTGTCACGCCCGAACAACCAATCGAATAGGTGCATGGTGTTAACGATTCCGAACGGCCGCTTTGCGGGCGGTTAATCGAGTAATGGCGCCAAGCGTTCGTAGACGCCGAGGAGTTGACAGTAAGCGTTTCTGACGATCCGGCGAAGCTCGTTGATCTCGAGGCCCCCTCGAACGCTGACAGATTTTCCTGAGCCTGTAACCGAAAGTAGATGACCCGAATCCTTAATGGCCTTGACTATCGCTGGTGGTATGTCCTGCGCATTTCGTGGTCCAAACGAGAGCTCCCGCTCTAGCCCCGCTATACCCGGTCGCTCGTTGTGGACCCAGTCGTTGCGATATTTTTTGCACGCTTCCCAATCCGGCCCCAGCCCCCGCAGGCCGGTCGCTACGTCCGCACTTAGCTCGGGCAGGTTTGATTTCTCCGCTTCTGCGATGACCTTAGCGAAAAGGCCTCTCGACTTGATGGGAACGCCTAGACCCCAATAGAGGTTGACGCTCTGGAGTAGATGCTCACAACTCGAATACAACCGCAGGGCTGCGTCGTCGAGATAGAACCTGCACCGGTAGATAGCCTCGATAGGATTGGGTTGGCATTCCTCATAGAACAGCTTGCAGGCGTCCGCCTCGATCAACGCAATGCGTGCCTCGTTGAGCAGATGCCAGCCCTGATAAAGCCGAACGTGCCCGTGTACCTTCGTAGGTCCGGAACCTAACGCGACGAGCGGGTTCTCCAGGCAAGAGTTTAGATTGCGGAGCTCGATGGACCTGGGCAACCCAGCGTGGATGCGCTCCATGCGGTCGTTGGGTATTCCTCCTCGCATACCGTGTACGAGGTCTGCTTCCTGATTTCCCGTATCCGCACTCATATCCCGATTCTCTCCACTTCTCCCACGCTAATGTCATCGTTCCTCGCGGTCATTTCGTTCTGTGAGCCTCGACGAAAACGCAGAACTGCCGCACGTATTCGATGTGGGCCGTCAAGTTCTTTCGGGTTACATGTATGGCGACAGGATAGCCCGGCTTTCCATCCTTCCCGACGCGCACCATCGACTCAAGCCATAGATCATCCGCGAAGGCAGAGATCGGGTACCTCCCAAAGTGATCGTCTGACTGCAGGGGACAGGTATTATCGATCCTCGGATCGTGTGCAATGTCGTTGCGGCAGAGATTGATTTGTTCAAGTTGGTTTGGTGCAATTGGTGACCCAGACCATCGAAATGTAGTTCGAGCCTCCAAAAAGCGACCGTACATCCCAAACCACCCATCCTTCTTCCGGTACGCCTTCAAACGACGATCCAAAATCTGCGAGGTCGCGTCCCCATACACCCCAAGCATCCCGAGTTCTCGTCTTATGAATTCCCGCAAGTAGTCATGGAGGGCTTTTTCGAGCAACTCGAGGGAACAGTGTCCAAGAACACGCAGGCAATCATCTGCCTCCATCCACTCCGCCTGATATCCATGGGCGCCCGTTTCCGGATCGCGCAGATAGGGTTCTTCTTCTGAGACGATCAGGTTCTTGATGGTTTCGAAGGGGGTGGTCGCCTGACTGTAGAACCGGCAAATGAAATCGAGGCGAGCGTGAAGCATGGCAAGAATATCCATCGTCTTCCGACCCCAGCCCATCCCGCCAAATGGCGGGTTCGGCTATGTTTCCCTACTGCGACAGCTTATTTTAACGCCTGTACAGGACTGGACTCCTGCCCCACAAAATCAGACGCCCCAGCAGTAGTCTTCGACGGCTTTCTCGATGGAATCGTCTTTTTCGGTGAGACGCATCAGCTCGAGGCGGATGGCGTGCACCAGGGCGTTCCAGCTTGCGACGATGACGTTGTCGGAGACGCCGACGGTGGACCAGCTCTTGCGGTGATCCGACCATTCGATGAGTACGCGCACCTTGGCGGCGGTGCCCTTGCGCGGCTCCAGCACCCGCACCTTGTAGTCGGTCAGGCGCACGTCGGCCATTTGCGGATAGACCGACGAGAGGCACTTGCGCAGGCATAGGTGGAGCGCGTGGAAGGGGCCGTTGCCGGCGGCGGTGGCGGAGTACACGCCGTCCTGGGTGCGCACGGTGATATCGGCCGTGGAGCGGGAGTCGCCGTTGGCGGTCGCTTTGGTGGAAACCTCGTAGCCTTCCACTTCGAAGAAATGCATGCCGGGATTGAGCGCCTCGCGGACCAGCAGCTCGAAGGTGCCTTCGGCGGCTTCCAGCTCGCAGCCCTCGTATTCCAGTTGCTTGATGCGCTCCAGCAACTCGCGGCGGGCGTCTTCGTCGAGCCGGCCGGCGAGGCCGTGCTGCTTCAGCTTGTACAAGATGTTGCCGCGGCCGGACAGATCGCTGATGAGGACACGCTGGCGATTGCCCACGGCCTCGGGCGTGACGTGTTCGTACGTGGTGGATTCCTTCAAGACGGCGGAGACATGCACGCCGCCTTTGTGTGCAAACGCGCTATGCCCGACAAAAGGCTGATTGTTCGGCAGCGGCAGATTGGCCAGCTCCGCGACGTAGCGCGCCACGTTCGACAGGCTGATGAGCTTGTCCTGGCCGATGGCCGTGTGACCCAGCTTCAGCTCCAGGTTGGCGATGACGGAACAGAGATTGGCGTTGCCAGTGCGCTCGCCGTATCCGTTGATGCAGCCTTGCACGTGGGTGGCGCCGGCTTCCACCGCGGCCAGCGTATTGGCCACGGCGACGTCGGAATCGTTGTGCGTGTGGATGCCCAGGATGCCGTCGAAACGCTTGCGCACATCGGCGAAGATTTCGACCAGCCGGCCGGTGAGCGTGCCGCCGTTGGTATCGCAGAGGCAGAGCACGTTGGCGCCGGCCTTCTGGGCGGCTTCCAGTGTGCGTAGCGCGAAGGCGGGATTCGATGTGTAGCCGTCGAAAAAATGCTCGGCGTCGTATACCACTTCTTTGCCGTGCTCCTTCAGGTAGGCGATGGTTTCGCCGATCAGTTTCAGGTTTTCTTCTTCGGTGATTCCCAGGGCTCGCGCAGTGTGCAGATCCCAGCTCTTGCCGAAGATGGAGACTACGGGCGTGCCCGCGGCGACCAGGGATTGCACGCTGCGGTCCTCTTCGACGGTGTGGCGGGCGAAGCGCGTGGCGCCGAATGCGGTGAGCCTGGCGTGCTTGAGGTTCAGCTCGGTTTGCGCTCGGGCGAAGAAGTCCTTATCTTTCGGGTTGGATCCGGGCCAGCCGCCTTCGATGTAGTCGATGCCTAGCTCGTCGAGCTTTTGCGCGATGAGGAGTTTGTCGTCTACGGAGAAGGAGACGGATTCGCCTTGCGTGCCGTCGCGGAGGGTGGTGTCGAAGGTGAAGATTTTCATTTTTGTACAGCCGGCTGTTCTTCCGGCACCCCGGATTCCTTTTTCTTCTTGAGGAAGGTCATCATTTCGCGCAGCTCGCGGCCCACCTTCTCGATGGGCTGGTTGCGGGCGGCTTCGCGCATGGCTAGGAATTTGTGGCGGCCGGTTTTGTTTTCGTCGATCCATTGGCGGGCAAATTCGCCGGACTGGATTTCGCCGAGGATTTTTTTCATTTCTGCGCGCACATGCCCATCGACGATGCGCGGGCCTCGGGTGTAGTCGCCATATTCGGCGGTGTCGGAGACCGAGTAGCGCATATAGCCCAGGCCGCCTTCCTGGATGAGATCGACGATCAGCTTGAGCTCGTGGAGGCATTCGAAATAGGCGATCTCGGGCGCGTAGCCCGCTTCTACCAGGGTCTCGAAACCTGCGCGGATGAGTTCCGACGCGCCTCCGCACAGCACGGCTTGTTCGCCGAACAGGTCGCTTTCGGTTTCCTCTTTGAAAGTGGTGCCGATCACGCCGGCCTTCAGGCTTCCCAGCGCACCCGCATAGGCTAGCGCCGTTTCGAGCGCGTGGCCGGAGGCGTCCTGATGCACAGCTACCAGCGAGGGCACGCCCACGCCTTCGGTGAACAATTCCCGCACGCGGTGGCCGGGGGCTTTCGGCGCGACCATGGAGACGTCGACATTGGCGGGCGGCTTGATTTGGCCGAAGTGGATGTTGAAGCCGTGGGCGAACATGAGGGTTTTGCCGGCAGTCAGGTTAGGCGCTATGTCCTGGTTATACAGATCGCCTTGGATATGATCCGAGACCAGGATCATGATTACGTCGGCGGCTTTGGCGGCTTCCGCGGTGTCCAAGACCTTGAGCCCGGCGGCCTCCGCCTTGGCGCGGGACTTGCTGCCGGGATATAGGCCGACCACCACGTCTACGCCGGAATCGCGCAGGTTGAGGGCGTGCGCGTGGCCCTGGCTGCCATAGCCTATGATTGCTACGGTGCGGTTTTGAAGGTTGGATGGGTTGTAGTCTTTTTCGTAATATCGTGTTGCCATTTTGGGTAAGTCCTTTTATTGGGGGAAAGGCGGCCTGAGAGGCCGCCGCAGGCTGAGAGCCTGCCCCACTACACTATCTTGCCTCCGTTAGGACGGGGGGTTGTAACTTTAGTTTCTTGGATTCTAGGGAAACAGCTACTACTCCCGAGCGGGTGATTTCGATTTCACCGTAGCTTTGCATGACATCGATGAATTCGTCCAGCTTTTCGGGATCGCCGGTGGCTTCCAGCGCGAAGCCTTCGGTGGAGGAATCCACTACGCGCGCGCTGAAGATCTCGGCTTCCTTGAGCACGGCGGTGCGCGTTTCCTGCGCGGTGCGTACGCGCACCAGCACCATTTCGCGCCGCACCGCGGGCGACTCGGTGAGGTCCACGGCCTGCAGCACGTTGACCAGCTTGTTCATCTGCTTGATGACCTGCTGGCGGAGCGTCGAATCCACGTCCACCACGATGGTCATGCGGGAGAGTTGGGGATCGAGCGTGCGGGCAACCGTCAGACTCTCGATGTTATAGCCCCGCTGGCTCAGTAATCCGGTAATGCGCATGAGAGCGCCCGGTTTGTTTTCGACTAATAAGGAAATGATCTGCAACATAGGAGATCCTTTTGAGGACAGGCCAGGAGGCCTGTCCTACTTGGGAACCGCCACCGGCTGGGGCGGCGCGAGCACCATCTCGTTGATGGCGGCGCCGGCCGGCACCATGGGATAAACGTTTTCGAAGGGCGTTACTTTGACGTTGAGCAGATACGGGCCGGGTTCGCGGACGGCTTCTTCCAGGGCCGAGGCGAGTTCCCAGGGCTTGTCGATGGTGCGTCCTTTGAAGCCGTATGCGCCGGCGAGCTTCTCCGCATCCGGGAAAGAATCGAGTTCCACCGAGCTTAGGCGGTTGTTAAAGAATAGCTCCTGCCATTGGCGCACCATGCCAAGGTAACCGTTGTTCATCACCACGATCTTGATGGGTAAACCATGGCCGACGATGGTGGATAGCTCCGGGATGGACATCTGGAATCCACCGTCGCCGACCAGCGCAAAGACCAGCTTGTCGGGACGGGCGAACTGCGCGCCGATGGCGGAGGGAAGGCCGAAGCCCATTGCGCCCAAGCCGCCGGAATTGATCCACAGGCGCGGACCGTTGAAGCGAATCAACTGGGCGGCCCACATCTGGTGCTGGCCGACGTCGGAGCAGACGATGGCCTCGCCCGCCGAGAGCCGGTCGATTTCCATCAT
>PMVV01000141.1 GCA_003166475.1 Bryobacterales bacterium | reverse complement strand
AGTCTTACGAGGAAGTCTTGGGAACCCTGCGCCAAAGCTGAACTTCGTGGCGGGGTTTAAGTGGGCTTTACGCTGATCAAAGCCGCATAGTAGCCTTGCAGTGCGGCGCCGACGGTCCAATTCCAGGGGCTGACGTCGAAGTCCTGGAAGCGTTTGGGTACCATATAGCGGCGCTCCGCCTCATCCACACTCGCTCCGGTGCGAATCATCTTTTCGGCGTGCGATCTCAGGTCGTCCAGAATATCCACCTGCTCTCGCACGGTCTCAAGTCCGCAGATAGGGCCGTGGCCGGGCACAAAGCGCATCTGGCGTCCGTAGCCGGCAAATAGAGTCAGCACTCCATGCCAGGCGTTCATGTCGGCGTCGAAGGACACGGGATAGGCGCGGTGGAACAACAGGTCGCCCGTGAAAACCACGTCGCGTTCCGGAACGGTGACGATGAGGTCGGTGGGTGTGTGGCCGCGATGGAATTCGACGATCGCGGTCAGGCCGCCGAGATCGATCCGCTTGGGCAGGTCCTTGGCGGCGAACAGTTGCGTAGGATACGCGAGCGTGACGGTGTCGATGGCGTCGAACATCCACTTGGCGCCGTCCAAATCCGACTGGAAATGCCGCCTGTCGTCCGGGTTGGCAGCCTGGGCGACCTTCCGCTCCAGGGGCGCCAGCAGAGGCGCCTTGTCGATTCCCTTCAGATCCGCGTATCTCGCCTTCATCAAAGCCGGGGCCTGCACATGCGCCATGATCGGAATGTGCTGGTTCGCGTAAGAGAGATTCCCGAAGCTGTGGTCCAGATGATAGTGCGTGTCGACTGCAGCCATGATCGGCGCCTTGGATACCAAACGGGCGGCCTCAATTTCCAGGGCTGCTCCCTCCGGCTGGAAGTGCCCCTCCACGATCAGGGCCGCGTGGCGGCCGAAGATTACGCCGCCGTTCGAGAGGCATTGCGGACCCTTGTTTGGATCGGCAATGGTTACCGAGAGTCCATCGGCAATCTTGGTAACCCGCGCGAAACCTCTATCGAGCAGCGGCGCCGGCGCCGGTTTCCTGGATGCCAGCCCGGGGCCGCCTAGCGCGGTTAAAAGAAACTGCCTTCGATCAATCTGCAAGGTCCTCCTCGTTACGGAACAGGGATGCGGTAGATGTTGCGGTGCGTCGCGACGCGCGGATATGCATAGATCGACGGATCCGGGCTCATGAACGCCCGCTCCTGCAGGATGGCTCGCGCCCCGGAAACTCCAGGTCCCGCGGCGCCGTATGAAAACCCCGATGGCGGCAAAAGCGGCAAGACGTGGCCGGGCTGCAGTGGAACAACGTACGTCTGGCGGGTCTCTTCGGAATACAGATAGACCAGCTTCCCGTCCCGGGACCAGCTCACTAGTGGAGGCGTGATTCCGCGGTCCTCCGCGCCGGCCCCGGCGCATGCGGCGCAGATCGGAATGGGCGAACCGCCGGTGGAGGGATACGCTTTCACGTCGGATCCCACCCAAGTGGCCAGCCACTTACCGTCGGGTGAAATGTCGTAGAGAAAGGTGACTTGGTCCGGAATGACCTTTTGCAGGCCCGTGCCGTCCGGTTTGATCCGCTGCAGGAACATGTTACCTTCCTGGCCTCCAACGAAGAAGACATCGCCGTCCGGGGCGAAAAGAGCCCGCATGCAATCCAAGCCGGAAAGACGCCGCGGCGCGGAACTTCCGTCNNTGCCGTCGGGCGAGACGTTGTAGTGTTGCATTTGGAAATCGGGCAACAGGCGCTGTTTCTTTCCGGTTTCCAGATCCGTCACCCACAGTTCGCCGCTGACGAAGCGCCGGTTGGCGCGGGAACGCTGCAAATAGTAAAGCCGCTTCAAATCGGGGGAGAAGGAAGGAAGATAGGCGTAGCCTTCGAACGTGATTTGCCGCTCGCCTTGGGAGTCGTGGACCCACAAGGTGCTCTGGCTTTCGCCGACCGAGGTGACCAACGATTTTCCATCGGGGGCAAGCGCGATCCCCTGTTCTTCCGTTGCGCCGAAAGTCACCTGCTCCGGCATGCCATCCGGGAACCGCTGGCGCCAGATGTGATACCCGCTTCCGGTGTTGGCCGCGAAATATATCCATCTCCCGTCCGGCGACCAGGCTGCGTCGGTGCACTGGGCGGGCGCGGGGCCGGCGCGGCGTCCGGACGAACTTCCGTCCATGGGTACGATGCGGCAGGGCAACCATCCGCTCACATCCATTTCGACGATCGCCACGGATCTTCGGTCAGGCGAAAGAAACGATCGGTGGGCCATGCCGTTCACATCCGCCGGCAAGTACACTTTTCGCTCTTCCGAGCGGCTCTCGGTGGCGGTAAAGATCCCCATGTGGATGCCCTCGCCCGTAAGCGCCGAATACATCACTCGGGACGGCCGCACGCTCGGATCGATCCAGCTTAATCCGCCGGCGTTAACGAGCATGCGAGCCGGTTCCCCTCCCAGCACCGGCACCGTCCAACTGATGTTCGCTCCCTCGCTATAAGCGATTCGGGAACCGTCGGCGGAGAAGTTCAGGGGACCCATCTTCGAGTCTCCGTCGTGGGTAAGCTGCACCGGCTCGCCATCGGGAAGGAGCTTGACGTACACATCGCCCCGGCCCCAGAAGGTGCTCGCCCCGCGGATGAACGCGAGCATGCGGCCATCCGGCGACAGCGCGGGAGCGACCACGGAGTCCGAAAAGTTGGTAAGCGGGATATACTCCCGTTGTGCCGGACCGGAAGCTTGCCGGGACAGGAATAGGATCGCGCCGCCGGCCGCCGCGACGGCCAGGGCCGCGAAGCCGGCAGCCGTCATCCATTTTCTTCTAGGCTTGGGGGGCGGAAGCGAAACCGAAGTGTCCTGGCGCGCCCGCCGCAGATCCGCAACCACGTCTCGCATGGACGAATAGCGCCGCTCCGGATCTTTTTCCAGGGCCTTCGAAACCAGCGCCCGCAGCGGCTCGGGAATCTCGTCGCCCAGCGGCGCGGGCGAGTCGTGAATCACCTTCCGCAGCAATTCGAAACCAGTCGCGGCCGCGAACGGCCGGCGCCCAGCTAGCATCTCGTAGAGCACCGCGCCGAACGAGAAAATGTCGCTGCGGGCGTCGAGCGGCATGCCGGAAGCCTGCTCCGGCGACATGTAGGCGATAGTGCCAACGATGAATCCGGGCAGCGAACGGTCTTCGGTGAACGTGCGAGTTACGTCCTCGGACCGGGAGCCTTCGGCGAGCTTCGCCAGACCGAAATCCGCCAGCTTCGCGTAACCGCTCGCGGTGATCAGGATGTTATCGGGCTTGATATCGCGATGCAGGATTCCTGCCTGGTGGGCCGTGGCTAACCCGTCCGCGACGCCGGTCAGCAATTCCGCCACATCCTG
Organism: Bryobacterales bacterium; assembly: GCA_003166475.1. Lineage (GTDB taxonomy): Bacteria > Acidobacteriota > Terriglobia > Bryobacterales > Bryobacteraceae > Bog-159. The sequence continues at coordinate 38,138 of PMVV01000141.1, read as the reverse complement.
CCAGTTCCGTGGTTGCTGTTTGGCCCAATTCTTGAGCGTGCCCCCGTCGATAAACTCGGTAACCAGATAATGGCGGCCCTCGAACTCGCCCGTGTCGTAGACCGTGAGGATGTGCGGGTGATTCAGCGACGAGGCCAACTGTGCTTCCCGCTGAAAGCGGCGCCGGGCCGCTGAATCGGCCAACTCGCCGGAAAGGAACTTGATAGCTACGGGGCGGTTGAGCTTGGTATCGCGCGCCCGGTAGACCACGCCCATGCCCCCTTGGCCGATAGAAGTTTCAATGCGATACTGCCCGACCTGTGCGCCAGGGCCGGCAGGAAGGGGAGATGCCAACGTTCCGGTTTCGCATTGCTGTGCCAGCAGCGCCGTTACTTCATCGCGCACTTCGGAGGCGGCTTGCGCAAGCAGCGCGGCGCGTTCTTCAGGTCCGCGGCACAGGGCAGCACGATGCAGTTCTTCGATTTGCCTCCGGCGGTCGGGGGTCATTCTCCTCTGTATCATTATTACTCGGACGTTGATGGCGGCGCGTGGCGAGAGCCCACCCAGGCAACTTTGGCATTCCCGTGTGCAGGTTCTGCACGTTCTGCACCTCCGATCTGACGACTATAGGACGCCAACGCAGTCCGGAGTTCTGCATGAAATCGCAGGCTTCCGGTTTTGGCCCAAATCTTGCAGCGATGACACCGGGCGAACACAGCGCTGCCCGCATGGGAATAGTGCCGGGACGGCTTTCCGTTCGGCCGTCGCCCGAGAATAGAAGGAGAAAATGAGACTTTTTAGCGTCGCTCAAGCGGTTCTTCGTGTCCGCTTCGTTCCTTCGCTGTTGTTGGCAGTAGGAACGCTATGCCTGTCGACGGCATCTTTCGCGCAAGTTGGCATGTCGGTCAACGTCGCGCCCCCTGATCTGCCCGCCTACGAGCAGCCTATGTGCCCTGGCGACGGTTATATCTGGACGCCTGGGTATTGGGCCTGGGATGGTGAGTACTACTGGGTACCGGGCACATGGGTGATGGCTCCCGAGGCCGGGTACCTCTGGACTCCGGGCTATTGGGGTTGGGGCGGCAGCGGATTTTTTTTCAATGAAGGCTACTGGGGCATGTCAGTGGGTTTCTATGGTGGGATCGACTATGGATTCGGATACTTCGGTCATGGCTATGAAGGCGGCCGATGGGATAACGGGCATTTTTTCTACAACACGGCGGTGAATCGAGTGGACGCCAATGCCATCCACAACGTTTACAACACGAGAGTGAACGAGAACGCTAACCGCGTCAGCTACAACGGCGGTAACGGCGGGATCGACGCGCGCGCCACTTCTGACGAAGAGGCGGCTGCACGTGGCAGACATATTGGGCCTGTATCCGCTCAAACTCAACACGCGTACTCGGCCCGCAATACCCCCCAGCAACGGCTTTCCGCGAACCACGGCGCGCCGCCAGTCACTGCGACTCCTCGCGCCAACCTTGCGTCCCATCCTAAGGACCTGCCGCCTGTCGAGCGCGCCGCTACTCCTAAGACAGGGAACGCAAAGCAGGACCAGAAATACCAGAAGCAGCAGGACAAGCTGGTAGCGCAGCAGAATCAGGATCGGCAGAAACTCCAGCAGCAGCAGGACAACGAACATCGGCAACTGGCGAAACAAAAGGCCGATCCAGCAAGAACGCAGCAAGTGGAGCAGAAACACCAGGAACAGACGCAGCAAATGCACCAAGGGCACACGCAGCAGATGCAGCAGATGCAGCAGAGGCAGTCATCTGGCGGCCGAGGTGGCGGGCGTCGCTAATCTAACTTCCGTTAGGTTCCTGCTGAGCATTGCATCATATCATCCACCTTCGCGCTCTGGCGTCGCAGAAAGAGATACGGGTGCTTAAACGTTGTCGGGAAGGCCGCCGCTTGCTCACGCGCGCGGCTCAGTAAGTCTTCCGAAATCAACGCGCCAATTTCTGAGCCGTGACCGTGAGGGAGCGGTTTTCGACACGAATCCCGAAAGCGTTTAAGCACCCAAGAGATACACCAGCCAGGCCAAAGCCACAAGCCAGGTCCAGGGCCATCGGAGCAGCATCGACGGCTGCCACCGCGTGGCCTGAACGTAATCCCCAAGCGCGGAAATGTATTCGCCCTTCTGGTAGTAGGCCCAGCCTCGGCTTTGATAATCGGAGGCGTCCGGGTTGATACGCAACGGGCGACCGTATTCCTGGATCGCCTGATCGTATTGATGCCGCACGGCGTAGTTATACCCACGGCCCCTGTAGGCGCCAGTCACTTCGGGCGCAAGGCGAATGGCCTGGTCGAAATCGAGCGCCGCCCGATCGTGGTCGCCGGAATGCCGTCGAATCAAACCGCGCCCGTACACAGGCCGGGCCGCCTTCGGATCGAGCCGGATGGCTTGCTCGCAGTCCGGCAAAGCCCGCGCGTCGTCGTGCTTGCGAAGATAGGCCTAGCACCGGCGGTCGAACGCCGCAGCAAGATCCGGCTGGCCGCGGATGGCCTGGTCGAAATCACGAATCGCCAGGTCGTAGTTTTCCTTGTGCAGGTAAGCGATGCCGCGGTCGAGCGACGCGCCTGCGCGATCGGCGCCGGAAAGTTGCCCCGAGCCGATCGCCGCCGTGCAGGCACGAATCGCCACGTCTGGATTGGTGGCCGGGTTCTCGTGGCACAACTGGAAGTCGCCGGCCTGCGCCGCAAGACAAGCGCCGGCGATGGCCAGAATCGGCAGGACCGCCGTCGCGCGAGTCAGGGAGGCAATCATCGCATCGGCTAACTGCTCTGTTGCTTTTCCAGAACGATGGTAATGTCAAAGGCGCCCTGCGGCGTCTGGACATGATTGGCGATAGTGAGGGTTTGCCCGTCTGTGGAAAGGGTCCAGCTCTCTCTCTGGACGATTTCCATTCCCTGCACCTCGCGCTTGCTTTCGATCACCAACGTATCGCCGTCCCACGACGCCGTGCCGGTGAACTCCTGTCCGCGGATCGCGTTCTTGCATTTCGCGCCATCCGTGGTGTACGCCAGTTCGGTGACGATCTCGCGGTCCTGGCCAAATTGGGTCGTCTTTATTTTCAAGTGGGAGTCGTGCTGGCTGATTTCGCGGACCATCTTGTCCGGCGCCGGCAACGGAGCGAAGCTGCTCTTTGCGGAGTTCATCTTCCATTCGCCCGTGAAATTCGGCTTTGCGGATGCCTGGTTGATAGCGCCCCACAGTACGGCCAGCGCCAATATGCGGAAAACGATTGTCTTGGCCTGCATCCGATGCTCCTTGGTTGAATTGAACGTAGCGTTTACTTTCAGCGGGTCCTTAGCACGATGTCGTAACTGCAACCGGAGGTGCCCTGCGCCGAAGTCACATCGATGCACTGAAACGGTCCGCTTCTGTCCAGCGCCTGGCGCGCGGCGCGAAAATGCATATGATTCGGGTCCCAATTCTCTCCCACCTCCGCCAGGAGATCGTACAGTCCTGGCGCGATATTCCGCATGCATACCTTGCTCTTCGCCTGGATATAGATAGCCCGCAGCGGCGCCGCCGTGTGCGCCTGCACCAGCGTGGCGAGGGCATCGCGGCTGGTTTCGTTTGAAACCCACAGCTCGCCTGCGCCGGTCCTCCGGGTCCACAGCACTTCAGTCCCATTTAGCGGCAGCACGGGCGCAGCCGCGGCGGTGTCCCGATGGCGCGGCTGGCCGCTTGGAGCCACATCGTCCTGTTGCGGGCCCCCGTCGCTCGCGGCTCCCACCAGGCGGTCGGGCGTCCTCTCCCCGATCTTGGGAACCGGCCTCCTGAGGTCCGCCGCTTCTCCGCGCGCCCAGGCAGACAATTCGTCAGCCGTGGCAAGTTTGCCGTCAGGCGGATCGATGAACCGCGAAGGCATCAGCATCAGTGGTCTCGGCTGGCTGGCCTGCAGGAGAATGGCATCCAAGTTGGGAGCCCGGAGAGCGTTGAGGAAGCCGGCAAAAACCAGCAGCGTCAGACACACCACGCCCAATGCGGCGATCCTTAGCGGCCATTGAAATTGCAGGCCGCGCAGCCACCGATCGGGACCGCGGCGGCGAGGCGCATGGACGGATACCGAAGAATCGGCGTTCGGCGATTGAGGTGGCGGCGGCGAGGGATCCGGCTGGGATGCTCTGAAGATCTCCGAATTCTTGAGCGCGTAGTAAGCTTCATTGATCCTCTGAAGCTTCTGCTCGGCTCTTTCCCGCAACTGGGGATCGGACTGAAATCGATCCGGATGCCATACGCGCACAAGGTCTTTGTAGGCCTGCCGGACCTCTTCCCACGAGGCATCGGGGGCAACGCCCAATGCCCGGAAACAATCGGTGTGAGACATCGGGGTGGTTGGTTGAGCTTGCTGGATTGCACCTCAGCCACGCCCGCGCGTGGCTTCCGGAACAGAGAGTTCCACGCTCCAGTCTGGCATGAATCCGCAGTGAAGTAAGTGCTATCCGAAGTTAGCAATGCACCGGGCGCAGCAAAGGCTGGCGACAAACGCTTCGAGAATACAGTGACAGCAACTTAGCCCTTGTGGGGCGGGCAATTCTGCCCGCCGCCGGCTTTCAGCCGGCGCTAGCCGCCTAAAAAGGCGGCTGCGGCCANNAGGGGCACATTTCTCGCGAAAACCGTCACCGTATTACGCGACGCTCAATAGTCGTATGTCTTTTTGCCGTTGTGATGTTCATCGGACTAACGAAATACGATAGGGACCTGCAAGATGGAGCTGATTACGTCCGGACAGATGATCCAGTTCCCTACAGTAATGATCTTGCTGGTCATCATCGTAGCTCTCGCGATCCCCAAAACGATCGGCGAGAATACCGTTTCCACATTGCTCGGCGGAATCGCGGGGTACGTGTCATCTCAGGGCATAGGTAGGGCCGTTGCCCGGGAAGGTGAGCGACGCGCGGGCGTGGGTTCGGGCGGCGCTACACTGCCGTCGGCCGCCGGTCCGTCTTCCGTATCGTCGATAACCACTGGCTCTACGGGCGAAGGTACTGGCTCGGGCGCCGCTATTTCGCCGTCCCCAACCAAAGCGAATTGACCTCCCGATGGGCGCTACCGGTTTGCCGCTCCCAAGTCCCTACCGCTCCGCCCTCGGCGGCGCCCTGCTCACTTGGCGTGGCGGCAGGCTACAGGCTCAAAGGGCGCGTCCCGCTTATGCCGCGCGGGACGGATCGTCCGGAGCGTGCTCGTGATCGTCAAGCCGAACGTCGTGCGCTTCCGCGATATTCGCCAGGCGGTTGATGGCATCCAGCACCTGCGCCATGCGTCGCTCGTTTTCCTGAAGCATGGAAGCCAAAAGATCCACGGCCTGCGTCAGCGCTTCATGCCGTTCGGCGAGTTTTTCGAGGCGGTCGTCAATGTTCATGGCTTACCCATCTTGGCGGAGGTCGTTTTCATCATAACAGCGAGACCGGCGCGCGATGTATCCTGCATGCATGGAGTCAAAATTCGACGAACCGCGTTTGGCCATCAACCGCGTCTACACGCGCCAGGGCGACGCGGGGGAAACCAGCCTGGCCGGCGGGCAGCGTGTGCCCAAGGATTCGCGGCGCATCGAAGCCTACGGCACGGTGGACGAGTTGAACGCGTTCGTGGGGCTGGCGCGCGAAACCGCTGCGGGCGACCCGGCGCAGTTGGAATTAGTCGCGCTGGCCGCCATTCTTCTGCGTGTGCAGCACGAACTGTTCAACCTGGGATCCATCCTGGCCACGCTGCCCGCAGACGTGCATCCGCGGCAGGCGCGCATCACGGAGGCGGAAATCGCCCAGTTGGAAGCGGAGATGGATCGGGCCAATGCGGACCTGCCGGCTTTGCGATCGTTCGTGCTGCCGGGCGGCTCGCGGCTCAACGCGGAGTTGCACGTTTGCCGGACCGTGTGCCGCCGCGCGGAGCGCATCGTCACCGCGCTCGCACGCGAGGAGCCGGTCCCCGCGGAAGCGGTAAAATACTTGAACCGCCTCAGCGACGCGTTCTTTGTCTGGAGCCGCTGGGCCAGCCACCAAAGCGGCGCGCCGGAGACGCTGTGGGAACCCAACCGCGCGGCAAGCGGAACCCCACCGAGCGGCGGTACACTATCTGAATAAGGAGAGCACATGGATCGAGCAAACAATGTTCGGCCTTTGGCCTTGAGCCTGACGATACTGGGAGCGGTCGCCCGTCTGGCGCCGCATCCGCCGAACTTCGCGCCGGTGGGCGGCATGAGCCTGTACGCGGGGGCGCGCCTGCGGGGCTGGCAGGCCTTCGCGCTGCCGCTGTTGTTGATGGCCGTGACCGACCCGCTGTTGGGCGGCTATTCCACCGCGACGCCGTTCATCTATCTCAGTTTCATGATCAGCGTGTGGATCGGCCGGCGTTTGCAATCGACCGAGAGCCCGCTGCGCATCGGTGCTGCGTGCCTGGTGTGTAGCGCGCAGTTCTTCGTCATCTCCAACTTCGGCACCTGGCTGGGCCACTGGTACCCGCATACTTGGGCCGGACTGGCGCTGTGCTTCACGCAGGCCATTCCGTTCTTTGGGCGCACGCTGGCCGGCGATCTGGTCTACTCCGGCGTTCTGTTCGGCCTGCACGCATGGTTGAGCCGCACGCTGCGCAACGCCGAGCGGGTTCCTGCGATCGCTTGAAGCAGAGCTTGAAACGCGCGCTGCTTTCCTGGTCGAGCGGCAAGGATAGCGCCTGGGCCTTGCACCGGATGCGAAGCCACGCCCTGCAATCGGGCATCATGGGTGTGGAGATTGCCGGGCTGCTCACCACTTTCAACCAAGTTGCCGACCGCGTCGCCATGCATGCCGTCCGCCGTACGTTAGTGGAGGCGCAGGCCGCCGCGGCCGGTCTGCCGTTGCGCGCGGTTGAGCTTCCGTGGCCCTGTTCCAATGAAGAGTACGAATCCAGGATGGCTGAAGCATGCCGGGCCGCGGTCGCGGATGGGTTCGACGCCGTTGTGTTTGGCGATTTGTTCTTGCGCGATGTCCGTGAATATCGCGAACGGAAGCTGGCCGGTACCGGGCTGGAGCCGCTGTTTCCGCTCTGGGAGATTCCCACGCGCGACCTGGCGCGGGAAATGATCCGCGGCGGACTGCGCGCCAGAATCACCTGCGTGGATAAGAAGGCGCTGGACACGCGATTCGCCGGCCGCGAGTTCGACGAGGCGTTGCTGGCGGACCTGCCACCGCAGGCCGATCCGTGCGGCGAGAACGGCGAGTTCCACACGTTCGCGTACGCCGGACCTATGTTCCAACATCCGATACCGGTCGCCGCGGGCGAATTGCGCGATGCGGATGGCTTCGTCTTCGCGGATCTGCTGCCTTCAATGGAGGGCGGGCTTTAGCCCGCGTGGGGCTTAAGCCCCGCTAACTAACCACCCCATGCCGCGCATCGTTTCCATGATCTCGAGCGCTACCGAAATTGTGCATGCGCTGGGCGCGCTGCCGTGGCTGGTGGGCCGCTCGCACGAATGCGAGCGCCGCGCTTCGCCGTCGATGGCGACAGCCGCGAAATCGACCGCATGGTCAGGCAAACGCGAGCCGAATCGATCTCCGTCTACCAAGTGTTTGACGATGTGCTGGAGCGCTTGCAACCCACCCACATCCTGACGCAGGTCCATTGCGAGGTCTGCGCGGTGAGCCTGCGCGATGTGGAGCGTTCGGTGGCCGCGCGTCTGGCCAGCCGGCCGGCGATCGTTTCGCTGCAGCCCAGTTCGCTGCCGGAGGTGTGGGAAGATATCCGGCGGGTGGCGCAGTCGCTCCACATCGAAGCGCGCGGCGAGCAACTGGTGGCGCACTTGCAGGCGCGCATGCAAGCGATTGTGGATGCCGTCCGTGCCGCCCGGCCGCGCCCGCGACTCGCCTGCATCGAATGGATCGAGCCGTTGATGGCTACCGCCAACTGGATGCCCGAGCTGGTTGAGATGGCCGGTGCGGAGAGCGCGGCGTGGCAGACTTGGGACGATCTGGCGGCTGCCGATCCGGACATCATCCTGGCGATGCCGTGCGGCTTCGACCTGGAACGTACGGTGAGCGAAATGCACTGGCTCACTGGCCGCGCCGGTTAGGCTGAACTGCGAGCTGTGCGCAACGGCCGGGTTTACGTGGCGGACGGCAATCGATACTTCAATCGCCCTGGACCGCGGTTAGTCGAATCGCTGGAGATTCTGGCCAGCATCGTGCACCCGAAAATCTACGCGCCGCGTCACGCCCCCAACGCCGCGACGGCCTTCCCCTTGCCATCCTTGGTGACGTAGAAGGGGCGCTTCTCGACCTCGTACGCGGTGTCCGGCGCGATGCCCAGCGCGGCGTAGATGGTGGCGTGCAGATCCTCGATGGTCACCGGATTCTCGACGATGCGGCACGGGCGTTCGTCCGCGGTCCGTCCGTACAGCTTGCCCTTGGGCGTGCCGCCGCCGAACATCAGCACCGAGCAGGCTTCCGTGAAATGCCGGTGCATGCCGTAGTGCTGCGGCTCGGTCATGATATCCGGCTGCTTCACTTGCGCCTTCACTTCCGCGCCGGGTTTGCCCTCGGTCATCATGTCGCGGCCGAATTCGCTGGCCAGCACCACCAGGGTGCGGTCCAGCAATCCGCGCTCTTCCAGGTCGAGAATCAACTGCGCGACCGGCGCGTCTATCGTTTCCTTCATGCCGATGGCGCGCTTGTGCCCGTTTTCGTGAGTGTCCCAGTAACGGAAGGGGATGTATTCCGTGGTCACCTCGATGAAGCGCGCGCCGGACTCCATCAGGCGGCGCGCCAGCAGGCAGCCCAGCCCGAACCGTCCGGTGTTGTAAACATCGTAAGTGGCCTTGGGCTCCAGGCTCAGGTCGAAGGCTTTTGCGGCGGGCGAACTCAACAGGCGGTGCGCGTTGTCGAGCGACCGCAGCAGGCTCTGGCGTTGGAAGTCGCTGCCATATTGGCCCACCGGACTGGCGGCTACCAGTCTCTTGTATTCCTCGTAGCGGCTCAAGAAGCGGGCCGGGCCGATGTGCTCGGAAGGCCGCACGCGCGACACCGCATCGCGGGGATCGGCGATCAGGAAAGGCGCATGTTCGCTGCCCAGAAAGCCGGCGGTATGGAAGGCCTTCACCGCGTCGCTCTCGCCGCCGATTTCCAGATTCTGGCCGATGTCGATGAACGCCGGAATCTCCGGATTGCGCGCCCCGAGCGTGCGCGATATGACCGCGCCCATGTGCGGCGCCGCCACCGACTGCGGAGGCGCATATCCGGTGTGCCAATGAAACTGGTGGCGCGCATGCAGAATGAATCCCAAATCGCCGACGCGGTGGGAGCGGATCAACGTGCCGCGGTCCATGATCTTGGAGATGCGCTCCAGGCCCGCGGAGATCTTGATGTGATCGACCGCGGTGTCGATCGCGGGAAAGGTGCTCAGCACGCGCTTCGACTCCATGCCCGGTTCGAACGGCGTGTACTGCTTCGGGTCGAAGGTCTCGGTTTGAGCCATGCCCCCGGCCATCCAGAGCAGGATGAGGCTGTCGGCCCGCGGCGCAATTTTCGTGGCGCTGGCCAGCAGGCGCGCCTCGGAACCCGCCAGCGCGGCGAGGGCGGCCGCGCCCGAGGCGCGCAGAAAGCCGCGGCGGGAAAAACCGGTTAAAATCGCGCCGTTCATGGGATCTATGTTACTACTTCCTGTGGGGCGGGCAATCTTGCCCGCAGCCGCCTTTCAGGCGGCTTGCAGCCCCCACTACCGAATCCGTCGCGCGTGAGGGCTGCGATAAGTTCCCGCGCGCTGAGCGACCGCAGACCCCGGTAGTCGATGGCCATGATCTCTAAACCGTGACCGCGATATGGGGTCGCTCCCGGGAAATCTCCTCAACCTCCACCCAGTCGCCCGGGCCTTCGGGCAATGGCTTCCCTTCCTCCTTGAATTCCTGCACGATCATGTGAACGACCTCGCTGATGTTCTTGAGTGCTTCCTCGCAAGTCTCGCCCCACGTCGAGCCGCCCAGCTTTTTGAGTGCAGGACAGTAGACATGCCAGCCCGACGGATTTCCGTCGAAATCCTCGTCGGGTTCCAGGATCACCTTGAAGTTGTAGATCTTCATGCGTGTTACTAAGGATGGTGTTCGATACCGCTTTCAGTGTACGCGCGATAGGACGAAGCCGTCAAATCCGCTGTTTGCGGATACTAGTGTAGTGTCCGCAAATTAACTGTACAGTTCCGGTGCCCGGCGTGGCGCAGACGATCGTTGTTTGTCGTCTGCGCACCGTGCTCGAACTCGGCAGGCCACGAAAAACGATGGGTTGCCCCACAGCGAATCTGCTGAGGTCGAGATCCGCACCGGGACCGAGAATGCAATCGCTCACGGGCGCGGCTTCCGGCGCTGCTCGGACTTGCGCCGCAACCTGGCGCGCGCCGCGGCCGGGTCGACAGTTTCGCCCCGATCGAGGGCTGCTAGGCGGCGGCCGAGTTCGCCGTTGAATTGCGCCAGTTGCTCGGCCCGGGCGGAGTCGTTTTCTTCCAGAAGGCGAAGGGCCTCGCGGACGACTTCGCTCGCAGAGTTGTAGCGGCCCGATTCAACTTTGGCGCTGACGAACTGTTCGAGTTCTGGGGTAAGCGAGACGTTCATGGGTGCGTGCTCCTAGCCACTACGCGGCTTTCCATTCCTGGTGTAAATCGAGGATCACTTCCCATCTACCGAAAACGCCAGCAGCACATTCCCCGGCATCTCCCCGAACTGCCCATAACCCGAGTTCACGTACAACGTCCCGCCCACCACCGTCGGCCCGGGACCGTCGAGTGAGCCGCCCTTGGCCTTCACCCCGTTCACGGACTGATATTCCACGGCGGTATCCACGTCCCAGACGATGCGCCCATCGGCAGTCGCATAGGCGCGCAAGTGGCCGTCCACCGAGCCCGAGAAGACTACTCCCGGAATCGCCGTCACGGCCGCCGATTGCGCGGGGCTGCAATACGGCATGCCACATCCGGGCGGCGGCGTAGACCACACGCGCTCTCCCGTTGCCAGTTTCAGCGCGAACATCCCGCCACCTTCCTTGACATTCTTTGTGGCGTAGTGGTCCGAGACGGCCACATAGACATTCTGGCCATCCGATGCGTTGCCCCACTGCACTCCTCCGAGCGGGCCGCCCTTGCCCACGCGCACGCTCCACAACACTTCGCCCTGCTGGTCCGGGTCGAGCGCATGCACCATGCCGGACTTCTGCCCGGCCACCAGCGCACGCTTGCCGTTCGGCAGATCCACCAGGTTCGGCGAGCAGCCAAAATCGAAGTCGGGACCCGTGGTCTCCGGGCAATTGTCGCCGCTGGGGCAGCCAACCAGGTAAGTGTCGCCCGCAGTCATCTGGCGCGACCAAAGCAGCTTCCCGGTGTCCATGTCGAATGCCAGAAATGAGTCGCTGGTGCGCGCGGGCGGATCCGAGTAGGCATCGCCGGTGGTCACATAAACCGCGCGCTTCTTCGGATCGATAGTGGGCGACGACCACACCCCCGCGCCCGACGGCCCCCAAAGCTGCGTGCCCTGCTTGTTCTTGCGCACCGGCTGGGGCGCCTCCGCAATGGTGTAGCTCTTCCAGATCTGCTTGCCGGTGGCGGCATCCAGGGCGGTGACTGCGCCGCGAAACTTGCAGCACTCGTATTTGGGCGCGGCGCCGGTCACTTCCTCGTACGACGAGGTTGGCACATACAGCCGGCCATCCCAGAGCGCGGGAGCGCCGGTGATCATAGCGGCGGGATGCTCGTCCACGTGTACCTTCCACAGCAGCGCGCCAGTGGCGGCATCCACCGCATAGGCTTGCGCGTGTTGATCGCCGAAATATGCCACCCACTTCGCGCCCACCGGCCCGATGCCGATGGCGCTGCGCACCGCCCGGCCGGCATTGAAAGTCCAGTAGATGCAGCCGGTGCCGGCGTCCAGCGAATAGACTTTGCCCGAGTCGCTGCCGGCGAAGATGCGCCCTCCCACCACGGTGGGCTGCGCGTTTGCCTTGCCGACTCCCGGGAAGCCGAAGGCCCACTTCAGCTTCAACAGCGGTACCTGGTCCGCGCGCAGGCCCGCCATGGCCGCCGGTTGCATGCGGCGGTTCGCCGAATCCACGCCCCAGCCGTTCCAGTAAGGGCCGGCGAACGGCTTATCGAAAGCTGGCGCAGGCTCGGGGCATGCGCCCTGCTTGGCTTCTTCGGCGCCGAAGGACTTGCCACCAGTGACGAACATGGCCACGGCGCGCGCCTCCGCGGGGGTCAACGCCTTGCCCTGTTCGGCCATCTTGCCATTGGTCAGCGCGGCCAGGACGCGCTCGGGAGTGGACAGGCTCAGCGTCAGTAGTTGCGGTGCGCGCCCTACGCCTTTGTCGTGACACTGGGCGCAATGCTTCTGGTAAACCGCCTCGCCAGTATCGCCATTTTGGGCAAAGGCCCCCGCGCAACTCGCTAATACAAGTATTGACACTCGGGGTGCAGCAATAAACTCCACAGAAGATCCTCCAAAGCCGCCGGCGCAAGTTTACCGCCCGCAAAATAGTTCCTTACGATGCGCGCCTCCTCGGAGTTCGGCTCGCGCGCGAAAAGTTGCAAATATAGCCGCCGTCCCGCCTCATCGACGCTAGCCAAAGGCGGCGGCGCGGGCACTGGCCGCGATCCCGAGACGCGCACCAGCCGCTCGGGATCGGGCTCCGCGCCGAAAATGAAGAAGCGCACGGCGCCCTCGATATCGTCGGGCAGGGAGCGGTCGTCGAGAGCCACGCGGCCACGCATCCGTACGTACCCGAGGCCGTCAATCGGAAGCACCAGGCGCGTGCCCGGCGGCATGGTAACGGCCTCCCCGGCGGGTTCCTTGTTGGAGGTCACCCGCTGCCGCGCGAAGGTGGCCGGCGCCAGATCGGCGAGATCCTTCACGCCTTGCGGACCGAAAAACTCCACGTGGATCCAGCCCGCCACGGTGCGCGTGGGATCGTAGGAGCCGGCATCCTGCTCCAGCAGCCACAACCGCTTCAGGCCGGAGATGTCGATATCGAAATCGGCCGCGCCTTTGCGCAGCCTGCCGCTATCGAACAGGTTTTCCGATGCGGCCGGCAGTTGACCCAGCAATCGCAGCGCGCCCCGCCGTAGCATGTTCTCCAGGCTCGCGCCGTTGGCCAGTTCCAGCGCCTGGAACGTGGTCGGGCGATTATCGCGCGTAGTGAAGACCTGGTCGCGAATGGGCCGGCCCAACGCCAGGGCGAGTGGCGACGCCTTGAACTGCCAGTCGCGTGCCGGCATGGCCGCCTTGTCTCTTTCGACCAAACGCCATTCGCCGGTGATGGCCGACACGGTATCGGCGAACTCCTCGGCGGAGAGCCGCCGCACCTGAGGTCCGCGAAACACGTACGGCTTCTCGGGCTGCTCGGGGCTGACGGCAGCCTGCAGTTGATACGCTTTCGAATTCATCAGCAGCCGCAGCAGGTATTTCAGATCGCTGCCGTGCGCCGTGAAGTCGGACGCCAGCCAGTCGAGCAGGTCCGCGTTCCAGGGCTCGCCATCCATTTCGTCGACGGGTTCCACCAACCCGCGCCCGAACAGTTTCTGCCAGTAGCGATTGACGATGGTGCGCGCCACGCGGCCGTTGCGCGGATCGGTGAAGAATCGCGCGGCGGCGGCGTGTCGATCGGCGAGCGGGGCATCCTCGGGCACCATGCCTAACTCGGGATAGAGCAGTTGCGGGCCCGTGTAGGCGCCCGTCTTGACGTCGCAACGCACCAACTCCAGCCGGCTCTGGGGCGCAAACAGCGCCGCCATGCCATACGACTCGCGCAGCTTGTAGCGGTTGATGAAACTGTCGTGACAGGAGGCGCACTTCAGATTGATCCCCAGGAAAATCTGCGCGGTGTTCTGGGCCGCTTGCATGTAGGGGGTCTGGCTGGCGTTGATATCGCCGCGCCAGTTGACGCCGATCAGGAAGCCGTTCGGGTCGCTCGACTCCACCGGGTTCACCAGCGCGGCGACCATCTTGTCGTAAGGCAGGTTGTGTTGGAGCGCGCCGAGCAGCCAATCGGTAATGGACTTGCGCTCGCCCGCGTACTCGCCGCCCTGGTCGTTGCGCAGCAGGTCGTTCCACCAACTGATCCAATGTTCCGCGTAGGGCTCGGAATCGCCGAGCAGCGCATCGATCAGGCGCGCCCGCTTGGCGGGGTCGCGGTCGTTGAGGAAGGCTTCCAGTTGCGCCGGCGTGGGCGGCAATCCCCACAAATCGAAATAGACGCGCCGGACAAATCGCGCATCGGGGGCTACGGCGGGGAAGGCCAGCGCATATTTCGCGAAGTAAGCCGCGATGAAACGATCGACGGGATGCGGTTCGCCGCCTGCGGGCAAATTGGGTTGGCTGGGTGCAATGGGGGCGACCCAGCCCGAAGGAATCGGTGCAGTCTCCGGCCAAGCCGCGCCCGCGTCGATCCAGGCGCGTAGAGTGGCGATCTGGGCCGCCGCCAGCGGCTCGCCGGAAGCCGGCATGATGGCGCCGCGCTGTCCGGAGATCTTCTCGATCAGCAGGCTGGCGCCGCTCGCGCCAGGCACAATCGCCGGGCCGCTTGCGCCGCCGGCGAGCATCAACGCGCGGCTGATGAGCGACAGTCCCGCGGCGGGCTTTGCGCCGCTATGGCAGGGGGCGCAGCGCGCCGCCAGAATGGGATGCACTTCGGCGGCGAAGTCCACCGCTTGAGCCAGACACGGCAATGCGAGCAAAGCTGCCGCGCAGATGGTGCGGGAAAGATGCATGTGATGAGTGCTGGTCCACAATTATACAGCGACGCGGGGCGGGCGCCCTCGCCCGCGGACCGGCGCCCTCGCCGGTCCACCGGCCGTAGGCCGGCAGGGGTCTCCCCAAAACCGTCCCGCACCCATCATTCTTACGGCGGGTAAGAGCCTTTACGCGCTCTGAAAACCACTTCGGAATACTGGCCCGCAGGGGGCGGCCCGTCAAGCAACGGCGCCAATCTCCCTTGCACGTACTTCTGGAAAAATGCCAACGAATAAGCGCTCAGAATTCTTTCCATTTTTTCGGCACGGATAGATCCAAGGACGCCAACATACTTCAGGATCGGCGCGACCAGGCTCGCATCGGAAAAGTCGGCGTGCTCCGCATGGCGGATCTGCACGCTGTAGAAATCGCCTCGCGAACCGGCATAGATCGCATCGTTCTCGTGGGCGCCTTCTCCGGCGGCGAAATACAAGAACGGCACGGTCAGCGGATGTTCGGCGAAAGCGCCGTGCTGGAAGCCGTCCATGTTCATTCCGGCCTTGCAGCGCGGATCTTGAGCACAGAATACGCCCGCCGCCGCTCCGCCGAAGGACATTCCGAACACCCCCGCGCGGGTGAGATCGAGGCGGTGGCTAAAGCGGCTAGCGCCCTCCGCGTCGATCTTGACCAACTCATCGAATACGTACCCGGTGTCCGCCACCCAGACGCTCAGGCTCTGGGCGATAAGCTCTTTTAGTTTCGAGCGATCCCCGCCTACCGCTTGCAGGCGCGACTGGTTCATGGGCGCGACGCGGCCGTCAGGAAAGCGAATCGCCGCGCTTTCGTAAGTGTGCCCGATACTGAAGACGATAAAGCCGTGGCTGGCAAGCTCTTCCATCTGTACCGTGTTCTGCCAGGGCGTCGAGCCATATCCGTGCGAGAACAGCAGGACCGGGTACCGGGACTGCGCTCGAGCCACCGGCGCGTTCGGAGAAGAGTGCGACTGGACCAAACGCAGATGCTGCGCGAAATTGAACGCCGGCAGGTGAACGAGCGTGGCCAGCCGCGGTACGCTGACTGGCGCGTCGGGCCAAAAGCGTTCGGTCGGCGCGCCTGGAGTTGCGTGCGCGGGATACCAGGCCACCACTAGCAATTCGCGCGGTGTGCCGGGATAGGGGGCGAGTGGATCCTGGCGCGAGTCGTCCGAAAAATACAGCCGCGCCGTACCCACCGGATAGTGCCCCGTAGGTGTGGGATCCCGGAACACGGGAGTCCCCAGTCCCAAGAACAGCGCCACCATCCAAGCCGCCACCTCTACGGCCGCGCGAGCGAGGCGCACGGCTGTCCGCCAGCGTGATTCCTGGGCCGCTCCGCCGGCAGCTTTCCGCGTGCGGAGACAACCCGAAACCACCAAAAGATACGCCGGAATCATTTGCCAGCGGTATCCCTCGATGACAAGCTGCAGCAGCGCCAGAGCCACCGCGGTCCACGCCAGAGCGCGCAGCCAGCCGGGGCGGCGCATCGGCCGAAAGGCGAGGCCGACGATCGGCGGCGCCAGCGCGATCAAGGTCAGAATCTCCAGGGTCCGCATGGCCATTTTGGCGCACGGCGGTTTCGCCGCAACAAGCCGGCCCGTGCGCAAATGCCAAGGTGGCAGGTTTCACTCCGGGTGTCAATCGCGAGTAACGCCGCAGTCGCAGGCGGCGGGAGCGCACTACACCGCGCCTGCCTGCAAGCGAGGTGATGGGCGCGATGGCTCGCGCGCGGCGCAGTTGGTCCACGTTGAAATCGGAGACTCGACAGTCCCGCGGCGGGCTTTGCGCCGCTATGGCAGGGAGCGCAGCGGGCCGCCTTATACAGCGACGCGGGGCGGCGTTATCGTGCGGCCGTTTCCCGCCGCTCGAGCCACCGGCGAAGAGACTCCTGCGTTTCACCAGATCCGCGGCCCGCAAGGAGACTCTCCACACTGATATCTTCATCGAGTTCCGGCCAGTGGATCCCCTCGCCGCCCGCAATGAGACGCCAGTTGGTGCGCTCGGTTGCGGTCCCGTGCGCCAGGCGCGGGAACCATGCGAGTGGCGCCGTGATTGTCCTGCCGTCCGCCAAGTCCACAACCAGCGCATCATTGCTTACACTTACACTCTGTGCGAATGCTTCCCTGAGTTCAGTCCCCGAAGCACTCATGCCATGCCCTCAACAACAGGTCCGCGTTTTCCGCGACCAGCCTTTCGATTCGTCCGATTTCCACCCCTTGGTGGGGCAGACCATCGCACTTTGTGGTCTGCCGCCTGCGGGGAGCGTTGGCAGGCGACATAAAACGATCGCCTGCCCCACCGAAGCATCATTAAGTGAACAGCATTGCGCCTAGGGCGCTTCCCCGTCGCCGTCGACGGAGCGGTTTCCCCAGACCGGCTAAGCACCTCCGCGGACCCTGCCGGCGGCTGCCCCACTGCTGTTAAGCCCCCTAAGCCGCGCCTGCCTGCACAAAGCCTTCGATCTCCCCCACCTCTTCCGGACTGAGCCGAAACTCCGCGGCGCCGATGACACCCTCCACCTGCTTGGCCGAGCGCATGCCGACAATCGCCGCGGTCACCGCCGGATTGCGCAGCGTCCATGAAATGGCCACTTCGCCAGGAGTGCGGCCGTGGCGCCGCCCGATCGCGCGCAGCAATTCGGCCAACTCCAGATTGCGGGTAAGCCGCGGCTCCTGGAAATGAGGCATGCGCCGGCGGTGGTCGTCCGACGGCATGGCGGCGACGCGCTCGCGCGTCATGGCGCCCGACAGCAGTCCCGATTTCATGGGCGAATACACGATCACGCCGATGCCATGCTGCTGGGTATACGGCAGCAGGGCCTCCTCGATTTCAGGCGAAACGATCGAATAGGGCGGCTGCAGCGAGGTGATGGGCGCGATGGCCCGCGCTCGGCGCAGTTGGTCCACATTGAAATTGGATACTCCGATCCAGCGCACTTTGCCCTCGCGCTGAAGCTGCGCCATCGCCGTCCAGCCTTCCTCGATATCCTCATCCGGTTCGGGCCAGTGAATCTGGTACAGGTCGATGGTGTCCAACTGAAGACGGCGCAGGCTGGCCTCGACTTCGCGGCGGATGGAGTCCGCCTTCAGGCTCTTGCCAATTTCGCGGCGGTCGTTCCACACGCGTTCGCACTTGGTGAAGACGAACGGTTTGCGAGATCGGCCTTTGAGCGCGCGGGCCACGACTTCTTCGGAATGGCCCAGGCCGTAGACCGCGGCCGTGTCGATCCAGTTCAGCCCCGCGTCCAGCGCGGCGTGGATGGCCGCCACGGATTCGTCGTCGTCCTGCGGTCCCCAGGCGAACGCCCAACCGCCGCCGCCCATGGCCCAAGCGCCGATGCCGATGGGCGTGAGGTGCATGTCGCTGTTGCCTAATTGCTTGGTTTGCATATCCGCTATTTATGATAGCCGAGGAAGGCGGGTCTGGAGACCAACTGTGGGGCAGGTTGGCAACAGTTGGCAACCTGCAGGCCGATTGTTAATCGGCCCCGAGCGGGTCTGGAGACCCGCTGCAGGCGTGGACGCCCGCCCCACAGCACTACTGGATCGTGATGGAAACTGCGGACTGTGTGGATAGGCCACCGATGGTCGCCAGTACCGGGGCATCGCCGCTGGGCAGACTACTCGGCACCGTCACGTTGAACTGATAGAGTCCCGACCCGGTCAGCCCGGCGAATTGCACCGCCGCCGCGATACCGCCGATGGTGATCTGAACGGAATTCGCGGGCAGCGAGGCTTCGGCGGTAACCAATTGATCGGTCGGGGTTGCCGGACTGGTGGGGCCGAATCCGGTCCCGTACAGCAGGACGACCTCTCCCGGCTGGGCTGGCGTAGTGGTCACTCCGGCGATCAGACCGGTAGCGCCCAGCAGGGTGTAGTCGGAATGCTCCGCCGCCACATACTTGCCATTGTCAAAGGTGAAGAACGCCGGCGCATACGGCTGCTTCTGCGCCGTGAAGCTATTGCTCGTCTGACCGGCCGCGGTTACTTGGATCTGGACGTTGCCGGTGGTTGCATCGTCGGGAGCCAGGACGTTGATTTGCGTGGCGCTGATGTACTCCACGTAGGCGGGTTTGCCGTCGATGGTGACTGACACCTGATCGAGCGAGACCGGCAGCGCCCCATTGACGAAGTCGCTGGCGCCCCAGATTTGGGTACTCGCGGACAGGTTCGTGCCAAAGATGGAGACCCAGGTGGCCGATGCGAAACCGGCCCCGAAGCTTGCTCCGTTCACCACGCCGGTGATGACGCCGGCAGGCTGCGCGACCCCAACAACGAGCGTCAGGGAGACAGACACCGGACTGCCGGACGCCCCGGCCGCGGCGATCTGCACGTTGCCGGTATAGCTTCCGACCGCCAGACTGGCCGGGTTTACGGACACCGATAGCTTAGCGGTCGCGCTTGCGGTCGCGGTGCCGGACGCGGCGGACAAGGTGGCCCACGGCACGCTGGAGGAGGCAATCCAGGAAAGCGTGCCCGAGCCAGTGTTAGCGATGGATATCGTTTGTGCGGCCGGCGTTGTGCCGCCCGGCGCGTAGTTGAAAGTGAGCGCCTGCGGCGTTACCGCCAACGCCGCACCGGACACCGCCGCCACCGTTAGAGTGACGTTAACCATCAGCGGGCTGTTGGACGTACCCGAGGGAGTGATCAGAACGGTGGCGGTGTAAGTCCCAGCGGTTAGGGACGCGGGCGAGACAGACACCGAAAGAGTCGAAGGCAGGGTGCCCGACGCCGGCGACAGACTCAGCCATAACTCACTTACGGTTGCGCTCCAGGTCACCGTTGCGCTTCCGTTGTTGGCGAGCTGAATGGACTGCGCCGCGGGAACGTCGCCACCCAGCGTGTAGGCGAATTGCAGGCTCGATGGGGAGGCGGCGAGAGGCGACGCCATGATGGTGATGGCATCGGTCCCCGGCGTGGCGTTCACTTGGATAGTGATTAGACCGGTGAGCGTCGCAGGCAGCGCCGCGGAAATCGCCCCATTCGTCCACGACGACACTTGCAGCGCCGTTTGCGTGCTGGAGCCCACCGGAATCGCCAATACCTGGCAACTGGTGCATTGGGAGCCAAAGTCGTTGCCGGTGATGGTGATGGTAGAACCCGAAGTCACGGTCCATCCGGGCGCGCCGTGGGGAGTCACGTCATAAATGGCCGTATCGAGCTTACAGCGCGGCGATGAGAAGTAGCCCAGAGCTTCGGCGAGCGTGCCACAGTTGATGGTACTCAGCGATGTACTGGTGGCCTGGTAATCGCCCGTTCCGTTGACGAAGTCGGTGTAGTACACGATATCGGTATCGCCGCCCGGAGTCAGCTCAACCGTTCCCCATACGACGCCGGTCAAATCCGTAACATAGCTGCCGGTCTGATTCTCCATGGCGAAGAACATCCCGCCGTCGATCGACAACCAGGGATCCTTAGCGGCGGTTACGCCGATGGACTGCCAGTTCGAATTGCCCGCCAGAAAGGAACGCACGATCACGCCGGTTTCCTGGGTGGTGCTGGTGACGTTGGCAATTCCCGCGGCATTGCAGTCGAATGTGAAGATGGTGTTGGTGAAAACCGACGGGTCCACGTGGCAGTAGGGGACAACCTGGGTCGGGTAGGTGTTCGGCGGCAGGCCAAAGCCCAGCGCGGCGCTAGTCTCCGAGACAAGCCCATCGCTGGCGTTGTTCAGTTGGGTGGTCGCCGACAAGCTTGCCAGGTAAGGGCCGGCGTCGCCCACAATGGCCAGCGCGTTCACTCCGCGGAGATCGTCGCCGCGCTGGTTCCAGGTGGCCAGGTTCCATAAAAAGGAACTGCCCGGGATCAACTCGGCGTCCTGCGTCCCGGACAAAGCTGAAAGGGTGATGGCATAGTTGCCGGCCACGAACGAGCCGAAATTCGGCGTGGCAATCAAGATCAGGTCGCGCACCAATGGGGTAACGGGTGGCGTGGCTGTCCCGGTGGTTTGCAGTCCTGCCAGGTAGGCCCTGGCGATCAGGCCGCCCATGCTGAACGCTACCAGATCGATCTGGGGCACCTGGTCGCCATTGTCGTATGTGATGGAATTCAGGTAGGTACCCAATTCGTTGCCTAACGTTTCGATGGTTTGGTTAGCATCGATGGCGCAGTTATCGAAGAAATATACCACTGGGACGCCGTCGGAGATCAGATACCCGGCGAGATTCCCAAAGGTATCCGACGCGGCAGATGCGTTGCACGCGCCGGTGACGCCGGTTTCCCATCCATTCAGCAACACCACGGGAGGCCGGGTGGCGCTCGATGGCACCGTTGTCCTGGGCTTCACGACGATCGCCAATGTGGTGACGCGCTCCTCACCCGCTTCGCTAGTGGCGGAGAGCTTGGCTCGATACTCGCCGGGGCTGATGCGGAGCGACGCCGCCAGTAGCACCCGGTCGCGGGCGCGGTTAGGCCCAACCAAAAGGGCGCTCGATTGTGCGCCGTCGATGTCGCCGTCTACAGCCAGGCGCAGGGTCTTGGCTTTCAGCAGGAAATCGAGCGTTTCCGGCGGCACGGCGATTTGTACGGGTTCGCCCACGCTCACTTCGTAGCGGGTTTGCTGCACGGCCAGGGGTTGAACGGTCGCGGCCGGGCACAGGGCTCGGCAGAACAACAGCGCGGCGGCCACAACCGCGGCACGGAGGCAAATCTTTGGAGTGGCGTCCAAGAGATAAAGACGAACGGCGGGACCAAAACGCGCATGTTAAGTGGGGCAGGCCCCCGGCCTGCGCGGGGCTCTCAGCCCCGCTCTTCGCCTGACACTCTTGCGATACTAGACCTTATGCATCGAATCGCATGCGTGTTCCTCCTATTGACGCCTTTCGCTGGCGCCCAGACCGGGCACCTGCTTTTGCGGAAACCGGCGCTCAGCCGAACGCAGATTGCGTTTTCGTACGCGGGCGATCTTTGGACGGTCCCGCGCGAAGGCGGCGAAGCCAAACGGCTGACCACGGCGCCGGGGGTGGAGACTGACGCGGTGTTTTCGCCGGATGGATCGACGATTGCCTTCACCGGCGAATATGACGGCAACGTGGATGTCTTCGTCATGCCTGCGGCGGGAGGCGTGCCGCGGCGGCTGACCTATCATCCGGGCCGTGACGAAGCCGTGGGCTGGACGCCGGACGGCAAGCGCGTGCTTTTCGTCTCGGCGCGCGCGATCCCCAACGATGGCGCCAGGCTATACACCTTGCCGGTGGAAGGCGGCGGGCTGCCCGAAGAATTGCCGCTGCCGATTGCGCTACAGGGATCGTATTCCGCCGACGGCTCGCACCTGGCTTACGTGCCGCTGTTCCAGTGGCAGGAAGCGTGGAAGCGCTATCGCGGCGGGCAGACGCGCAAGATCTGGATCGCCAACCTGGCGGATTCGAGCATCGTCAAGATTCCGCGGGACAATTCCAACGACTTCAACCCCATGTGGATCGGCGACCGCATCTACTTCCTCTCCGACCGGGAAGGGCCGGTGACGCTGTTCTATTACGACACCAGGACGAATAAGGTCACGCGCGCCATTGCCAACACCGGGCTGGACTTCAAGTCGGCTTCCGCGGGGCCCGGCGCGATCGTGTACGAGCAGTTCGGCGAGTTGCACCTGTATGACCTGAAGACCGGGCAGACCAAGGCGGTGGCGGTGACGCTGGCGGGCGATCTGCCCGAGTTGCGGCCGCATTATGTGAACGTCGCCAAGCGGCTGCGGAATGCCGATATTTCGCCGAAGGGCGCGCGGGCGGTGTTCGAGGCGCGCGGCGAGATCCTGACGGTGCCGGCGGAGAAGGGCGATCCGCGCAACCTCACCAACAGCACGGCGGTGATGGAGCGCGAGCCGGTGTGGTCGCCCGATGGGCAGAGCATCGCCTACTTCTCGGACGAATCGGGCGAATACGCGCTGCACGTCCGCAACCAGGACGGCACCGGCGACGTGACCAAGATTTCCCTCGGCGGCAAGGCGTTCTATACCACGCCACGGTGGTCGCCGGACAGCAAGAAGATCGCCTACCTGGACAACCACACGCATCTGTTTTACGTGGACATCGCGGCAAAGAAGCCGGTGCTGGTGGAGACGGACTATTACGCCAACGGCACCGGCCTGGCGCCCGCGTGGTCGCCGGACAGCCAATGGCTGGCATACTCGAAGACCTTGAAGAGCTACATGCAGGCGATCTACCTCTACTCCTTGGCTGGCGCCAAAAACACGCAGGTGACCGACGGGATGAGCGATGCCGAGAATCCGGTGTTCGACAAGAACGGCAAATACCTGTACTTTACGGCCAGCACCAATTCGGGCGCCGCCATGCAGCAGGATGTCGAGAGCTTTGCGCGGCCGGTGACGGCGAGCATATACGTGGTTGTGCTGGCCGCCAGCGAGGCGTCTCCGCTGGCGCCGGAAAGCGACGACGAAAAGAAGAAGGACGACGCCAAGAAAGACGACGCGAAGAAGGACGACGCCAAGAAGGACGACAAGGACAAGAGCGCCGAGAAGGTGGAGGTCAAGGTCGATCTGGAGAGAATCGGCCAGCGCGTACTGGCCCTGCCCATGCCGGCCCTCCGCTACGTGGGGCTTGAGGCGGGCAAAGCGGGAGTCGTCTACGCCATCGAAAGGCCGGCGTTTTCGCCGCAGGCGCAGCCGGTCTTCACGGTACATCGCTTCGATCTGAGCAAGCGCAAGACGGACGTGGTCATCGGCGGCGTCAAGCAATTCCAGGTGTCGTTCACGGGTGAAAAGATGCTGTACCAGCAGGACGACAAATGGACCATCGCCGAACCGCCTCCCATGCCCGATAGCCCCGATGGGCCGCCACCGAAACCGGGGAACGAAAAGACGCTCAAGACTCAGGATCTGGAAGTGAAAGTCGACCCGCCGGCGGAGTGGAAGCAGATCTTTCATGAAGTCTGGCGCATCGAGCGCGAATTCTTTTACGATCCGCACTATCATGGGCTCGATCTGCAGGCTGCCGAAGAGCGCTACGGCGTGTACCTGAACGGCCTCGCGTCGCGCGACGATTTGAACTACCTGTTTACGGAGATGTTGGGCAACATGACCGTGGGACACATGTTTCTGGGCGGCGGCGACCGGCCGGAGGTGAAGAAGGTTCGCACCGGGTTGCTCGGGGCGGACTACAAGATCGAGAATGGACGCTACCGCTTCGCGCGAGTTTACGATGGCGAGAACTGGAATCCCGACCTGAAAGCGCCGCTGACCCAGCCTGGGGTGAACGTGACCGCGGGCGAGTATCTGCTGGCGGTGAATGGCCGGGAAGTGCACGCCAACGACAGCGTTTACAGTTTCTTTGAGGCGACCTCCGGGAAGACGACGCTGCTGAAGGTGGGGCCGGACCCGTCCGGGGCGAACGCGCGCGAAGTGAAAGTGGTGCCGGTAGACGATGAATCCGGCTTGCGGCACCTGGCGTGGATTGAGGACAACCGCCGCAAGGTCGATCAAATGACCGGACGGCGCGTGGCGTACGTCCATATGCCCGATACCTCGTTCGGCGGCTACACCAGCTTCATGCGCTACTTCTTCGCGCAGGTGGATAAGGACGCGGTGGATCATCGACGAACGCTTCAATCACGGCGGTAAGTTGGCCACCGACATCATCGAGTATCTACAGCGCAAGGTGATGAGTGTGGCCACCACACGCGACGGCGCGGACACCCTGCAGCCGCAAGGGGCGATCTTCGGCCCGAAGGTGATGATCATCAATGAATTCGCGGGCTCGGGCGGCGACGCCATGCCCTGGTACTTCCACCGCGCGGGGGTGGGCAAACTGGTCGGCGAGCGCACTTGGGGCGGACTGGTGGGACTGAGCGGATTTCCCGATTTGATGGACGGCGGAGTGGTGATGGCCCCCAACTGGGCGATCTGGAATCCCAATGGAACTATGGACGTGGAGAACCACGGCGTCGCGCCGGATTTCGAAGTGGAATTGGATCCGGCGGCGGTGCGGCAGGGGCATGACCCGCAGTTGGACAAGGCCATCGAGGTGGTGATGCAGGAACTGCGGGAGAATCCGCCGCCGGTGTTGAAGCGGCCGCCGTATCCCGATTATCAGAAGAAGTAAGCTGGAGGGTGGGCTTTAGCCCGCGCGGGGCTTCAGCCCCGCCAACTTAAACCATGCCCGCGTCCACCGATCGTCTCTCCGGCACGTTCTGGCTGCTGTTCCTCTACGATGTGTGCGAGGCGATCCGGCTGGAGGAATTGCGCGCGATCCTGGGGGTGCAGCCGGCCGGACGCGAACCCAGTTTCCGGCGGCCGACACCGGAATACGTGCGGTTTGAGAAGCCGCCAGTGGTGGAGTACCTGGAACCATTGCGGCTCGAAAGCGGCGAGCGGCTGCAAGCCCAGATGCACTACTACGAATATGGCGTGGTGTCGATCGAGCTGCAGTTGCCCTTCGAGTTCGATTGGCGGGAATTGATGCGCCTGTCGAGCCGATCGATCGCGGCGCCGGAGATCGAGAAGCAGGCGGCCGACAGCGTCCGGCGCAGCCTGGCGCGCGCCCGCCCGGCGTTGGTGAAACCGTACACCGACTGGCTGACGGAAGACTACTACATCATCCAGCTCCGCCCGATGATGAAGGGCGACGGCAGCCCGGTGACGGCGGCGGAATTGATCGCGGAGCGCGGCGAAGAGATCGCGCAGGTGGTACGCGGAGAAGAGAAGCGGCTGGCCGACGACGAGCGGACCGAGATCCTGCAAACGCGCCGGTCCTATTATCCGGACGACCTGGTGGTGATCGGCTGGACCGCCGCGCTGGTCTATGACACGCCGGAAGGGGCGCTGCCGGTGATGCAACTGCTGGAGTATGCCAATTCGCAATTGATCGAGTTCCGTTATTACGACGAAATGCTGACGCGGCTGCTCGCCGGTGTGTACCGGTCACTCGAAAAGGGGACGGGAGCTCTGGCGCGCTGGCGTCTGGCGCGGGAGGCCGGGCGGCTTAACACCATCCGGCTGGATGTGCGCGAACTGACCGAGCGCATGGACAATTCCATCAAGTTCCTGAGCGATATGTATTCCGCGCGCGTCTACCGGCTGGCAGCGGGGAAGGTGGGCGTGACAGACTACCGCCGGCTGGTGGACGAGAAACTGCACACGGCCGGCGATCTATACCAGTTCATGATGGACCAGTTTCAGCAGGGCCGCGCGTTCGTCTTGGAGCTGATGGTAGTGGTGATTCTGGTGATCGAGCTGGTGTTCTTATTCGAAGGGAAGATGTGACGCTTGTGGGGCAGGCTCTCAGCCTGCGGCGGCCTCTCAGGCCGCCGGCTTTCGCTCGATGGCTTTGGGCCCCGATAGCGGGACGAAGAAATCCTGCCAGACTAGCTTGCACTCCTCGACCATCCGCAGCCCATATTCGCACCGTCCCAGATCGCCGGGACCGGAATTATTGGTGCCGAAGGTGAACTTCGCGCCAGCGGCCTTCGCCATGCGGATGAACGAAGGGCTGGGCAGCTTGTACCGATTGTTGATCTCGATGGCCACGCTATTGCGCACCGCGGCTTCAATCACTCGCTTGCGCCGTGGTTCGCTCCAAAGACGCTCGTAGTCCGGGGCGAGCGAGTCCGGCAGGAACGTAGGGTTGGCATGGATATCGACCGGTTCGTGGTCCAGGATGCCAACGGTCCGGTCGACCAGTGTGTCCATAAACTCCTGCGGGTCCGCGATGGTTCCCACTTCGTCCGGCAGCCAGAGCCGCATGCGCTTACCGCGGTTGTCGGTCCAGGTCATGGCGTCGGTAAAGATGTAGTCGAAGCGCGCGGCCACGCCACGCGAGAACATCCCGGTCCACTCGCGCCCTTCCGCCTGCATGGCAATGAAACATGGCTGGCCTTGGAGGCTCTCCAGGTAGGCGAGGGCGTCCTGGTCGTTTTGCACCGGATTCCCTTTGCCGCAGTTGGCCGCGATGCCGTACTCAATGCCATCGCGCCGCGACTTCGCCAGCACCTGTTCGAGTGTCAGCCCGCCTTTCAGATGGACGTGAAAATCGGCCATGGGAACGTTGCGCCGGCCCAGGTTGACGATCTCCTTGAAGACTTCGTCCGCCACCGGCGCGGGGCCGCCCGGCGTGGGCGTGCCGTCCGGTAACGGCCGCACCCGAACGCTGCGGAATCGCGCTTTGGAGCCGTCATTGTGACACTGCAGCGCGAACGTGCCGCGATCCAGGAACCGGCCTGTTTCCGGTCCGTCCGGAATCACCGGCGGCACAGGCTCCGAGTAGTCCACCACCAGCATGCCGTTCAACCGGATCTGCACATTCTTGCCGCGCACCGCCGCGTGGATCTTGAACCACTGGTCGTCGGGCACGAATTGCTTGTACACGTTCCGCAGTCCGTAGAGCGAGCCGGTCTTCTTGCGCTCGCGGTAACCTCCTTCGCCGGTCGCTGTGTTATCGATCTGGATTTCGAAGCCCTTGCGCGGGAAATCGCGCTCCTGATACGCGGTGTGGAAGTAGACTCCGGAGTTGCACGCCGGACGCGCCAGCACTTCCACCTCGAGCTCGAAGTTGCGGAAATCCGCGCCGTTGACCGGCCCCGTATAGAACAGGTGCGATCTGGGACCGTCGGCCGCGAGATGGCCCTCCACCACTTTCCAGGAGTTCTTGTTTTCGCTAGGCCGCCAACCTTCCAGACTGCGTCCATCGAAGAGATCCACCCAGCCGTCGTCCGCCGCGGGGAGCCCTAGAGCGGTCATTGTTCCCACAAATGCACGGCGCGTGATTTCGGACTTTGTCATCGGGTTGAGTATAGCGCGAAGCCGATTTTCGTGGGGCAGGCTCTCAGCCTGCGGCGGCCTCTCAGGCCGCCTCTTTGGTTGCGGCCATGCTGTTCTGGCCTCCTTGTTCCAAACCAACGCCTGATACCATACTCATGAGCCGATGCTTAACCTCGCCGCAAACGATTCGCTGATCGGGACGTATCTCAAAGATCTCCAGACCTGAGCTGGGTTAACCGGCGCATCTGCATCCGCATGGTGAGGTTCTGCCGCTCCACGTGGCTGGTGCAAATCTTCGCTGCATCGGGACTCCCGCTGATAACGACCTTTACCGCTCCGGTGCATTCTGCCGGGGAGTAGCGTCGTTCGTCCCCTTGGGGTCCTGCGCAGGTCTTCAACTCCGCATCAACTCCTTCGCGTTCTCACCCGTGCGCCGCCCGCACACGAAGGCCAGCACCAGCTTGGTGGGACGGTCCATCGCAACCCAGTTGTAGCAGTCGCCGATTTCATCAAAATACCCCTAGAGCGATGAAATCTCCTTGACTGGCAACCCTTTCCAGACTACCATCGTCTGTAGTGTATGTAGCTATTGTAGCGTATATAGCGCATACAGCGAAAGGGAGGACGATGAGCAATGCCTAGAGCAACGGCACAACATGACAGCCCGTTGCAGCCTGCAGACATGGATCGGCGGGTTCCAGTCTCGGATACGGATCGCAGAGAAATTGAAGAGCTATATCTCGCGTTTAGACGTGGCAAGGCGAAGCTTGTAGCCCCTAATGGAGAAGCCCGCCTGCTACCGGAATCGCTCTATTCGTTTCTGGTTGAACTGATCGGCCTTCTGAATGAAGGGAAGTCCGTCATGATCGTCCAGAATCAGGCCAAGCTGACGACGATGGAGGCCGCATCCATCCTCGGCGTATCGCGGCAGTTTTTGGTCAATCTGTTAGAAAAAGGAGAGATTCCATACCACATGGTAGGAACGCATCGCCGCATGTACGCACAAGACCTATTCCAATACAGAGCCAGAAGGGACGAGCAGCGTCACAAGGCCATTCGCGAACTGGCGCAAGCGGAAGCCAGTGACGGGATCTACGACCGGACGGCCATGGCCGCCGATGAGGATTAGCCGTTACATAGCGGTCCTGGATGCTTGCGTCCTGGCCCCGATGCCTATTGTGGATACGCTCCTCCGATTGGCGGAGGAGCCTGCCTTCTACACACCCAAATGGTCTGCCAGCATCCTGCAAGAGCTTCGCAGGACACTGCAAAACAAGTTTGGTTATTCGCATGAGCAGGTTGAGCGGAGAATCGGAAAGATGGAGAGCGCCTTCCCAGACGCCATCGTCGCTGGATACGAGAGCTTGATTTCCGCGATGACTAACGAACCAAAGGACAGGCATGTGCTGGCGACCGCCGTCAAATGCGGTGCTCATTCAATCGTGAGCGACAACACGAAACATTTTCCGAAGGAAGCCTTGGTCCCTTACGGCTTGGAGTGTTTAACGGCAGACGACTTCATGAGGCACCAGTATCATCTTGACCCAGATGCCTTTATCGGCATTCTTATAGAGCAGGCAAGGGATATCGGATGGACACTGCCGCGGTTGATCTCAAAGCACGTTCCATCACTCTCAGAGCTTATTATCATGCACTGAGGCTGACCTGTTCGGCGCGGTCTGCCCCAGCCCGCGTTTTCCGCATCCCGGCAATCTTGCGGAAGTACTCCGGCCCGCGCTTCGCACTCGCCTTCCCGCCCATTTTGCCCAGCGCCTTGTGGGCCAGGTGGTCCACGTAAGCGTGGCCACCGCGCAGATCGTGAAGTCCCTTCCGAATTACCAGTAAGAGCGCCAACCCGCCTCCCGGGGTCCGCCCCAGTCACACATCTCCCCAAAAAACCGCCCCGCCCGCTTTCCCCCAATCCCTCAATCACCTACAGCCCCTCTCCACCCCCACCCGCGCCACCCGGCGGGGTCCCGCCAGCCACGCGCGTGCTATCGTGTGGCTAAGAAGACCTCGCGGCCCCTCGTGGGGCAGGCTCTCAGCCCCGCTTTCGCGAGCAAAGCTCGCGCTTTCCGAACGCTCCCCCGCCCGCCAATTGGCTTCGCTTGACACAAAGAGGTAACTGTATGGCAACAAAGAGACAAATCGCGGCAAATCGCCGCAACGCACGGCACGCAACCGGTCCTAAGACTCCTCAGGGGAAGGCCACCGCCTCCATGAATTCGCTGCGCCACGGCCTGCGCGCCAGCAAAATCATCCTGCCCGGCGAACGTCAGGAGGACTTCGACCACATCCACGACGGCCTCCAAAACCTCTACCAGCCCCAAGACCAGGCCGAGCAATACCTCGTTGACCAGGCTGCCATCGCCCAGTGGAAGCTGGTACGCGTGGAAGTCCTGGAAGCCGACTGCTTCGCCGCGGGCCTGCCCCCCGAAGGACGCGTCCCTGTCTTCGACCGTCTGACCCAGATCCAGGGCCGCTTGGAACGTGCCTACTTCAAGGCCTACAAGGAGTTGGAGCGCATCAAGGCCGCCCGCCAGAAACGCCCGGAAGAATCCAAGCCGGACCATTCAAAAGACCATCTGGCCCCCAAGTTCCAGGTAGGCTGGGTGAATCCCGAGACCGGCGAGCGCGACATCTTCTACCGGTCGGAGTACGGCAAGAAGGTGGAGCATTTCAGTGACGAACCACAGCCGCCCAATCCCTAGTGGGGCAGGCCCTCGGCCTGCGGCGGCCTCTCAGGCCGCCTCTCTTGGTTGTGTGTGCCCTACAGCGACTTGTTATACTGCTCGCGTGATGCCATTACGCTCCGCCCTTTTCGCCTGTCTTCTGATCGCGCTCCCGCCGCTGTCGGCGCAGGAGGCTGACAAGCCTTCCGGCTCCACGCCGGCGGACGCCTTCGCCGGACTGAAGCTCCGGTCAATCGGTCCTGCCGTGACTTCCGGCCGCGTGGGATCGTTCGCCGTCCACCCCAAAGACAAAAGCACCTACTACGTCGGGTCGGCATCCGGCGGCGTGTGGAAGACGGTCAACGCCGGCACCTCATTCACGCCGGTGTTCGATGGCGAAGGCTCCTACTCCATCGGCACGGTGGTCGTAGACGCTAGGAATCCCAACGTGGTGTGGGTCGGCACGGGCGAGAACAACAGCCAGCGCAGCGTGTCCTATGGCGATGGCGTGTACCGGTCCGACGACGGCGGCAAATCGTGGAAGAACATGGGCCTGAAGAAGTCCGAGCACATCGCGCGCATCGCCATCGATCCACGGGATTCCAACACTGTCTACGTCGCCGCGCAAGGGCCATTGTGGGGGCCGGGCGGCGACCGCGGATTGTATAAGACCACCGATGGCGGCAAGACCTGGAAAGCCGTGCTGACGATTAGCGAGAACACCGGCGTGACCGACGTGGCGATGGACCCGCGCAATCCCGACGTCCTGCTGGCGGCCGCGTATCAGCGCCGCCGGCATGTGTGGACGCTGATCGACGGCGGTCCGGAGAGCGCCATTTACAAATCCACCGACGCAGGGGCCACCTGGAACAAGGTGAAATCCGGCCTGCCCAGCGAAGATCTGGGGCGCATTGGCCTCGCGATGTCGCCAGCGAATCCCGATGTGATCTACGCCAGCATCGAATCCATCGACAAGAAGGGCGGCATCTTCCGCTCCACCGATTTCGGCGCCACCTGGGAGCGGCGCAGCGAACACGACGACCAGGGACAGTATTACGCGCACATCGTCGCCGACCCCAAGAATGTCGACCGCATCTACGTGATGTGGGTGTTTCTGCAGGTTTCCGACGATGGCGGCAAGACGCTGCACAATCTGGGCGAGCGGTTTAAGCACGTGGACAATCACGAAATCTGGATCGATCCCGACAATACCAGCCACTATCTGGTGGGTTGCGATGGCGGCGTGTACGAGAGCTTCGATCGCGCCGCCACGTGGGCTTTCAAGGCCAACCTGCCCGTGACGCAGTTCTACGATATCGCGGTGGACGACGCCGCGCCCTTCTATCACGTCTACGGCGGCACGCAGGACAACTTCTCGCTGGGCGGACCGGCGCGCACGCGCAGCGTCCACGGCATCGCCAATGGCGATTGGTACGTGACGGCGGGCGGCGACGGTTTCCAATCGCGCGTCGATCCGCAGGACCCCGACACCATCTACTCGGAGTCGCAGTACGGCGGGTTGGTGCGCTACGACCGGCGCACAGGGCAATCGGTGGGCATCCAGCCGCAGCCCGGCTTGGGCGAACCGCCGCTGCGCTGGAACTGGGATTCGCCGCTCACGATCAGCCCGCACTCGCACACGCGCGTGTACTTCGCCGCCAACAAGCTGTTCCGCAGCGACGACCGCGGCGATTCGTGGAAGGCCGTGAGCGGCGACCTGACGCGCCAGATCGACCGCAACACGCTGCCGGTGATGGGCAAAGTCTGGAACCCGGACGCCGTGGCGAAGAACGTTTCGACTTCGTTTTACGACAACATCGTGGCGTTGGCGGAGTCGCCGAAAAAGGAAGGGGTGATTTATGCCGGCACCGATGACGGCCTCATTCAGGTGACCGAAAACGGTGGCGCAGAGTGGCGCAAGATCGACAAGTTTCCGGGCGTGCCCGATGGCACCTATGTGAGCCGCATCCTGGCTTCGCAGCACGAGGCGGGCACGGCCTACGCCGCGTTCGACCATCACAAGGCATCCGACTTCGCGCCCTATCTGCTGAAGACCACCGACGCCGGGCGCACCTGGACCGCGATTCAGAGCGACTTGCCGGCCAACGGTCCCGTGCTGGCGCTCGCGGAGGATCACGTAAATCCGCGGCTGCTGTTCGCGGGTACCGAGTTCGGGCTGTTCTTCTCGGTCGACGGCGGCAAGAAGTGGACTCAACTGAAGGGGGGCATGCCCACCATCGCGGTGCGCGACCTGGCCATCCAGAAGCGCATGAACGACCTGGTGGTGGGCACCTTCGGCCGGGGCATTTACGTTCTCGACGACTATACGCCGCTGCGCGATCTGAAGCCGGAAACGCTGACGCAGGATGTCGCGCTGTTCGCGGTCAAGGATGCGTTGCTGTACATCGAGACGCGGCAGTTCGGCCTGCGCGGCAAGGCGTTCCTGGGCGAGTCTTTCTTCACGGCGGACAACCCGCCATACGGCGCGCAGTTCACCTACTACCTGAAGGACGAAATCAAGACCAGGAAGCAGCAGCGGCGCGACGCCGAAAAGGAAGCGGAAAAGAAGAAGGCCGCGATCGTTTATCCGAGCGCTGCGGAACTGCGGGCGGAAGGCGAGGAGGAAGCTCCGGCGTTGCTGTTGACCATCGCCGATGCGTCCGGGCGTGCGCTGCGCACGCTGACCGGTCCGGTGACCAAGGGCATCCATCGCGTGAGCTGGAACCTGCGCGAGCCTGCCGCGGAGTTGCCTGGACCGCGGCCTGCCGACGTGGACGACGATCTGTTTTACGAAGAACCGTCGGGCACGCTGGTCGCGCCGGGACGTTACAGCGTGTCGCTTTCGAAAAGGGTGGATGGCGTGGTGACGCCGCTGGTTTCCGCGCGGGAATTCACGGTGGAGGCCGAGAAAGGCGAGGCCAGCGAGGAAGCCGCGCGCAAAGAGCTGTTCGAATTCCAGCAAAAAGTCGCCAGGCTGGAGCGCGCGGTTTTGAGCACGCTCGCTAGCGCCAACGAGTTGAACACGCGCATCGGCAAGATCAAGGAAGCCATTGACGCCACCCCGGCGATGGATCGGAAATGGGCGGACGCGGCGCGCGCGCTGGAGAAAAAGAACAACGAGATTCTGCGGGCGCTGCGCGGCGATGTGACCCTGGCGCGGCGCAACGAGAATGTGCCAGTGGCTATCGTGGAGCGCGTCGAGACCATCGTCAACGACGAGGGAGCCTCCCTGCAGCGCCCGCCGGGCAGCGATGTGCAAGCGTTTGCGATTGCCAGCCAGGAGTTCGCCGCCGAGCGGGAGAAGCTGCGAACGCTGGTGGAGGCGGACCTGAAGGCGCTCGAACAGGCCTTGGATACGGCCGGCGCGCCTTGGACACCGGGCCGTTAGCTGTGGGGCAGGCCATCGTTTTTCGTGGCCTGCCTGCGCTAGGATATTCTAATGGCTATGACACGCCGCTCGGCGCTCTTATTGGCGGCAGCGGCGCCACCGTTACTCGGTCAAAAGGGGGAGAAAACCATGGGACGACCAGTTGTTCATTTTGAGATCGGATGCCGCGACCGCGCCAAGACCGGCGATTTCTATTCGAAGTTGTTCGGCTGGCAGATCACGGCCGCCGGGCCCGCGTCGAATATTCAAACCGGGAGTCCGCAGGGCATCTCGGGCCACATCACCTCCCTGGGCCACGAGCCGGAGCATTACATCATGTTCTACGTGGACGTCGAGGACGTGCAGGCCGCGCTCGACAAGGCCGTCGAACTGGGCGGCAAGAAGGTGGTCGGGCCGATCCCGATTCCGACCGGTACGTTTGCCTGGTTCACGGATCCGGACGGGAACACCATCGGGCTATTGAAGACCGCGAAGACTTAGGGCGCGGTCAATATGAGATGACATGACGACGGCGCCAATGATCGTTCTTTGGGTGGTTGCCGGTCTGGCTGCCTCGGCACAATCGTCCGACGATGCCACCATCGTGCGGCACGGCGATCATGCCACTATTACCGCGAATACACCTCGTCCATTGGATGCCGTCGCAACAGCGCTGGGCGTCGGTTACGAAGACCCGTTTTATATGTTCCGCGGCGACATGATGGACATTTCGGCCGAAGTGCCGAGGCTCAAGCCCGGCACCCTTGTGCCGAAGAGGCAAAAACTCGAGGTCGATTTTCCGGTCGACGCAAACGGATCGCCGCGCGATTTTCGCGATCTCCTGCCGCGGACGACTCCTATTCTTTTGTCGCTACACAGACTCACGATGCGCAGGGGCGCGTAATCGCAGTCACTCCTTTACTCGACCGGCCCGTCGATATTCCGCCCGGCCGCAGAGCGATTCACGAAAACGCGGAGTTGATGGTGAACGAACTCTCAAAGCAAACCGGGCTGCGCGTATCCTGTTGCCAGAGCGCGGTGGCGGGTATTCCCTGGGGCCTGGAAATGATCTCGTTTGAAGCCCACCACGAACCGGCGCGCAGTGTACTGAAGCGGCTGGGTCTCGATCGCTGGCATATGCGTTGCGATATGGAGGCCTGCCACATCGACCAGCGTTGACCATGGAATTTCTGAGCCTGTCCGAGGCGGTGGCGCGCTACGTTCACGACGGAGATCAAGTCGCGCTGGAGGGCTTCACCCATCTGATCCCATTCGCCGCCGGGCACGAAATCATCCGGCAGGGGCGGCGCGACCTGACGTTGATCCGCATGACGCCCGACCTGATCTACGACCAGATGATTGGCATGGGGACGGCGCGGAAGCTGGTTTTTTCGTGGGGCGGCAATCCCGGAGTCGGATCGCTGCACCGCTTGCGGGACGCGGTGGAGCGCGGGTGGCCGCGGCCGCTGGAGATTGTGGAGCACAGCCATAGCGCGATGGCGCATGCCTACGAAGCCGGGGCGGCGGGCCTGCCGTGCGCGTTCTTTCGCGGATACCGGGGGACGGATCTGCCGCGGGTGAACCCCGACATCCGTTTCGTGCGCTGCCCGTTCACCGGCGAAGAGCTGGCTGCGGTACCGGCGCTGCGGCCGGACGTAACCATCGTGCATGCGCAGAAGGCCGACCGCCGGGGCAATGTGTTGTTCGCGGGGATCGTCGGCGTGCAGAAAGAAGCCGCACTGGCAGCGCGGCGGGCCATCGTGACGGTGGAAGAAATCGTGAACGATTTCAGCGGCCAGGGCGCGAACGCCGTGATCCTGCCGGCCTGGACGATTGCCGCGGTGTGCGTCGCGCCACGAGGCGCGCATCCTTCTTACGCGCACGGATACTACACGCGCGACAACGCCTTCTACATCGCATGGGACACGATTTCGCGGGAGCGGGAATCGTTCCAGGCGTGGATGCGGATGCACGTGCTGGATAGGACGGAGGGCGGCCGATGAGTTACCGAGCGGCGGAGATGATGACAGTGGCCGCGGCGCGCGCCCTGGGCAGCGAAGACATCTGCTTCGTGGGTATCGGGCTGCCTTCGGCGGCGTGCAACCTGGCGCGGCTCACGCACGCTCCGTCGGTGACGCTGATTTACGAATCTTGAACGCTGGAGACGCGGCCCGCCGCGCTGCCGCTCTCGATCGGAGACGGAGAACTCTGCGAAACCGCGCTGACTACCGTGTCGGTGCCGGAGTTGTTTCGGTACTGGCTGCAGGGCGGCCGCATCAGCGTGGGATTTCTGGGCGGCGCGCAGGTGGACCGGTTCGGGAATCTGAACAGCACGGTGATCGGCGAGTACGCGCGGCCCAAGGTGCGGCTGCCGGGGAGCGGCGGGGCGTCGGAGATCTCGACGGGCTGCGGGCAGATTTTCATCGTCATGCCGCAGAACCCCAGGAGTTTTGTGGCGCAATTGGATTTTCTGACCACGCTGGGACATGGGCGGACGGGCCGCGAGCGGCGGGAGTTGGGCATCCCGACAAAGGGTCCCACGCTGTTGGTCACGGATCTTTGCATTATGCGGCCGGAGGCGGAATCGAAGGAGATGGTGGTGAGCAGCATGCATCCCGGCGTGACGCGCGCGCAGATTCGGGAGAGCACCGGCTGGGACGTGCGATTTGCGCCGGCGGTGGATGAGACTGCCCCGCCGGCTCCCGGGGAGTTGGAAGTGCTGCGCGCCCTGCACGCGCGGACTGCGGAGATTACTGCCGGGCCCGCCTGGGCGCATAGCCGCACGCCCTTCGACGGCCGCTAGTCTATTCGCGTGCCAAGCGGCGCCATGCCCCTTCGCAAGACCGTTCTTGGAAGGTCGCCATGGCCGCAAACGATGAATGTGCCGAAGTCCTTGTACCAGTCGCCGTCGGGCGCCCATGGACCGGCATTCACCCAGTCCTGCAAGTGGCGAAGGTCTTGGAGAGAGATCTGACGCTGCGCGACGCGCGCAAGAATGTGTTCCCAGAGTGGCCGCGGAAGACTAGAGAATCGAATCTTCGGCAATCGCGTCCTTTCCGAAAATTGCCCGGATCAGATCCTTCCCAGCTTCGCCTTTGCGTTCGGGATCGGCCTCGGACATGAACCGGCGATAGGTCGCATTGAGACTATCGCGGGCGGCCATTTCAGCATCTACCCCGCGCTGCGCGAGGACCACCAAAGCCCGGCTCATGGTCAAATGTTTCTTCCTGGCTACACGCTCGACTTCAATCGCGAGTTGCGCCGGAATAGTGACACTCTGACGGACTGACGATGCGCTTCGAGTGTTAGTCTTGGACCGGCTTTTCATGCCCTTATGATAACAGGTGCACCACACTGGTGCACCTTGCGCGCCGGATCGGCCTGGCCGGATCGTAGTTCAGTTGCACCAGCACGATGAATCCGATGCTCACATAGGTGTTCACCAGACAGAGCAGCGCGCCGAAGGCATAGAGCGCCTGCGCGATCGCAATCCGGCGCTTGATGGCGGCGGCCACCGCGGGAGGGATGTCTTCCCGCACCAGGCCGAGACCCAGCGCGCACACCCAGGTGAAGCACAGCGTACCGCCCAGCAGCAACACGGCGTCATGGAGACCGCGAACAGGAAAAAGAT
This sequence comes from Bryobacterales bacterium, assembly GCA_003166475.1. Lineage (GTDB taxonomy): Bacteria > Acidobacteriota > Terriglobia > Bryobacterales > Bryobacteraceae > Bog-159. The sequence goes on along the minus strand of PMVV01000141.1, from coordinate 1,062 downwards.
GTGAATCCACGAAAGGCCGCGGCCGGAGCTGGTCAGGTCATGAAAGTCATGGCGCACATAATGAACCGCGGTGCGATGGCGCCCAGCGCCAGACACAGGTCCCGCTCGTGGTGGACCGCTTCCACGGCGGGAGCGCGCAGATCCAGCAGCCAGACGCTCCACGCTTTGGCCGGCGATCCGATTGTAGGAAGCGCTCATATCAGGCCGGCATAAAACGCCTGCAATCGCGCGCGGTAGAGCGGGCCGGCTACTTGGACGATGTCGATGTGAGTGGCGCCCTCGACGGTCCAAAACGATTTGGGTTCGTTGGCCGCGTCAAATAAGGCGCGCGCCATGGCATAAGGCGCGAAGGTATCGTGGTCGCCATGGATAATCAGCAGGGGCGCATGCACGCCGGCGATTTTGCGCAGCGAGTTGAAACCGCTGGCGAAGAACCGCCCCACCAACGGCACGATGGTACCCGCCATGGCGGAGAAGGAAGTGAAGGCACACTCCAGAATCACGCCGGCACACGGGCGGCGGCGAGCCAAGTCCACCGCCACCGCCGCGCCGAGCGACTCGCCGAGCACCACGATCTGCGCGGGTTGGTAGCCCATGCCGATGAGGTGATCGTAGCCCGCATCGGCGTCGCGATAAAGGCCGCGTTCGGTGGGGCGGCCCTGACTCTTCCCGTAGCCGCGATAGTCCAGAATCAGAACCGAGGAACCCGCCGCAGCGATCTCGCGCAAGTGGCCGGGGCGATTCGAAATATTGGTGCCATTGCCCTTGAGGTACATGGTGACCAGGCGGTTGTCTGGCGCGTCCACCGGTGGTTTTACAAGCCAGGCGTGCAGACGGACGCCGTCACTGGTGCGCAGCCAGACATCTTGCGCGCCCAATTCCCCTTGCGTGTGCCACGGGCCGCCGGGATAACGGAGGGGCCGAAAGATCAGGCGGCTGACGACGCAATAGATCGCGCCATAGACCAGGACGGCGAGGCCGAGAAGATACAGCGGCATTCTGCCAATATACACGGGAAGGTGCGGCCTGGGAGGCCGCCGGTCGCGGTAGGGATACCAGTTG